>JBHHWI010000057.1:0-19609 GCA_046756445.1 Woeseia sp. | reverse complement strand
CTAGAACCTATCTCAGAATACCGCGTGGCGGCTCACGGGGTATTTTGAGATAGGTTCTAATTCAGTAAGTCGAATATGCGGCTGTATTTGATGATGAACTCGCGCCCGCGTCCCGTCCGACCGCCGATGCCATGCCTGTCGATCTCGTTGTAAACGACGAACAGCCCGGCATTGGCCGATTGCAACCACGAAAACCGCAGGTTGGCAGCGGTGATGTCGTTCCGGTCATCATATTGAACCAGCGCCTGCAACAAAATTTTCGGCGTGAACGAGTAGGAGATTCGCAGGCGGGCCAGATTCACCTCGAAATCCCCGTTTGCGACGGGCAAACGGATGTCATTGTAGCTCCACGACAATTCGGTGCTGAACGTCTCACCGATCCGGTAGCGTAACGATGGCCGCAAGGTGGTTTTGTCGCCGCCAAAAAATCCGCCGATCACTGCGCGGAGTCTGGCACTCAGCGGCGCCGACTGGTTCGTGAAATATACGAGCTGCAATTCCTCGTGTTTGTAGGTGCCGGGTTCGACTATTACACCATTGTCGATCTCGAATGCATCCTTAACACCCTCGCGCGTAAAATTGACGCCGGTATGAAATTCCATACCGCTTTTCCATTCCCAGTGATTGTCTATATGCAGGAAACCCGTTTCCTGGAAGCCGTCGAAATCCCAGAATCCGCGATACCAGATGTGCGGACGCAGCTCGTGAAGCCCCCAGAGATCTTCGGGCCTGATGCGGCGCATGATGAATCCGCTGTACCGCCGGTAGTCATCACGGGTCAAAAATCCGACTTCGGGGTTGAAGTCCGCTCCGACCTCGGTATACCCGAGGCTCGACGACCATTCTCCCGAGCTGTAATTCGCGTCGACCGAAAAGGCGTCGTCCCTTCCCGAAAGGCCGGGCGTGGCAGTCCGGGCCGCCCATGCTTCGAAGTCGATGTGTTCGCCGAGGCCCCAGCGGCCGTCGATCGCATAGGTCCGGTTGTAGTCGTCAGCGCCGGCGGGCAGCAGGCTGCCATCGCCGCTGCGGTCGATGAACAGGCCGCCGATCGACGAGCGGTTCGCGAACTCCTGACTGACGCGGGCGACGGCGTAGTCGTTCGCCGGCGCAACGCCGGGGACGGCTTCGGTCCGCATGTACAGGAGCCCGATGTTGGTGGCATCGCTTACCTTGCCGGACAAGCGAACTCCCGCACCGATCGGAATAGGCTCACCATCGCTGGTGATGCCGATTCGCCGGCTGAAGAACAACTCCACCTCCTCATCGTTGCCTACCGTGAACTGACCCGCATTCTCCAGGAAGAACGGGCGCTTCTCCGGAAAAAACAAACTAAAGCGATCGAGGTTTACCTGTTGCTCGTCCACTTCCACCTGCGCGAAGTCCGTGTTGTAAGTCAGATCCAGTGTGAGGCTCGGCGTGACCGAGTACTTGATGTCGAAGCCGACTTCTTCGTCGTAGTGAGTGCCGGCGGGCAGAGCGCCGCCTCGCGCCGCCTGACCGAGAACGTAGGGTGTGACTTTCAGATTTCTCTGAGGCGGCAGCTCGAGGCCTTCGATCGTGCCAGCGTCGGCAATGCGATGCAGATTGTGTTGACGGGACAGGGGCGACCAGTATGCGACTTCGTTGTTGCGGCGAATATTGCGCTGGAAGTTGACGCCCCAGGTCTGGACGTCTTCGGCGCCATAGCGCAGCGATCTGAACGGTATCTCCATCTCCGCGCTCCAACCCAGGTCCGAGATCGTTGCATTGACCGACCAGCTCGTGTCCCAGTTCAGGTTGAACCCGCCCGTGCCGAACACTTCCGCGGCCTGCTTTACCACCTGGCCATCGTATTCGATGCCTGCGGGATTCGTGCCGAAGACGAAACCGTTTTGCCTGTCGCGAAAGCTGTCCAGAATGACCTGAAAACTATCCGTGTCTTCCAGCGACGAGTCCCGGCGGCTGTCGGTAACGATGATCGCCCCGGGCTCGTCGTCGTAACAGATTACCCCGATATAAAGGGAATCGGCGGTGAAACCTACAAAAACGTCGGTTCTCTGAGTCGCCGGCTGGCCTTCATCCGGCCGGACCTGCCAGAAACCGTTGGCGGGTGTTACCGCGCCCCAGGCGGCATCGCCGGCAACCACGCCATCGAGTCGTGGCGCAACAGACAATGGGTAGGCCCGCATCTCCGGCCTGGCGGCGTGGGAAGCCGACGCCGCGAGCAACAAGCCGCAGACGAGAACGAGGCGACGCACGTGAGCGCCCATCTAGCCGGAATATTGCAGCAGGTCCCGGGCGATCTCGCGCATTGTCCAGATTATCGCTTCATCGCCTCGAAGAACTTGGCATTGGTCTTGGTGTCCTGCATCTTGGACAGCAGGAACTCGACGGCGGCAAGTTCGTCCATCGGGTGCAATACTTTTCTGAGCACCCACATCTTCTGCAGCTCTTCGGTTTCCGTCAGGTACTCTTCCTTGCGCGTGCCCGACCGGTTGATATTGATCGCCGGGAATACGCGTTTTTCGGAGATGCGCCGATCCAGGTGGATCTCCATATTGCCCGTGCCCTTGAACTCCTCGTAGATCACCTCGTCCATCTTGGATCCGGTGTCGACCAGCGCTGTTGCGAGAATCGTCAGGCTTCCGCCCTCCTCGATGTTTCTCGCGGCACCGAAGAATCGTTTTGGTCGATGCAGCGCGTTCGCATCGACCCCGCCGGTCAATACCTTGCCCGATGAAGGCACAACGGTGTTGTACGCTCGCGCCAGCCGCGTTATCGAGTCGAGGAGTATGACGACGTCCTTCTTGTGCTCCGTGAGTCGCTTGGCCTTTTCGATGACCATCTCGGCAACCTGAACGTGCCGGCTTGCCGGCTCGTCGAATGTCGAGGACACGACCTCGCCGCGCACGGTGCGTATCATCTCCGTGACTTCCTCCGGCCTTTCGTCGATCAGGAGCACGATCAGGGTAACGTCCGGCGCGTTCGCCGAGATAGCGGACGCGATGTTTTGCAAGAGAATCGTCTTGCCGGCTTTTGGCGGCGAAACGATGAGGCCGCGCTGTCCCTTGCCGATCGGCGCGACCATGTCGATGATTCGGGCCGTCAGGTCCTCGGTGCTGCCGTTCCCCTGCTCGAGTACCAGGCGATCGCGCGGGAAAAGCGGCGTCAGGTTCTCGAACAGCACCTTGCTCTTGGTGTTTTCCGGTGCGTCGAAATTAATCTGCCCGACCTTGAGAAGCGCGAAGTATCGCTCGCCGTCCTTCGGCGGCCGAATCAGGCCTGATACGGTGTCCCCGGTGCGGAGATTGAACCGTCGAATCTGGCTGGGACTGACATATATGTCGTCCGGTCCCGCGAGGTACGAGCTGTCGGCCGATCGAAGGAAGCCGAAGCCGTCCTGCAGAATCTCCAACACGCCGTCGCCATAGATGTCCTCACCATTCTTGGCGTGTGCCTTGAGAATGGAAAAGATGATGTCCTGTTTGCGAGAACGCGCCAGACTATCAAGGCCCAGCGACTCGCCGAGTTCGACGAGATCGGCCGCCGGACGGTTCTTGAGTTCCGTCAGGTTCATGATGTCTTTGCTTTGCTCGAGCTGCTCCGGCGGTATTATCTCGAGACTGCCATCGTCATCGGGATAATCATCGTAATTACTTCTGCGCCGCCGCCGGCGGTTCGATTGCCCGCCCGAACTCTTTGATTTAGCCGACTGCTTCGGTCGGCTTCTTGTTGAATTACCCAAGTATCCTCTCACAGATTGGTTTCCAGAAAGTCAGTTAAGTCCTTCTTCGGCATCGCGCCGAGTTTTTGTGCACGCACTGCGCCGTCCTTGAACAGCATCAGTGTCGGAATGCTGCGAATTTGGTATTTGGCAGGTGTATTCGGGTTTTCGTCGATGTTCAGCTTGGCCACTGTAAGCCTGTCGGCGTACTGTTCGGCAGCTTCGTCGAGAAGCGGTGCAATCATTTTGCACGGGCCACACCATTCCGCCCAGAAGTCGACCAAAATCGTTTTGTCGGAATTGAGAACGTCTGCCTCAAAGTTGTCATCATTGGTGTGGACGATTCTGTCGCTCACCGGCTATTCCCTCCTATCGAATGACGTCGTCGATATCGGCATTGCTCGCCTGTGTCGAGTATTTTCCAACTTCGCAAAATGGATGACGCTGCCTGCTCAAT
Organism: Woeseia sp.; assembly: GCA_046756445.1. Taxonomy (GTDB): domain Bacteria; phylum Pseudomonadota; class Gammaproteobacteria; order Steroidobacterales; family Woeseiaceae; genus JACZWL01. The sequence goes on along the minus strand of JBHHWI010000057.1, from coordinate 15,449 downwards.
CAGGCAATATGTCGCAGCTTTATCGCGGCTTCTCTTGGATTTCGACGGTGGCGAGTGGCAGATGCGACGGTTGTCGCGTCGATACTGAGCCAATTTGACCCCTTCGCGAGGCATTTTGCAAGTCTTTAACCCACATTTTCCGATTACGGCGTATGACCGATAACCATCTGAGCGACCTAAGATTCGACGAACTTCCGCTGCATGACAGCATGCGGGCCGGCATACGCGATGCCGGCTTCGAATACTGCACACCCATTCAGGCCACCGCGATGCCGATCGCGCTCGAAGGGCGGGACGTTGCAGGCCAGGCGCAGACGGGCACGGGCAAGACGGCCGCATTCCTGATAGCCGCCTATCAGATGCTGCTGAATACGCCGGTCAAGCTCGATGAGGACAAGCAGCCCAGGGTGTTCATTCTGGCGCCGACACGAGAGCTGGCCGTACAGATCGCCAAGGACGCGGAGACGCTGGGCAGGCACACGGAATTCACTGTCGCGCTCGCTTTCGGCGGCACCGATTATGAAAAACAGCGCCGCCATATCGGGAGCGGCGTGGATGTCCTGATCGGCACGCCAGGCAGGATCATCGATTACTTCAAGCAGGGCGTATTCAAGCTGAACCGCGTCCAGGTCGCCGTGCTCGACGAGGCGGACCGGATGTTCGACCTGGGTTTCATCAAGGACATTCGGTACCTTCTCAGGCGCCTGCCCAAGCCCGAGAAGCGGCTCAGCATGCTGTTCTCGGCCACGCTTTCGCATCGTGTCATGGAACTCGCCTACGAGCACATGAACGAGCCGGATCTGATCCGCATCGAGCCGGACAAGGTTACGGTTGATCGCGTCAGGCAGGCGATCTTCTTTCCGTCGAACAAGGAAAAGATGCCCCTGCTGGTCGGCTTGATTCGCGAGATGGGCGCGAGCCGCATCATGGTGTTCGTAAATACCAAAAGAGAAGCAGAGCGGTTACAGGCCTTCTTGCAGGCGAACGACATCGATGCCAGCGCGATATCCGGCGATGTGCCGCAGAAGAAGCGCCTCAGCATGCTGATGCGCTTCCAAAGCGGTGAACTGCCCGTGCTGATCGGCACCGACGTCGCATCCCGTGGGCTGCACATTCCGGACGTCCAGTACATCATCAATTACGACCTGCCCCAGGACCGCGAAGACTACGTTCACCGGATCGGCCGCACAGCGCGCGCCGGCGCATCGGGCGACGCGATAAGTTTCGGCTGCGAAACCTATGCAATGTATCTTCCGGACATCGAGGAATTCATCGGCCACAAGATTCCGGTCGCGAAATATGACCCGGCCCTGCTCCCCGAGCTCAAAAGGCCGGCACCCAGAAAGAAGAAGAGTCGACCCAGCACCAAGCGCAAGCGACCGGGCACCAAGAAGCCGGGTCGGAAGAGGCGCAATGGAAACGGCAAGAAGACTCAGTCGTAGCGGCTAAGCGGATTCGGCCATCAACAATGTAGATGGTGCCGGGCGCCGTGTCACATGTGCTTAGCGCAGCAGGTCGACGACGCCGCGGACGCCTGTGAATTCGTTGCCGTCTCGGAGGGGTGCCGATGTATCGGGTCTGGTCACAGTCAGCAACATTTCGACGCCGAACCGGCGGGCACTTCTCAAGACGGCGGGATTGTCGTCAATGAAGAGCGTACTCGAGGGATCGAACGATTCAGCTCGTTGCAAAGCCTCCCAGAACGGCTGGTCCTCTTTCGCATGCCCTATGTCGTGCGAGGTGTAGACCTCATCAAAAAAATCGGTGACTCCGGTTACTTCCGTTTTGAGCGCCAGCGTTTCGCGGTGAGAGTTGGTGACCAGCAGGAGGCGAACCTCCCTTTTCGACATAGTTTCCAGGAAGCGCCGTGCGCCGGGAAGGTAGTTGATCCGGTCGGTGGCCCTGCGGTGAATTGCGATGGGGTCGAGGCCGAGCTGGTCGCGCCAGTGATCGATGCAATACCAGTCGAGCTTGCCCTGTAAGGTTCGATACCTCGAGTACAGGTACGCACGCGCCTCCTCGTCGCTGATGTCCGATTGTCTCGCGTACTGCGCCGGCACCAGTTCCTGCCAGACGTAGTTGTCGAACGCCAGGTCCAGCACCGTCCCGTCCATGTCCAGCATGAGGGTGTCGCAGTTTCGAAGCGCTTGCCTGGGATCAATTTTCATCGTTGCTGATTTATACTGCGCGCCCGGCCGGCAGACAGAGATCTCCATGGACCCACGGCAATTCATCGAACCGGTGGTCGCCCTCGCCATCGAGGCAGGTGACGCGATCCTCGAAGTTTACGCGACCGATTTCGATGTACAAGAAAAGGCCGACGCGTCGCCGCTGACCCAGGCGGACATGGCCTCGCATCGGCGAATTGACCGCGGACTCCGGGCGCTGACGCCGGATATACCGGTTTTGTCCGAGGAGTCCGGCCTGCCCGAATTTCCAGAGCGGTCCCGGTGGGATACCTACTGGCTCGTCGATCCGCTCGACGGCACGAAGGAGTTCGTCAGCCGAAATGGTGAGTTCACAGTTAATATAGCGTTGGTCGACAGGCATCGCCCCGTATTCGGCGTCGTGCACGTGCCGGTAAAGCACAGGACCTATATCGGCTGCGCCGGTTACGGGGCCGAGCGGCGCAGCACGGGTTCTGCCCCGGCGAAAATTCGCGTCGCCGAAAGGACTGCTCAACCTGCACGCGTCGTCGGCAGCCGGTCCCACAGGGGATCCAGCCTGGATGACTTCCTCGAAAAGCTCGGCGACTACGAATTGCATCCCGTTGGCAGCTCACTGAAGTTTTGCCTGGTCGCCGAAGGTGCAGCGGACGTCTATCCGAGGCTCGGCCCGACTTCGGAGTGGGACACCGCCGCCGCCCAGGCGGTCGTGGAACAGGCCGGCGGGTCGGTGCTGACGCTGGACGGTAAGCCGTTGTCTTATAACAGCAAATCCGAAATCCTGAACCCGCATTTCCTGGTCGCGGGACCGGGCGATCGGGACTGGCTCGGGATGGTTGGCAAAAGCGCATAACATTCGCGGCCAACTGCGCTAATATGCGGGTATGGAAACCGAAAGCACCGGGTCCGTATCTTCGCCAGCGGGTATGAACGACAAAGTCGATACCGAATCATTCAAAGAATTCGCGAGGTTAAGGGAATTGCGTATCAGCCATCGCGACCTGGACGACCTGATCGATCGGCTCTCACATGATCCCCTCGTCGATCAGCTTCGTATTCGCCGGCTGAAGAAACGCCGTCTTATTCTCAAAGACATGATCGCGGCGCTCGAGAGCGAGCTGATCCCCGACCTCGACGCCTAGAAGGTCTTACGTCCTCTGGCCTCGCTACCCGGCGTTCGGCTTGGTTTTCGGCAGCACGGTGCCGATGTGCGCTTCGCCGCGCGCCCGCGCGAGTTCCATCTGGCGGCGGCGTTCCTCGAGCCGTCCCGCCCGTTCCTCATCCAGATCGCCGACGCATCGCGGGCAGGAGACACCTTCCCGATAATCGGATGACTTCAGGTCCTCGCCGCTCAAAGGCCGCCGGCAGGCGTGACACTGGACGTAACCGCCGTCGGCGAGGTCGCGATCGACGGCCACGCGGCTGTCGAATACAAAACACTCGCCATTCCAGTGTGCATCCCCATCGTCGGCCTGCTCCAGGTAGTTGAGAATGCCACCGTCAAGCTGATAGACCTCACTGAATCCGAATTCGAGCATCAGCGCGCTCGCCTTCTCACAGCGTATCCCGCCGGTGCAAAACATCGCCAGTGGCCTGTGCTTGCCGGCCTCGGCCAGCCGTTTCGCAAACTCCGGAAACTGGCGGAAGCTGTCCGTGCCCGGATCGGTTGCATTCCGAAAGGTGCCAACCTCGACCTCGTAGCGATTGCGGGTATCGATCACCAGCGTATCCGGATCGTCAATGAGCGCGTTCCACTCGTCCGGCGGCACGTGCGTGCCCGTCTTGCGCTGCGGTTTGATATCCGGCCTGCCGAGCGTGACGATCTCTTTCTTGAGGCGCACCCGCATACGGCGAAACGGGACTTCCTCGGCCTGCGTCCACCGTGCTTCTAAAGGTTCTTTCAGGCCAAGCGCCTGGCCAAGCCGTGTGAATACGGTCTCGATCGCATCATGCCCGCCCGCGAGCGTCCCGTTCACGCCTTCCTCCGCGACCACGATCGTGCCCAGCAACTCGTTGTCGTCGCACAGCTTCTGCAGTGACGACCGAACATCTTCGGGATTCTCCACATCGAGAAACCGGTAAAACGATGCAACCTTCATGTGCCACGACCTTTTCCACCGTCCGAGAATGTCAGCGACAGAATACTGTGACGAATCTCCTCGCCCAGGACGAGCCGGGCATCTTCCCCGATGCTGGTGATGTCCTCATCGAACTCGAGCAGGCCATCGTCATTTCGGCGCAATACCCTTTGTTCGCGCAAGGTCCGGATGAAATCGTGAAACAGCGCCCTGTCGAAAAAGTCCGGAGAATGCAGGCCGTAGATCATCGTCAGGCGCTGTGCGCTTTGTTGACAGAGCCGCTCCAGCCTCGCGCGGGACAGGACCCCCGAACCATGCTCGACCAGCAGTGATATCACAAGATAGAAACGCTGCAACATGGGCACCATCGATTGTCCCAGCATCAACAGTTGATACGCCTTGCCGGAGCCGGCCGGCGGCCGGATGAGCGCCTTGCCGTCCTTGCTACGAGTGAGGATCTCCAGGTCAAGCAAGGCCTTGATTCCCGCCGTCGTAACGTCGTCGATCTCCTCGTATTCCCACTTGAGGCAGAGCTCCTCTTTCATGAACGGGTATATGAGGCGGATAAGCCGCTGTAGTTCGATATGCTCGAGGCGGCGCCCCTGTATGAAACAGCAGGCGATCGAAGCCGGAATCGCGAACAGGTGCTGCACATTGTTCCTGAAATAGGTCATCAGCACGGCTTCGTGCTCGGCCATGTGCAGGACATCGCCGAGCGGATGCGAGCTCCGGCTGATGACACCCAGTTTTTCGCCGTGGGCAATAATCTCCTCAGGCGACCAGTCGGGCAGCGTCACCGAATCCGAGTATCTGAATTTTTCGAGCAGGTCGAGGCTCATCGCCAGTTGCCGGCACAACTCCAGCTCGCCGATGGACTGTTTCGGCGTGGAAAGAAGCACCGTCGCGAGCAGGCTGATCGGGGTCACTGCAGCGGCAGAGTTGATGCCGGTCATGATCCTCGCCCCGAGCTCGTCGATGATCTCGTTCATCCAGGCCGGGCGCTCCTCTTCGTTTTCCATCTCCCCGCGCCAGTCCGGTTTGAGGTCATCGAGAATCGGCTCTATCGCCACCGGTTCACCGACGTTCACGTAGACCTTGCCGAAGTCCTTGCGCAGGGACCGAACCGACCGGATCAGGCCGACGAGTGTTTCCTTTTTCTTCTCGGCACCGCCGAGTTCGCTGATGAACGAGTCTCCTTCGATCAGTTTTTCGTAGCCGAAGTAAATGGGCATGAACACGAGAGGCCGCCTCGGGTTCTGCATATACGAATGCACCGTCATCGCCAGCATGCCGGCCTTTGGCGCAAGCAGCCTGCCGGTACGGCTGCGCGTGCCTTCGACGAAATACTCGATGGAGTGCCCGCGTTTCAGGATCTCGTGGAGGTAGGCGTTGAATACGGCCGCATAAAGCCGGTTGCCCTTGAAACTTCTCCGCAGATAGAACGCGCCGCCCCGTCGAAGGATCGCGCCAACGATCGGCATGTTCAGGTTGATGCCGGCGGCGGTGTGCGGAAGGCTCAGGCCCTGCTCGTGAACGATGTAGCCGAGCAACAGATAGTCGAAATGGCTCCTGTGGCAGGGCGCATAGACGATCTCTTTGTCGCGGGCAACCTGATGGAGGCGCTCGACGTGATTCAGGACGATGCCGTCGTATACCCGGTTCCAGACCCGGCGGAGCAACAGCAATATTACGCGTACCGTCGGATAGGAAATGTGTGCGGCGATTTCCTGCGCGTACTTTCGCGCCTTGTGCGTCTTCCGTTCGAGCAGGGCGCGATTGTCATTACTCTCTGCTTTGATGACGTGGCCGACGCGTGCATTCATCATCACCTGATTGACCAGCGTCCGGCGGTGTGAAAGGTCGGGCCCGAGTGTTGCGGTTCTGCGTTGCCGAAAATGGACACGGAGGATGCGCGACACCTTGCGATACGCTACTTCGGGTTCGAGGCCCTCCGATACGATAGAGCTTAGAGTCGCCGGCTCGCTGAACCGCAGAAGCGTGTTTCTGCCGTGAAACAAGGTTGCAAAGAATTTGCGCGTGCGCCCGGCCATATCCCAGTTTTCCGAGAACAAGAGCTTCAGGAGGGAACCTTCCTTATCCGGCGAGCGGCCCCAGTAGATGGCAACCGGTATGAGCGACAATTCCTTGGCTTCCGAGTTGCCCCTCGCTTTGACGAGTCGCTTGAGCCGCATCGAACCCGTGGCCCGTTTGCGCCGGAAAAGCAAGCCCTGCATCCGGCGCATCACGACGATCCGGCGGTTCTCGCGGGCATCACCGAATACCAGTGAGCCGGTCGGTGAAGGCATGCCGTGAATCCTGCATGCGCGCTCCAGAGCCAGGGTATCGGCCAGGCCGCCGGTCTCGAGCACGTAACAGATTTCCGAATCGGCGCCGGGCAGGTAGTCTGCGGGTTTGTCCGGCTGGATGGCCGGTCTGGCCCAGGTCGCGAAGAATTTCCCCGCGATCCACCGCCAGGGCTTGAATATCAGTACGACTGCGTTCATGGTTCGGCTGCGAACCGGGGAAGCCGCTCGATGGAGCGACCGTCAGTCCAGATGATCTTCTGTCGCTTCTTCGGCGTCTTCGACGGCATCTTCGACTTCATCCATGGCCTTCTCGATGGCTTCGTCGATGTCGTCCGTGTGCTGCTGGATCTTTTCTTCTACTTCGCGCGCCTTCTCCATGGCCTTGTTGTAATCGTCAGCGATTTCTTTCCCAACCGTTTCATCATCGGATGAGCCGCTGCAACCGACGACGAATAACCCGGCTGCGAGAATGATCAAAGTCCTCATTGCTTTCCTCCCGTGTCGTGATTCTTTATGTCTATTATGAATCGGGTCAGGTAGTAGATTATCTCATCAATGTTGCCCGTGAGCCTGTGATCTCCATCGACGAGGTGCAGGGTCGCGTGGCACTCGCGGGCAAACCGAATGCTGTTTTCCGGCGGCACGATGTCGTCGCGCCACCCGTGAACTATGCCGATCGGTATGTCGGGCGCCCGTGGCGTCAGGTATTCGTGCTCGGCAATGTAATAGGCAGGCGCAAGCACGAACAGCCCGATCGCCCCGAGCGGGGCGGCGGCTGCCGTCGCCACGTGGCCACCCATGCTCGATCCCACCAGCACCAGCGGCTCGGTAAGGTCGGCGCATGCGGCGATGAGCATTTCGACCCGCTCCGTCGGATCCGCCATGCCCTGGTAGTCCACGCTCTCGGCGCGGCATCCGAGCGCGCGCACGGCTTCGGCCATTGCCCGGATCTTGGTGCCCCATGGACCACTCTCCTGGCCGTGTGAAAAAAACACAGCGGGCATCGTCATATCACTATTCCACCGCCGGCGTGGCACAGGTCTTCGATTTTCCTTGCCAGCAGCCAGTCACGATCCTGGCCCCAGATCGCAAGGTCGCCGATGATGAAAGAGGGCACGCCCCAGACGCCGGCCTCGGTCATCACTTGCCGGTTCTCCTCGACAATCGAACGCCAGTCGTCCTGTGCCAGCGCGGCTTTGACATCAGGCCAGAACAGTCCCGAACGTTCCGCCACGAGCTGCATGCCCTCGTCTTTCGCAACGTCGACCGCCTCGGCCCAGATCGCTTCGCCGGCCGCCAGCAGAAAATCCCGCTCGCGCCTCTGGCTCCTGGCGTAATAGAAGGCCGCGATACAGCGCTCCGCCCCCTTGCCGACAGGATCGGCCATTCTGCCGAACGGAACGCCCAACCGCGCTGCCTCGCGATTAGCGTCCCTGGCGATATACAGGAGCTTCGGCTTCGGGACCGCCATGCCGCGCATGACCATGGGCAGCACCGGCCGCACGTCCAATTTGACACCGAATGCATCCGCGATCCTGAAGGTCCGAGCGAGCGCAAGATAGGAATAGGGGCTGCGGAAGGAGTGAAACATGGTCAGTGTCGCCAGGTTCTCCGCGGCGCCGGGCACCGCAGCCGGCAGAATCAACTGTCTTGCCTGTTGAAGCGACGCGAGTTCGGCGTTCGGCTCATCCCAGCGATTCAGGCCGAGCGCATCGAAGCGCCTGGTCAGGTAATGCAGCCGATCGACACCCCAGAACCACTCGCCGGCGTAATACATTGTGGCTGTGTTGTAGTGCCCGAGCTTTCTCAGCAGGAGCTGGTTGCGCGACACAAGGATGTTGGTCTCCGGCCGCTGCGGCTGCCTGCGGCCGAGGAGTCGGGCGACGCCCTCAGCATCGCCGCGCCAGTATGCGCTGAGCGCCTGTCCGAAGGTGTCGTTGAAGTCGTCTTCCTGCTGATCCTCGGCCAGAAAATCCAACAGGGCACGCCGATGCTCGACAGCCGGGGCGGCACCCTTGTCGAGAAACGGAACACCGAACTCCTTTGCAAGCAGTCTGCAATCCTGTACTGCGTATTCGGCCAGCATGTCGGGCGCGGGCATGTACTCGCTACGCAGCGCCTGGCAGAGGTAATAACGAAGCTCGACGTTTTTGTATTGCTGGGTCAGGTGAGGCAGATAGTGGCTCAACAGGTAGGAGTACGGATCGTCGATTTGCAGAAAAACCAGAACCACGTGCGGTTTGAAGGTCACCAGCCTCTTCATTTCAGCAAGAAGGCGACGCAGCGACCGGTATCGCCGGCTAAAAATGATATTGACGTACAGCGAAAGGAGTTTTCGCTTGATCACTCTTGATTGTCCCAGGCCGCGCTCGGCTTCCACAGGAGCTCATCGAGATCCGGCTGCCAGCGGTACTTTTGCATGTCGATCCAGCCCTTGAGAATGACGACGTCCTCCATCATAAGGCGCTCGGCCTGCCGTTTGTATGCCCGGCTGCCCTGCTCGAAGGCAATCCGGCCGGAAGACCTGATGACGCGGTGCCAGGGCACGTCGGATCCGGCAGGCAATATCCGGAGCGCGTGGCCGACCTGGCGCGCACCGCGCGGTATGCCTGCAATCTCGGCGACCTGACCGTAACTCGCGACCGAACCTTCAGGGATATCGCGGACGGTTGCCCAGATTCGTTCAATACGCTCTCTGGAATTGCCTGTTTCAGGCATCGGCGGCACTCAGCCCCAGGCGCGCGCGTATCTCTCGCCGCGCCTCTTGCAACACGGTCTCCCTGTCCAGGCTGTCCAGGATCTCCTGGACGACCTGTTTCGGACCGCCCTCGCCCCAGGACTTTCCATGGGCGAGGTATTCCGCGGCGACCCGGCCGACGACATAGGTGCTGTAATAGGCGATCGCTCCCTGTGCGCCGGCAGTCAGGATGGTCGACAGGCCGAACGTGCCGACCTTGAGCGCACTCGACACGAAGTGCAGCGCCCACACCGTGCCCATCAGGGCAGCGGCTTCGGCGGCAATAATGCTGATCAGCGACCCGGCTTCCTTCCTGCTGACCGGCAAGTCATAAACCCTCGAGAGGTGCATCACCATGCCGACGTCGATGAACGCCGCGGCAAACAGATCGGCCACCGGAACCGGGTTGAAGGCGACGGCGATTCCCTTGGCAATACAGTAGGTGCGTACCATTCTGTCGCCGAGCTCGCGGCGCGCGCCGAGAATACGCTTGCCCACCTGGTCGGAAAGGTCGGCGGCAAACAGACTGGCGTTCAGTGCGGCAAGTGTCTTGCCTTCCGCCTCGAAAATATCCCAGAGGCGCAATTTGAGCCGTTCGATATCCACATCACGATCCCGCGAGCCGGCCTTCTCGCGTCCCTCGTCGTCGATCTCGACAACGGTCTGCGGCCTCGGCTGTGCCGCAACCGCCAGAACATCGCCCGCAGCGACGATGCCGGCTGTCTTCTCGCGCACCGACTCGATCAGCGCATCCAGCTCGTCCTGTGTATACAGGTCACGCTTGTTCAAGGCGACGATCACGGGCCGGCCCTGCTCGAGCAATGTCTTCAGTGCCTGAAGCTCGCTCTCGGTGATGTCGCCATCAAGCACGAATATGACCAGGTCCGAGCGGTTCGCGACCTCTTTCGCAAGGTGCTCTCTGTCCTCGCCGCCCGCTTCATCGAGGCCGGGCGTATCGATCAGAAAGACGCCGCCCGCTTCGATCTGGGACCACGGCTCCATGGCTGACTGCCTCGTCTCACCGTGCAGCGGGCTGACCGTGAACTTCTTCTCGCCGATAATCGCGTTCAACAAAGAGGACTTCCCGGTACTGACGCGACCGAAAGCCGCAATGTGAAGATGGCCGTGCTGGAGTTTGTCGAGCATGGCCTCGACCGCCGCGTAATCGTGAGCCAGGGACTCGCGGATGCCGGCCGGCAGTCGCGTGTCCTCGATCAGGTCGGACAGGCTTTCCTTCGCCAGCGTGAGGTGCCGCGAGCCGCCGTCATCAGGAGGACCCGTCTTCTTCCTTTTGCTGATCCAGGGCCATCCTGGCCACCTGCCGAACACCCGCTTCAATATGTTCACTGATGCCTTCCTCAAATTCCTTTGCGGCGGTTTCGGGGACCAGCTGACCGTGCTTGCTCAGGGTCTGGACGAGGCTTCGGCCCAGCGCGTCAAAGATCAGGCCGTAGGCTACCGCATGCACGAGGCCTCCCGCGACAGTACCAAGGCCGGGGAAGGCCTTCAGGCCGTTGCCGGCAACCGCCAGGGTCAGCGGCAGCGCCTTGCCGGCCCGGCTCTGGCTCAAGGAGAGAAATTCCTCGACATCCAGGTCGCGCGGCGCCGCACCGTACAGTTTGCAGAGGGTCTGGGTCATCGTGGTGCCGATGTAGCCCTGTATGATCACGTCCGTCCCGGGGCTGACCGCGGCCAGCGCACCGACCACCGCTTTGCGGGTCGATGCGCGAATGATCTGTTCCGATCGCTGCTCGCGGTAGCTCTGCTCCGCCTCGGCCAGTTTTTCTGCCGCCAACCGGAACACGGCCCGGTCGCGGCGCGCGTCCAGCTCTCCGGCGTCTTCCCCCAGCATCCGATTGATTGCGACGACGAGAACCCCGATATCCGCCGGGCGTTCGCGGCGCACCGTCTCCTCCGAACCGTCGGCTTTTCTCTCGATCACATCGACCTGCCCGCCGGCGGACACTGCGACAACTCGGTCTTTCGCGATGGCGCCGCCGAGACCGCTCAGATGGTCCAGGAGTCTTTGCATGAGCGCCGCCTGCTCTTGAGCGTCGTAACGATCCGACTTGTTCATCACGAGCACCAGCGGTTTCCCGAGAGCGAGCAGCCATTTGACGGCCCGCTTTTCCGCCCGGGTCAGGTCGCCCTCGCAGACGAAGATCACGACCTGCGCGCGGCGCGCCTCTTCTTCCGCAGCCTCCTCGAGGCCCTCTTCCAGACCACCCGTGCCCGGCACATCCGTCAGGAGGATCTGTGAGCCTTCCTCATTTCGCCAGCGATAATGACGGATATCGATCGTCGAGCCGCCGAGGGCATCGATGACGACATCGGCATCCGGCACCAGGGCCTTGATCAGGGAGCTCTTGCCCGTGCTGACCTCGCCGAAAAAGCACAGGTGAACCGAACCCGCCCGCTGGCGTGAGGCGAGTTCCTGCAACTCGGCCTGCGCCTTGCCTACATCGACACCGGCATCATCCGCCTCCCGCAGGCGCGCCTCGATGTCCGACTTGCTCAGCCTGGCCGGCCCGCGATCCGGCCGGTCAATTCTGCGGCGGACGACCAGCCGGACAACGAGCCAGATCGCGGTAACGGCCAACGCCGCCATGACGGCCAGATAGCCATACAGCAGCACGCGCGGCCCCTGCACCAGCCGGTCCCAGACATTGAGCGCCGACTCGGTCACGAACAGCAGCGCCGCGATCGCAATGACAAACACGAGTAGAATCAGGAACCCGAGCGCTACCCTGACGAATTTGTCCAGCTTCATGGGCGTTCAGACTGCCCGAAATCGACTATCAGTGAAAGTTGCATACCGAAAACCGCTGCCTCGATGGATAAGCCTTCCGGCGGGCGTCTTGCCGCTTTCGATCGAGCTCCTGTATTTTGATCTTTGTCGCCGTACGACGCCCGGCGACGATTCGTGACAACTGGCAGAGATCAGGCGTATATACCCGGGACGATCCAGCAAGTGCCGGACGGTATCGTTCAATTAGTGCGAACGGCACTGAATGGCGACGCTTATGACCCTCGCGACCCGGAGGCCGACCAACTGGCCGATCTCATCGAGTCGATGACCGAAACGGAGTCGGCATATCTATCCGAGCACATACCCCCGGCGATCGCGAAGGCGGATCCGCTGGAGTTTGGCGATTTCCGTCCCGTCACGGTTGACGAAATAACGGGCATTATAAGACCCTAGCGATTCTGCAATGACCAGAATTCTCTTCATCTGCAGCGAGAATCGATTGCGGAGCCCGACCGCCGAGACGGTGTTCTCGGAATACGAAGGGGTCGAGGCGCTCAGCGCGGGGACCAATGCGGGTGCCACGACCCCGGTGACTGAAGAGCTGATCGAGTGGGCCGATGTCATTCTCGTCATGGAGAAATATCACAGAAGTGAGATTTACAGGAGATTTCCGGGCAAGCTCAGGAACAAGAAGGTGGGTGTGCTGGACCTGCCGGACATTTATGACTACATGGAACCGGTACTGATTCAGCTCCTGCGAGAGAAAGTGCCCAGCTACGTCAGAATTTGAATAATGAGAAAGCGGCATTTCATTTCTTCATTGGATGAATGCGCATGAGGTGCAAGCGATCGTTATTCCGGTCATGTGCCTCAGGCATGATTGCGCTCTGCGCGGTGTGGTGTGTTGGTGTTTCTGCGCAGGACAATGGCAATGAGCCGGAAGAACAGGAGCGCTTCAAGGAACTGACTGACGCAATGCAAAACGCACAAATGATTCTCAGCAGCTTGTCTGGTGACTACGAATGCGATCATTCGGGATATGATGTACGCCCTGTCGTGCATGCCGGGAAGACAGTCTACCTCGTCGTCATTGTGGTCGAGGATGGGTCGTGTGACGATCTGCTTGTTGTTCTGAATCGCCAGGGAGCGGGACTCAATCTCAATTTCGTAACTGAAAGAGAAATGCCGGAAATGACTCCACCGGCACATCCGCCGCCAAAGATTCCGGAACCACCAACCGACTACACCCTGATTCATGAAATAAATCCTGAAAAGGACGAGTAACGAATCGCATGTCCGGCTATTCCGGAACGCCGTTGGCAAAGAAGCTCGGATTCAGGGACGGCTATCGCGTTCGCATCAGGGGCGCGCCCGCAAACTACCTGCAGCTGGTCAGCCCCGTGCCGGACAACGTACGGATCTCGACGCGATTCAGAAAAGACATCGACATCCTGCACTTCTTCACGGCCTCTTCGACAGATCTCGAGTCCGAGCTTCCGAAACTGAAATACGCCATCAGGCAGGACGGTATGATCTGGGTTTCGTGGCCGAAGAAGTCATCCGGCGTGCCGTCGAGCGTGACGGAGGATACAGTCCGAGCGGTGGCGCTGCCGTTGGGCTTGGTCGATGTCAAGGTATGCGCCATCGATCAGACCTGGTCCGGTCTGAAACTGGTCATTCGAAAGAAACTTCGCGGGTGACGGCTGAATGAAAGGTGACTCGTTATGGTCGAGGTAATCCCTGACGCCGGGCGGCATGACCATCGGCAGGGCCACCTGCCAGCCGGGCTGGAAATGGAATGAATGTCAACGAACACTCTGATGTCATTCTCCGCCATGTCGGATCGGCCGTGATCGTTGCCGATGAGACCGGCAGTGTCCAATACCTTAATCAGGCAGCAGAGCGGCTGACCGGATGGAGATTGCCGCAGGCACTGGGATCACCGGTCGAGCAAGTCGTTCGTCTGTTCGATAAGGTGACCTGCGAGCCGCTGGAGAGCCGACTGACCGCGGCAATGGGTGAGGACCGTGAGATCAGTACCGATGGTCCGGCGCTCCTAATTTCTGGCGATGGAAATGAAGCGTATGTCGACGCCAGGCAGATTGCGTTGGTTAGTGATGATGAAACGCTTGCAGGCTGTTTTGTCGTCCTCGACGATGTGTCCGAATCTCTGGAGCTCAACAGGCGACTCGGTTATCACGCGCGCCACGACATTCTGACCGGCTTACTCAGCCGGAGGGAATTTCAAAACCGCCTCGCCTCGAGCCTTCGTGACGTAGCGCGGTCTGATGAGTGCGCGGTATTGTGCCATCTCGATATCGACGGGTTTCGCAACGTCAACCAATCGTTAGGCTGCAACGCGGGCGATGCGCTGCTGGGCCAGATCGGTGCGCTGATAAGGGCTGGAATCCGGCACCAGGAGACACTGGCACGTCTCGCGGATAATGCATTCGGGTTGTTGCTGGAAGGTGCTTCAATCGAGTCGGCGCAGCAGACCGCCCGTGATCTCTGTGCTTCGGTCCGTGACTTCGAGTTCAGCTGGGATCAGCAGTCATTGAACATCACCATCAGCATCGGCGTTGTTTCGGTCTCCCCGAAATATGGCGATCCGGATGCGCTCCTTTTGGCCGCCGAAGAAGCGTGCAGAGCGGCCAAAGATCAGGGGGGCGATACGGTTCACTGCGCGTGATACGGCGATCAGGCATTCGTGGACAGACGGACTCGGTGCCCGCCTCGGATCCGATATCGTAATTCATACTCTGCCTGATCCGGTATCGTCCGTTCGGGTCGGTCTGACTCAATACAATCAAGAGGTGCCAGTGCCGTGAATGCCTCCGTACAAGCCATATCCATTCCGTCTTTGATCTGGGTGTTTGTTCCTGCAGCCATAGTCGTTGCGGTACTGATGCGCTGGAGGACCAGCGCCCGGACCGCGGCCCACGCCCTCGGGCGCATGCTGATCCAGTTGCTCCTGATCGGCTATGTGCTGGCATTCATCTTCGAAGCCGATCAGGCCTGGATCATTCTCCTGGTGCTGTCCGTGATGCTGGCCGCCGCCAGTGTTATCGCGATCCGCCCGATAAGGAACAACCGGCGGAGCTCGTTGCGCAATGCCTTCCTTGCGATCCTGATCGGTGGCGGCCTGACGCTGGCGCTGGTCACACAGATTGTGATCGGCATCGAACCCTGGTTCCTGCCCCGTTACATGGTGCCGCTGGCCGGCATGGTGTTCGCCAGCTCGATGAATGCCGTCAGCCTTGCGGCCGAAAGGCTGGAGTCGGAACTCGAACGGTCGGTCGAGCTCTCTCAGGCGCGCTCATCGGCGCTCAACGCCTCCCTCATTCCGCTGATCAATACGCTGTTTGCCGTCGGCCTGGTGTCGCTGCCCGGCATGATGACCGGGCAGATCCTGTC
>JBHHWI010000056.1:0-19840 GCA_046756445.1 Woeseia sp. | reverse complement strand
CAGCCGCGACGATCTCTCGCCCACAATCCCGGACTCTCGTGCAGTTTTCAGGCTAATTCACTGATATATACTGGACGGCCCTTTCACGCAGCGGTATTCGGTATGTCCGGCTCCAGCCTCGCCATCGACGTCAGCAAGGTCTCAGGCGATGAGCGCATCTCGCGGCAGGACAGCGTTGCGGTCGAGGAACCGCTCGAGATTCAGATCACGCAGCCCTCCGCCGCCGGAGCCGCCGCCAGGAGCGTCTCCATCACAATGCGCACGCCGGGCGATGACGCCGAACTCGCCGTCGGCTTCCTGTATACCGAAGGGATAATCCGGGACGGCGATCAGCTGGCGTCGGTCGAACACTGTGGCGCCACGGCGCCCGAAAGCGGTCTCAGAAACATCATCCGGGTGGACCTCGACCCGGACGTGCGGGTCGATCTCGACCGGTTGCAGAGACATTTTTACACGACGTCGAGCTGCGGCGTATGTGGCAAGGCGTCGCTCGACGCCCTGCGTGTGTCAGGACAAAAGTCGCTGGCAGACAAGACGGCGACGTTTCGCCGCAAAGTCATCGTGGAGTTGCCTGATAAGCTCATCGCCAAACAGCAGGTATTCACGAAGACAGGCGGCCTGCACGCGGCGGCCGTATTCGATACGGATGGCGAGATCCTGTTCGTCAGGGAAGACGTCGGGCGCCATAATGCGGTTGACAAGATAGCAGGCGCGCTGCTGCTGAAGGACATGCTGCCGGCGAACCACCTCGGCCTGATGGTATCCGGCAGGGCAAGCTTCGAGTTGATGCAAAAGGCGCTGGTCGCAGGCATTCCGCTGCTGGCTGCCGTGAGTGCGCCATCGAGCCTCGCAGTGCGGCTCGCGCGGGAGTTCGATCTGACACTCATCGGTTTCCTGCGAGAGAGACATTTCAATATCTACTCGGGCGGGCATAGGGTGATCTGACAGGAATGACAATCACATTCGACGAAGGTGCTGCGAGAAAAATAATCGATGGGGTCGGCGCGGTCCCTGAGATGCTCGTGCAGATCCTGAACGGATTCGTTGACGAATTTTCCTGGATCAGCGAAGAGGCTGTTCGCTTCATTGCAGGTGAGCTGAACCTGTCACGCGCCGACGTGCACGGCGTGGTGAGTTTCTATCACGATCATCGCACAACGCCCGCCGGCAAACGGATGATAAGAATCTGTCAGGCCGAGTCGTGCCAGGCAATGGGCGGTGACGCCCTGACGGCGCACGCGGAAAGGTCTTTGGGTATTGAGCTTCATACAACCAGCGACGACGGGGAATTCTCCCTCGAGCCCGTCTACTGCCTGGGCAACTGCGCCTGCTCTCCGGCAATCATGATCGGTGACCGTGTGTACGGACGCGTCGACGCGCAACGATTCGATGACCTGATGGCGGCGACGAGGGGCTGAGCACGATGGCCGGAGACACGAGGGTTTTTGTGCCGCGAGAAACGTCGGCGGTATCGCTCGGTGCAGACGACGTCGCCGATCGAATCCTGTCGGCCGCTGCCGAGAGCAAGCCCGATATCGAGCTGATCCGAAACGGCTCCCGGGGCATTTGCTGGCTCGAACCGCTGGTCGAAGTAGACATCGATGGCGCGCGGCTTGCATACGGGCCCGTGTCGGTCGATGACGTCGGCGGTTTGTTCGAGGCCGATTTCCTCGCCGGAGGCGACCACGCACTGAAGCTCGGCCGGACTTGTGAAATTCCATACCTCGCGGACCAGGACCGCTGGACGTTCCGGCGATGCGGACTGACCGATCCGGTTTCAATCGCGGATTACCGCGCAAACGGGGGCTTCGAGGGCTTCATGGCAGCGGCGGGAATGGGTGTCGCCGGCACCATCGAGGAGGTAAAGAAATCCGGCCTGCGCGGCCGCGGCGGGGCCGGTTTTCCGACCGGTATCAAGTGGCAGACCGTCGCCGACGCAGAGGCCGATCAAAAGTACATCGCCTGCAATGCCGACGAAGGCGATAGCGGCACCTTTTCCGATCGCATGCTGATGGAGGGCGATCCCCTGTGCCTGATCGAAGGCATGATGATCGCCGGTCTCGCCGTCGGCGCCGATCGCGGCTATGTCTATCTGCGTTCCGAATACCCGTTGACGCGGCAGGTCTTCGGCGCCGCGCTCGATGCCGCCAGGGAATCGGGCTGGCTCGGAGAGAACATCGCCGACACCGGCTTCAACTTCGAGATCGACCTGCACATCGGTGCGGGCTCTTATGTCTGCGGCGAGGAGACGGCGATGCTCGAGAGCCTCGAGGGCAAGGCCGGGGTAATCCGGTACAAGCCGCCGCTGCCTGCGATCGAGGGCCTGTTCGGAAAACCGACCGTGGTCAACAACGTCATTACGCTGGCGTCGGTACCGGATATTCTCATTCAAGGCGGCAATAAATACGCTGCGTTAGGTGTCGATCGTTCGAGGGGTACACTCGCGTTTCAGCTTGCCGGCAACATCAGGCATGGCGGCCTCGTTGAAAAGGCATTCGGCCTGACGCTGCGCGAACTCATCGAGGACTTCGGAGGCGGAACGGCATCGGGCCGCAGCATCCGTGCGGTCCAGGTCGGCGGCCCGCTCGGGGCCTATTTTCCAGAGAGCCTGCTCGATACACCGCTCGACTACGAGGCATTCGTCGCGCTCGGCGGCATGCTCGGCCACGGCGGCGTGGTCGTCTTCGATGAGGGCGTCGACATGGCCGCCCAGGCACGATTCGCGATGGAGTTCTGCGCGATCGAGTCCTGTGGCAAATGTACGCCGTGCCGCATCGGGTCCGTGCGGGGCACGGAGGTCATCGACCGGATCGTCGCCGACGAGGACCGTGACCGGGATCTCGAGCTGCTCGATGACCTGTGCGACACGATGGTCGACGGATCGCTGTGCGCCATGGGGGGCATGACGCCGTTTCCGGTCCGAAGCGCGGTAAAATACTTCCCCGAGGACTTCGGCCGTCCTCCAGGAGCAGAGCATTGAATTCAGTCAAGGACCTAGACTACGGCACGCCTGAAAGCCCGCTGGACGACACCGTCGATGTCGAGATCGACGGGCTCGGCGCCACGGTCAGGGCCGGCACCACGATACTGCGGGCCGCCCGCGAACAGGGCGTGGACATCCCCAGATTATGTGCAACCGACAGTCTGAAGCCGTTCGGCTCCTGTCGTCTTTGCGTCGTCGAGGTCGAAGGCCGCGGCGGGTACCCGGCGTCATGCACAACCCTGGTCGAGCCCGGCATGAAAATCCGCACCCAGACGGAGAAGGTCGCGCGACTGCGCCGCAACGTGATGGAGCTCTATATTTCCGATCACCCGCTCGATTGCCTGACCTGCTCGGCAAACGGCGACTGCGAATTGCAGGACATGGCGGGCGCCGTCGGCCTGCGAGAGGTGCGCTACGGGATGGAGGGCGCCAATCACCTCGATGCCGCCATCGACGACAGCAACCCCTATTTCTCGTTCGACCCGAGCAAGTGCATCGTGTGCTCACGCTGCGTGCGTGCCTGCGACGAGGTGCAGGGTACCTTTGCGCTGACCATCGAGGGGCGCGGATTCGACGCGAAGGTCTCGGCCAGCGTCGGCGAGACATTCCTCGATTCGGAGTGCGTCTCCTGCGGCGCCTGCGTGCAGGCCTGCCCGACGGCGACTCTGATGGAGAAATCCGTCATCGATCACGGCTTGCCGGAACACAGCGTGGTGACTACCTGCGCGTATTGCGGCGTGGGATGCTCGTTCAAGGCGGACATGAAGGGTGACCAGGTCGTGCGCATGACACCCTACAAGAATGGCCACGCGAATCACGGCCACAGCTGCGTCAAGGGTCGCTTCGCGTGGGGTTATTCCACACACGCCGACCGCATCCTGGACCCGCTCATCCGCGACAGCACGGACGATCCCTGGCGCAAGGTTTCCTGGGAGGAAGCGATCAGCTTTACGGCCGGGAGATTCGAGGAGATTCAGGAAAAGTACGGCCGCAAATCGATCGGCGGCATAACGTCGTCGCGTTGCACGAACGAAGAAGTTTTCATCGTCCAGAAACTCGTCCGCGCGGGATTCGGCAACAACAACGTCGATACGTGTGCCCGTGTGTGCCATTCGCCGACGGGCTACGGGCTGAAACAGACGCTCGGCACCTCGGCCGGCACGCAGTTGTTCGACAGCGTCATGGACGCCGACGTCATCATGGTGATCGGGGCGAACCCGACCGAGGGTCACCCGGTGTTTGCGTCCCAGATGAAGCGACGGTTGCGTCAGGGCGCAAAGCTGATCATCATCGACCCGCGTCAGATCGATCTCGTGCGAACGCCGCACATCGAAGCCGACTATCATCTGCCGCTCCTGCCCGGCACGAATGTGCCGATCATCAACGCATTCGCGCACGTCGCCATCAGCGAGGGGCTTGTCGACCAGGAGTACGTCGCCGAGCGCTGTGACACGGAATCGTACGAGGCCTGGAAGGCATGCATTCTGAAGCCGGAGAATTCGCCGGAAGAAGTCGCGAAGGTCTCGGGTGTGCCGGAAGACGTGATCCGCGGTGCCGCGAGGCTTTACGGGGGCGCCGAGTCCTCGGCTATTTACTACGGGCTCGGCGTTTCCGAGCACAGCCAGGGCTCGACGATGGTTATGGGCATGGCGAACCTGGCCATGGCCACGGGCAATCTCGGCCGGACGGGCGTCGGCGTCAATCCGCTCCGGGGCCAGAACAACGTGCAGGGCTCCTGCGACATGGGATCTTTCCCGCACGAGTTCGCAGGTTACCGTCCGGTCCAGGACGACGAGGTCCGGGGGTCTTTCGAGGAGCACTGGGGCGTCGAACTCGATCCCGAACCGGGCTTCCGCATTCCGAACATGTTCGACGCCGCGATCGCCGGCAAATTCAAGGGCATGTACATTGTGGGCGAGGACCTGGCGCAGTCCGACCCGAACACCCAGCACGTCGAGGACGCGTTGAGCAACATGGAATGCGTCGTCGTGCAGGACCTGTTCCTCGTCGAATCGACCAAGTTTGCCCACGTGTTCCTCCCGGGCACTTCATTCCTCGAGAAAGACGGCACCTTCACGAACGCCGAGAGGCGCATCAACCGGGTGCGCCCGGTCATGAAGCCGAGACAGGGCAAGGCCGAGTGGCTCATCACGCAGGTGCTCGCACAGGCGATGGGCTATCCGATGAATTACGCGAACGAGGCCGAGATCATGGACGAGATCGCGGCGCTGACACCGACCTTCGCGGGCGTCTCGTTCGATTTCCTCGACACGGTCGGCAGTGTGCAGTGGCCATGTAACGAAAAAGCGCCGATGGGTACGCCCATCATGCACATCGGCCAGTTCGTGCGCGGCAAGGGCCTGTTTGTCGAGACCGACTATGTACCGACCGAGGAACGGACGAGCAGCAAGTTCCCGCTGCTCCTGACGACCGGCCGGATACTGAGCCAGTACAACGTCGGGGCGCAGACTCGGCGGACGGAAAACGTCGTGTGGTATGGCGAGGACGTGCTCGAGATTCATCCGCACGATGCGGACACACGCGGTATCAATGACGGCGACCGGGTTTCACTGGCAAGCCGGAAGGGAGACATCACGCTGCGCGCCAATATTACCGACCGCGTGCCTCCGGGAGTCGTATACACGACGTTTCACAACCCGGACACCGGCGCCAACGTGGTCACCACAGAATACAGCGACTGGGCAACAAACTGCCCCGAGTACAAAGTCACGGCGGTGCAGGTTACTCCAGCCGTGCACCGGTCGAAGTGGCAGCACGAGTTCGAGGAACGCGCGAAGCGTCAGGGCAAGATCCTCGAGACAGTGTAAAAAAGGGCTCTGACCCCTTTCTTCTGCACAATCATTCCTCTTCGTGAAAGAGCCACTTCTCCAGTGGTTCCTTGATCAGATGGGTGAACAGCAGATACATCGCGACCAGTATCGCGATTCCCCACGGTGGTGAAAAAGCGATGACCTCCACGGGCCATATGAACGCATGAATCATGTTTTGCAGCGACTCGCCGAAGAACCGGAAGAAAAACTCAAGAAGTTGTGCGGTGAAGAAATCGACGACGCCTTCACTCGAGAGGATTTCGCTGACGACTGTCACGACTTCCAGATAGATGAAGGTCACCACGAAGCCGCAGGCATACAGGCCGCCACCCTTCGTTTTCCAGGCCTTGCGGAACCACGGCCGCAGGGTTTCCGCCGTCTGCCTGGGGAAGGCTTTCGGCTCCTTGACCAGTGTTTGGCCCAGTGAACTAATGTCTTTGACCCGTTCGCCGAGTTTCCGGAAGCGGGGGGGCTTTTCCGTCTCGTCCTGTCTTTCTGGCCGTGACATGTTTCTCCGGCGCTTGTTCTCTTAGTTCTTGTCGAGTTTCGAAAATTTCGAACCCTCGAGCGTCAGGTTATACATCAGTCCTTTGGAGTCGAATATGAAACCGACAACCGGGTCCTTGACGTTCTGCGAATCGATCGTCTTGCCCGCACCGATGTCGATCAATGCCACCGATCCGTCCACACCGACCTTCCAGCCCTCGCTGTTGCGGAATTTCTCGAGCGATTCCTTGGTCATGAACGCGATGACGATCGATTTCTTCTGCGCACCCAGTTGCAGCCCGATCGACCCGCTGGTCGTACGATAATAATCGACGGTCTGCCCCCCGATCCGAAGCGCCCCTTCACCGGTCTCCACGCCGATGCCGATGCCCGCCTTGATCACTCTCGGGAATATCAGGATGCCCGCGGCCTGGTTCAGAAAGACCTCGGCACCGTTGACGTCCTGTTTGAATTCCTCGATGGTCTCGTTGACCTCGAGGTCGATGACCGCTGCCGACTTGGCGGCCGTAAGCGAAGGTACGAAAAGAACAGTCGCGGCGGCCGCTGAACATAATGCCTGGAATAACTTTTTCATGACGCAAAGCTCCTCGATAAGCAGAGAATCAAGCCAAAATACAAGTATGCGCGGAACCCCCTGAAGCGCAACTGAATATTACTCCACTGGCGTACAAAACACTGTCTCCGATCAGCGAGCCGCTCAGTCGGGCGGCATCAGGCTGGGCGGTATCGGCGCTCGCCGTCTGGTGGCTTGCGGCGGATAGTTGCCGGCCAGGTAGTCGAGGATCGCGGTCTCGGTTTCCGGGTCGAACCGCCACAGGTTCTGCGTCGCCTGCATCCAGCGAACGATGTCGAGCCAGGTCTGCCGGTCGGCCCGTTGTTGGGTGACCAGTTTATGAGAATGGCAGCCGCCACAGTGCGCGCGAACGAGCTCCCATCCGGGGGCCTTGATCAGGCCCGTCCGTTCGTCCACCGACGCTGCCACTTGCGCGCGTGCCGCGAGAATGACCGTCAGCACCATTATTATCGCCGCCCGGATCACGCAGCCACCATGACCGCGATTCTGTGACAGGCGTTGTTCAGGTAGCCGCGCGGATTCCAGGCCGGGAGCACGACGGGCTGCGAGACACCGGTCTCGTCCTCGGCGCGCGCCCAGACTTCATAGTAACCGGGCCTCGGAAATTCGACCTCGGCGGACCAGTGTTGCCAGGCCAGGCGGTTCACGGGCCGCCGCAGTGAGGCTTTCTGCCAGGTCGCGCCGAAGTCCTTTGACACGTGCATTGCCGTTACGCGCAGGTCCCCGGCCCAGGCATGGCCGCGCAGCTCCAGCGGGCGGCCCAGCGGGTGCGTGATCCCGGACTTCGGGAACGTAATCAGCGACTTGACCGGCATGGACTCGATGATGCACATGTCTTGGTCGGCCACCGCCGTGCCCGGGGCTACCGGCTCGCACGGCACACGATAGGACTGCCCGGTCATCTTCGGGCCATCGTGCACCCGGTTCCTGATCAGAATCTTCCTGATCCACTTGCCGCTGACCGAACCCGGCCACCCCCCGCAGACCATGCGGAGCGGAAACCCGTGCAATAAGGGCAGGGGTTCACCGTTCATCGCCCAGGCGATCAGCGATTCCTTTTCCAGCGCCTTGGCCACCGGCACGCCGCGGGATATCGGCAGTTTGCCCGGATCCCCGGACAGATGACGGTCCGCGCCTTCGTAGGCGACGTAGACCGCATCATCGCCAATGCCGCAATGCGCCAGCACGTCGGCAAGCCTGACGCCCGTCCATGCCGGACAACCGACCGCGCCCGTTGTCCACTGGTTGCCCTTCGCCGCCGGATAGAACTCGGCACGGCCATTGCCGCCGCACTCGATCTGCAGCTGCAGCGTGTGGTGAGGGAATTTCGCTTTGAGCTCGGAAAGTAGCAAGCTCCGCGGCTCGATGCAGGATTCACCGGCAATCTGCAGCGTCCACCGATCCGGATCGAGCCCTTCGACGGCAGGCGGTCTGCCGTTATTGCGAACGAACAGGCGGCTCGTCGGCGTCACGTCGTCGTCAAGCAGGTGCGCCGGCGTTTCTGCGTTGATCGGCCGATCATTCAATACGATCAGGCCGGATTTGCCCGGAATCCGAAATGGCTCATCCGGATTCGACAGCGCGGCCGGTATCCATCCCCATACGGCTGTCGACGCCGCAAGGCTGCTCCTCCGGATGAACCGGCGGCGCGACAGACGGTGCAATAAAGTCCTGTTCCTCATCCCCGTTTCCCGTAGTGGGAAGCCGCGCTCGACAGACAGGCCTGAAGCACCCTGGACAGGACTTGCTGTGTTTGCGATGCCAGGTCGTCATCGAAGCTGCGTGAATCTTCGTTCATATAACAGCGCTGCGCCAACTCGAGTTGAATCGCATGCACGTTCTCTTTGGGGTCGCCATACTGACGCGTGATGTAACCGCCCTTGAAACGCCCGTCGAGCACTACCGAGTATCCGCCGCCCGCCCTCGCTTCGGTGATTACCGACTCGATGATATCGCTTGCGCAACTGCGGCCGTCATTGACGCCGAAATTCAGCGCAGGCAATTTCCCGTCGAAGAGCGACGGAACGCGGCTCCTGATCGAATGGGCATCCCACAGCAGCGCATAGCCGAATCGTTCCCGGATATCATTCAATGACGACGCGATTCTGTCGTGGTAGGGACGCCAGTAATTGTCAATCCGATCCCTTATCTCATCCTCACCGGGATTGTTTCCCGGCAGATAGATCTGCTGCCCGTGGAAGGTCTGCCTCGGGATCAGCCCGGTACCGAACCGCCCTGCATACAGGGCTTCGTCGGTCGGTGATCGGTTCAGGTCCACGACGTATCGCGAATAATCTGCCGCAATGATGCTGGCGCCGAGGTTCTTCGAGAATGCATAGAGCCTTCGCACGTGCCAGTCCGTGTCCGGCAGGTCACTTCCACACTCTGTCATGCTCTCCGCCATCGCAGGCGCGAGGAGACGACCGTCGTGCGGAATACTGATCAGTAACGGCGTCGTCCCGGCAGCGTAATCGTAGCCGTTGCTCACACCTTCCCGCTCGGCAGGATGGGCTCCCCTATCTCGTAGAACGATCCCCGGTTGACGATCGCGGCGAGTTCCGCATATTCGTCAGACATCGAACGGTCCTCGGTATAGGGCGGCGAGACCTCGCGAATGTTGCTCACAACAGACTCGAGCACTTCAGAACTCCTCTGCGGATGATGGACCTCCAGGCCCTGCGCCCCCGCCAGCAGTTCGATTGCCACGATGTGCGCGACGTTATCGAGCATCGTATGCAGGCGCATCGCGGCGAACGTCGCCATGCTTACGTGGTCTTCCTGGTTGGCGGACGTCGGAATGCTGTCGACGCTCGCCGGGTGCGCCAGAGACTTGTTTTCGGACGCGAGCGCCGCCGCCGTCACCTGCGCCGTCATGAAACCGGAATTCAAGCCGGATTCCTCAACGAGAAAGGCCGGCAGCCCGCTCAGGTGTGAGTCGATCAGCAGCGCGATGCGCCGCTCCGATAGGGAACCGATTTCGGCGATTGCCAGCGCAAGATAGTCCGCCGCGAGCGCCACGGGTTCTGCGTGAAAATTCCCGCCGGCCAGCACGGCCTTCGAGTCCGCGAATACAAGCGGGTTGTCGGTGACCGCGTTCGCCTCGATTTCCAGTATTGCACCGACGTGCCGCATGACATCGAGGCAGGCGCCGACGACCTGTGGCTGGCATCGAATCGAATAGGGGTCCTGCACCCGATTGCAGTCGATGTGGGAGGCCCGAATCTCGCTGCCCTCCATGAGCTTTCGCAACACCCGGGCGACATCCGCCTGCCCCTGGTGCCCGCGCACCGACTGGATCCGATCATCGAACGGCGTATCGCTTCCCTTGATCGCATCGGCAGACAACGCGCCGGCCGTCAGCGCAGCGGCGAAGATATGCTCGGCGCGAAACAGCGCGGTCAGCGCCAGCGCCGTGGAGACCTGCGTGCCGTTGAGCAGCGCCAGACCCTCCTTGGGAGCAAGCGTAACAGGCTCGAGCCCGGCCTGTTGCAATGCCTCCATGGCCGGGAGGATGGCGCCGTTGACCGATGCGGATCCCGCGCCGATCAGGACGCAGGCCATGTGCGCCAGCGGCGCGAGGTCGCCCGAGGCGCCGACCGATCCTTTCGAAGGAATACAGGGATAGATTTCCCTGTTGATCAGATCGCCGAGTCGCTCGACCAGCACGGGACGCACACCGGAATAGCCCTGCGCCAGCGCGATCACTTTCATGATCATGATGAGCCGCACGCAATCGTCTGGGAGATCCTCGCCGACCCCCGTTGCGTGCGAGCGCACCAGGTTTTCCTGCAGATGCATCAGCTCCCCGTCGCTGATGCGAACCTGCGCCAACTGGCCGAAACCGGTGTTCACGCCATAGACCTGGTCACCGCCCGCGACAACCGTCTGGATGTGGCTGCTCGATTCAGCAATGCGTTGCCGCGCCGAGTCGCCAATCGTCACCGTCGTCGGCGAAAGCCAGGCGGTGCGAAGTTCCGCAAGCGAGATTGTCTGAGCGTCGATATGCATGTTCATGAGTCGATCATCGGCAGTTTCAGGTCATGCGCTTTCGCGCATTCGATAGCGTCTTCGTATCCCGCATCGGCGTGACGCATCACACCGGTTGCCGGGTCGTTCCAGAGCACGCGTCTGATTCTCGCGTCCGCCTCGACGCTGCCATCACAGACGACGACCAGTCCGGCATGTTGTGCGTAGCCCATGCCGACGCCGCCACCGTGATGAAAAGACACCCAGGTCGCCCCGCTTGCAGTGTTCAGCAACGCATTGAGGAGCGGCCAGTCCGATACGGTGTCGGAACCGTCCCGCATGGCCTCTGTCTCGCGATTCGGGCTGGCGACGGACCCGCTGTCCAGGTGATCCCGGCCGATTACGACCGGCGCCTTGAGTTCTCCGCTGCCGACCATCTCGTTAAAGGCGCGACCCAGACGGTCCCGTTGCCCGAGGCCTACCCAGCAGATGCGGGCCGGCAGTCCCTGAAACCGGATTTTTGCGCGCGCCGCATCAAGCCAGTTGTGCAGCTGCGGGTCGTCGGGAATCAGCTCCTTTACCTTCGCATCCGTCTTATAGATATCCTCGGGGTCTCCCGAGAGCGCCACCCAGCGGAAAGGCCCGATACCCCTGCAGAACAGCGGCCGCACATAAGCCGGCACGAAGCCCGGAAAATCGAAAGCGTGCTCGACCCCCTCGTCAAAAGCGACCTGCCGGATGTTGTTGCCGTAGTCGAAAGTCGGCACTCCCTGGCGCTGGAAGTCGAGCATCGCCCCGACATGCACCGCGATCGATTTTACTGCCGCTGCCGCGACGGCGTCGGGATCGGTCCTGCGCCGCTGGATCCACTCCTCGACGGTCCAGCCCAACGGCAGGTAGCCGTTGGCGGGATCGTGTGCCGACGTCTGATCGGTGACGGCATCCGGGCGCACGCCGCGCCGGACGAGTTCGGGCAGGACCTGTGCCACGTTGCCGAGGAGTCCGATGGAAACGGCTTTCCTGTCTTCCCCGGCCTGCTCGATGATCGCCAGTGCCTCATCGAGCGTCTCGGCCCGCTTGTCGAGATACCCGGTCCGTAACCGCATCTCGATTCGATCGACCTGGCATTCGACCGCCAGCATCGACGCGCCCGCCATCGTCGCCGCCAGCGGCTGGGCGCCCCCCATCCCGCCGAGACCCGCCGTCAGGATCCAGCGTCCGCCGAGATCGCCACCGTAATGCTGCCGGCCCATCTCGGCGAAAGTCTCGTAGGTCCCCTGAACGATGCCCTGGCTGCCGATATATATCCAGGACCCCGCCGTCATCTGGCCGAACATCATGAGTCCCTTCCTGTCGAGCTCGCGAAAGTGATCCCAGTTGGCCCAGGCCGGAACGAGATTGGAGTTCGCTATCAGGACACGCGGCGCATCCGGGTGCGTCTCGAACACACCGACAGGTTTGCCCGATTGCACGAGCAGCGTCTGGTCGTCATCGAGCTCGCGCAGTGCCCGTACAATTGCACCGAAGCAGTCCCAGTTTCTGGCCGCCTTGCCGATTCCGCCGTAAACCACGAGGTCCTCCGGATGCTCGGCGACGTCGGGGTCGAGGTTGTTCATGATCATTCGCAGCGGCGCTTCGGTCAGCCAGCTCCTTGCCTGCAGCTTCGTTCCCCTCGGCGCCTTTATCGTTTTGTTCATCGGTGTAGTTTCCCCAGCTCGACAAGCTCGGCTGACTTGCTCTTCTTGATACCCGGCGGCGCGTAGTGCCCGGTCAGTTCGAATCGGTCGCCAGGATGGTGCAATCGCGCGAAGCTGACGGGTACGCCGTGCGCCCAGGTTCGCCGCAGGACCACCAGGCAGGGTTTCTGCTCATCCATCATCAGGCTCTTGCGTACGTCTTCGTCCGGCATGGCCGCGCGCACGATGTGTTCGGCTTCCTGCAGGGGCGAAATCCCGCTCAGCCAGGCGCTCGGCGTAATCTTCGAAAAATCCTGCCTCAGGCAGTCCGGCGCAAAGTCGCCGAGCACGTAGCGATCCTCCAGCTGGATCGGCACGCCGTTTTCCGCGTGCACGACCTTCACGTGATATACGTCGCTGTCTGCGGGCGCCCTCAGCGCTTCCCGAATCTCGCCGTTTGTCGCCAGACGTTCCTGCTTGAGAACGATCGCCGAATACGCGTGCCCGCGTCTTTCGATCTCGTCGGCGATGTTGCGCACTTCGAGAACATGCGAGCCGGCCTTCAGGTCCGAAACGAAGGTGCCGAGGCCGGCGACCCGATCGACATATCCCTCGTCCGTCAGTTCCCGCAGGGCGCGGTTCGCCGTCATTCGCGATACCTTCATCGCGTCGACGAGTTCGTTCTCCGATGGCACGCGGTCGCGCGGGCGAAGCTCGCCCGACATGATCCGGCCGACGATCATTTCCTTGAGTTGCTGATAGCGGGGTTTTTGCCTGGGCGTCATCGCAGCTCCGCGACGACGCGTCCAAAAGCTGCGACGTCCAGATCGACATGCTGGCCCTCGAGAATCCGCCACTCCCCGTGGACCATGACCCGCTGTACCGGCACCGGGTAACCGGAAAAGACCAGCGCGTCCATCAGCGAGTCGGTTTGGTGGCCGATCAGCATCGGGTCGGCGTCATCGAGAACGACGAGATCGGCCATGGCACCCGGCTCCAGCCTGCCGGCCGCCTGCCCGGAGGCCAGGCTCCCGCCCGCGGTGACCAGCTCGAACAGCGTCTGACCGACATGTCCGCCATCCGCTGCGGCGACATTTCTGGACCGTGACGTAAGGCGCTGACCGTATTCCAGCAGCCGCAGCTCTTCGAAGGGGTCGATCGTGACCTGGCTGTCGGAGCCGACGGCGATATTTCCACCACTTCCGAGATAGGATTCCAGCGGGAATACGCCGTCACCCAGATTGGCTTCCGTGGTCGGACAGAGACAGGCGACGGCTCCCGATTGAGCGATAGCCGCTATTTCGTCTTCCTCGAGATGTGTCGCGTGCACGAGGCACCAACCGGCGTCTACCTCGCATCGATCGAGCAACCAGCGCGCGGGCCTCGTGCGGTAGTGCGACAGACACTCGTCCACTTCGCGCTGTTGCTCGGCGAGGTGAATGTGAAGCGGAACGCCCTCGGATTCGGCAAGCTCGGAGAGACCGTCAATCGACTGTTTGGTAACCGCACGCAGGCTGTGAATGCCGACGCCAATCCCGACGCGCTCGCCGGCCAGGGTCTTCGTATGCTCATAAAGAGAGATGAATTCATCGAATGTTTTGACAAAGAGCTCCTGTACGCCATCGGGCGCCGGATTATCGAATCCTGCGCGCTCGTAGAGCGTCGGAACGATCGTGAGCCGAATGCCGGACTCTTCGGCTGCCGAGACAATGGCTTCGATATCCGTTTGATGCAGATAATGGAACTCGACGACAGTCGTGAACCCCGCGGCAAGCATTTCGGAGTAGGCCTGCCTGGCGATGATCTTCACCATTTCCGAATCGACCTTGCTCGCGAGGCGATACATCTCATTGCGCCAGGTCCAGAAATCGTCCTTGCCGGCCGGTGAGCGCCTCTCGGCATGCCCGACCAGCGCCCGCTGAAAAGCGTGGCTGTGGGCATTGCAGACGCCGGGTATGACAACCCCGGCTTGAAATTCGTCACCGGCGACCGTCACGCCCCGTCCGACAGCCCCGATCCTCCCGCCCGAAACGTCCAGGCGCACGTTCTCGGCCCAGCCGCCGGGCAGCAAGGCTCTTCTGGCGTAAATCGAGCTCATGCAGCGGTTCCCCTGGTCCGGTTGTATATACAGGCTAGTGCATGCTACCGTTGATTGCAATCCACCTTGCCCGGGGACTCCCGATGCCCTCATGGGACCTCAAGCTGACCGATGTCCACATCGCCACCATGCGGGATCCGGCCATCGGCTACGGCATCATCGAGAACGGGGCGCTCGGCATCGCCGACGGCAAGATCGCCTGGGTCGGGCGAGAGGACGAGCTGCCCTCCGCGATCAACTGCAAGACGCGCCCGATGAACGGCCGATGGCTGACCCCTGCCTTGATCGACTGTCATACCCACATCGTATTCGGCGGCAATCGCGCCGTGGAGTTCGAGCAGCGGCTCGGCGGCGCCACGTACGAGGAGATAGCCAGGGCAGGCGGCGGCATCCTGTCGACCGTCGACGCGACCCGCCGTGCTTCTCCGGACGAGCTCGCGAACTCGGCGGCGGTACGGCTGCACGCGCTCGCGTGCGAGGGGGTGGCGACCGTGGAGATCAAGTCGGGTTACGGCCTCGACGTCGACAACGAACTGAAGATGCTCCGCGTCGCGCGGTCCCTGGCCGGATCATCCGGCATATCGACATCGACCTCGTTTCTCGGCGCCCACACGATCCCGCCGGAGTTCGAGGGGAAGGCGGATGACTACATCGGCATGTTGTGCGATCAGGCGCTGCCGCGAGCGGCCGAGGAAGGACTCGTCGATGCCGTCGATGGCTACTGTGAAACGATCGCTTTTTCCGCCGACCAGCTCGCGCGACTGTTCGGCAGCGCCCGGGAATTGAAGCTGCCGGTGAAGCTTCATGCAGATCAGCTCTCGGACGGCGGCGGCGCGGAACTCGCCGCGAGTTTCCATGCCCTGTCGGCGGACCACCTCGAGTACGCGTCCGCGAACGGCGTAGCCGCGCTCGCCCGGGCCGGCTGCGTCGCCGTGCTCCTGCCGGGCGCTTTTCTCACGCTCGGCGAGACGCAGCCGCCCCCCGTGGCCCAGCTCAGGGCAAGGCGGGTGCCGATTGCCGTCGCCACCGACTGCAACCCCGGCACGTCGCCGCTCTGCTCGCTGCGCGCCGTGATGCATCTCGCGACGTCCCTGTTCCGATTGACGCCCGAGGAATGTCTTGCCGGCGTCACCAGAGAGGCCGCTCGAGCTCTGGGTCTTTTGCATGACCGGGGGACGCTCGAGACCGGCAAGCGCGCCGACGTCGCGGTATGGGACATCGGCCACCCCAGGGAACTGTCGTACTGGCTCGGATTGAACGAGCTGACCGATCTGTTCGTCGCGGGACGCGAAATCCTTCGCGCCTGATCGGGATCCGCAATGAATACCGGCCTCGCGAGCAAGCGTAGATTCGTGCTGGTCCTCGGCCTCCTGACCGGAATCGCGGCCGTGACAGTCGACATGAGCATGCCCGCCTTTCCCGACATGGTCCGCGAGCTTGTGACAAGGATGTCGGTCGGACAACGGGTCGTCGGCCTGTTCATGGCCGGCATTGCAATCGGCCAGCTTCCCGCCGGTCTGATATCGGACCGCGTCGGCCGAATGCCTGTCCTGTACTGTGGCATCGGCCTGTTCACGATCGCCGGCGTCGTTTGCGCCATGACGGACAGTATCGACCTCTTGATCGCTGCACGATTCGTCCAGGGCCTCGGCGGATCAGTCGGCGTCGTCATATCGCGGGCGATCGTCCGCGACATCGCCAGCGGCGCCCATGCTGCGAGGCTGATGTCGGTCATGGTCATGATCTTTACCGCGGCTCCCATCCTGGCGCCGATCGCCGGCGCGTTTCTGGTCTTCGCCTGGGGATGGCGGGCTCCGTTCATCGCGGTCGCCGTATTCGGCGCATTGATTCTTCTGGGCGTGAACACCGCCCTGCAGGAGACGCACAGACCCGCCCGCCGGGAACATCCCGTGCGCCAGTTATGGTCGGGCGTGAAGGCATTCTTCTCTCACCGGAGAAGCCGATTCGGGCTGTTGCTCCTGATTCTGCCGGCAGCCGGGTTCCTCGCCATGATTACGGCTTCCTCCGCGATCGTCATCGAAATCTACGGATTCTCGGTGCGCGCTTTCGGGCTGATTTTCGCGCTTTGGGGGCTCTCGATACTGGCGGCGTCCACACTCAACCGCCACCTGGTCCTGACGCACGGCGTCATCCGCATGATCGGCGCCGGCGCGATTGTGATCGGCATTGCATCAGTACAGCTCTTGATTATCGCCTGGTCGGATGAGGCGAATTTCTGGTTCCTGTGGGGAAACATTTGCCTGTTCGGCTTCGGTGTCGGCATTCTGATGCCGAACGCGACCGCGCTGGCGCTCGATCCCGTGCCCCGGATAGCGGGCACGGCGTCTTCAATCATCGGGACCACACAAAGCCTCGCAAGCACCGCAGGATCCCTGATCAGCAGCTCGCTTTATGACGGCTCGATCGGCAACGTCACGATGATCCTGGGAACTGCCGGGGCCCTGACGACGGTGGTTTTCCTGTGCCGCCCGCTGTTTTTCAGCCTAGAGGAAGTTGTTCGGCCAGATCATTGACCGCCACATATGGGCGACCGCGCTTTGATCGAAACCGAGTCCTTCCCTCGGCTGCCTGAAATTCCGTCCGATGATGTCCTCGAACTGGTCGATGTCCGGCTCGACGCCGGGTTCGAACGAATAGAGATCGTTCAGTGTAATCAGGCGAGCGGTCATATACCACTTGTGGTTGCGCGCTTTCTCGTATGCGTCGACGATGTACCGCGGCGGCTCATAGTCTTCACCGAAATACCGGATGTAGGCTTCGGGATACTCGTAGCCCACCGACTCGTCGGGAAAAAACCTGAGTATCTGATGCGCCCGTATCGCCCATGAGACTTCCTCGTCGACATAGGGCCCGAGAAGCTGTGCGGCCCAGTAACCATGATCGGTGCGAATCAGACCGCCGACCGCAATGTCGTGCAACAGGCAGGCAATGATTACTTTTTCCTCCATGTTTTTCTCGAGCGCGATGTTTGCGCTCTGCAGCACGTGGAGCGACGGAGCCCAGCGCAGCTTGAAAAAATCGATCAGTGTCGGCCGACCCGGCATCTCCGGCAAGCGCGGATCCTTATGCATCAGATTCGGCCGTGTATCCCTCGCCATTGCCTCGAAGTCGGGGACCGGCTTCGGCCAGTTCACGTCACAGAACGCCGGTGGCTCGGGGACCTTGTAATTCAGCTCGCCGATCATCGCGTGCTCCAGCGCGTCGGCCTTCGCCTCGAACGTCATGCCGGCCGTAAAGCCTGCAGCGGCCACCGCGGATGCCTTCTTGAACAGATCTCTGCGGTTCATCTCGATACTCATCGTTTTCTAATCCAGTTCGGTGACGATCTCGCCGAGGTCTTTCCTCGATTGGATCGGAGTGATCTTCGGATAGCCGTATCGCAGGATACCGACGACCAGCTCCTTCTCCCGGTCGATGCCGAGCATGTCGAGGAAGCGCCCGTCCTCGGCGATCGCGCCCGTGGCCCATTTCGAGCCGACGCCTGCCTCCGACAGATAAAGCATCAGGTTCTGCATGGCACAGCAGCAGCTCGCATAGTCTTCACGCTGCAACACCTCGTCCTCGGATTTCCTGCAGGTAAGTACCAGCCAGCCCGGTATTGCCGCCGCGGCCTTTGCCTTGAAGTCGCCTTTGTCCGCGCCCCCGTTTTCCGACGTGATTCTCCGAATGAGTTCGACATTTTCCTTCATGGTTTGGTCGCCCAGCAGATAGAAATGCCACGGCTCCGTTACATGATGGTTCGGTGCCCAGCGCGCCACCTCGATGGCATCGAGCACGACTTGCCGGTCCACGGGCGTCTGCAAATACAGCGCCACCGTGCGCCGTCCGCGGATTCGCTCTGCAAGCCTCTGCAGATTCTGTTTCAGGTCCCGGGCAATACTCATCTTACGACGCGCGCTCGATGATCATCGCGATGCCCTGCCCCACGCCGATGCACATCGTGCAAAGCGCATACCGATCCTGCGTGCGCCGCAGCTGATAGGCGGCGGTCGTGACCAGGCGGGCTCCCGACATGCCGAGCGGATGTCCGAGTGCGATGGCGCCGCCATTCGGGTTGACGTGGTTTGCGTCATCGGCGACACCGAGCTCCCGCAGCACTGCGAGGCCCTGGGCGGCAAACGCTTCGTTGAGCTCGATCACATCCATTTGATCGATACCCAGCCCCGCGTGACGCAAGGCCTTCTGCGACGCCGGCACCGGGCCGATGCCCATGATCCTCGGCTCGACCCCCGCCACGGCCCAGGTCACGACTCGCGCCAACGGCTCGAGCCCGTGCTCCGTCAACGCCTGGTCCGACGCGAGCAGAAGGGCGCAGGCGCCATCGTTGATTCCGGAAGCATTACCGGCGGTCACCGTGCCCTTTTCGCGCACGATGGGCCTGAGTTTCGCCAGGCCCTCGATCGTCGAATCCCCGCGCGGGTGCTCGTCGGTGTCGACAACGACAGCGTCGCCCCGCCGTTGCGGCACCTCGACCGGGGTGATCTCGTCTTTCATCCGCCCGCTCGAAATCGCGCCGGCCGCTCTTTGCTGACTGCGCAAAGCGAACCGGTCCTGGTCCTGGCGCGAGATGCCGAAATCGTCGGCGACGTTTTCCGCGGTTTCGGCCATCGAATCGACACCGTATTGTTCCTCGAGTTTGCGGTTGACGAACCGCCAGCCCAGTGTCGTATCGTAGACTTCCGCATTGCGGCCGAAGGCCATCGTGGATTTCGCGAGCACGAAAGGCGCACGCGACATCGACTCGACGCCGCCGGCGAGAACGACATTCGCAGCGCCGGCCCTGATCGCATGCGCCGCATTGCCGAGCGCGTTCATGCCTGATCCGCAGAGGCGGTTCACCGTTGCAGCGGGCACCGAAGCCGGCAGGCCTGCGAGCAGCGAAGACATGCGGGCCACGTTTCGATTGTCCTCTCCCGCCTGATTGGCACAGCCCAGCAGCACGTCATCGACGATCTCAGGGGGCAGTCCCTTGTTCCGCCCGATGAGCGCACGGATGGGAACGGCGCCGAGGTCGTCGGTCCGCACCGGTGACAGCGCGCCGCCATATCGTCCGATCGGCGTGCGAACGGCGTCGCAAATCCAGGCTTCCGGCATATTCGCTCCCTTTTATTCGT
This sequence comes from Woeseia sp., assembly GCA_046756445.1. Lineage (GTDB taxonomy): Bacteria > Pseudomonadota > Gammaproteobacteria > Steroidobacterales > Woeseiaceae > JACZWL01. The sequence goes on along the minus strand of JBHHWI010000056.1, from coordinate 70 downwards.
CGAGGCGCAAATCCGCAGCAGCAAGATGATAGGACCTGCCGAGATACACGCCAACTATCGCCCAGATAGC
>JBHHWI010000055.1:0-19897 GCA_046756445.1 Woeseia sp. | reverse complement strand
TTTTTCATGTTACTTCTAACATTACTCCTCACGCATCGCGACCGCCGGCCGGTTGTTTGCGGCACGGTAGGCCGGATAGATGCCGGCGATCAGGGCGGCGCCGACAGACAGCACGACGGCAATCAGCAGCATCCGAGCCGATACCGTGATATCCATCTGCCAGCCGAAGGCCCGTCGGTTGATGACCAGAATGAGTACACCGGCCATGACGATGCCCAGGGGTATTGCGGCGAGGCCGCTCAGGAGACCGATGAAGCCGGACTGCAGAGTCACCATGCCGCCCAGTTGGGCTGGTGTCATGCCGACGGCCCTCAACACGGCCAGCTCCCGGGCGCGCTCCAGCTGCAGCGCCAGCATCGCGCCCAGGATCCCGATAATCGCGACACCCACCGCCAGCCAGTAAAGGACATCGGTAATGATGAAGGTACGATCGAAGATCTGCAGCGACTGTTCGCGGATCTCCTCGTTGCTTCGCACGAGTACCGCCTGGCGGCCCGCGGCGAGCTCGTGCAGTGCGGCGGTGACTGCGGCTGCACTGGCATCCGCATCCAGATAAAGCCCGATGGCGTCGATGCCGGCATCCTGAAAGGCGCGCTGGTAGCTGTCGCGGCTCATGAGCACGGAACCCTGGTTTCTGTCATAGCTCTGATAGACCGCGGCGATCGGGAAGACTTCCACGCCATTCGCGGTATTCAGCGCGACCGTATCGCCGAGTTCAACGTTGTTTCGATACGCAAACGGTTCCGAGACGAGCACGGCGCCCTGCTCGTCAAAAGCCTGCCAGACCTCCTCAGGGTTGCCATCGAGGATCCTGGTGCCGGCATAACTTTGCGATGCCATTTCAAGCGCGATAATGCGGGTGCGGCCGGACTCCGATTCCAGCCAGATTCTGCGGCTGGCGCTATATTCAGCCACGCCCGGCAGATGGACCAGGTCATTGATCAGGCCGGCATCCAGTTGGCCCCTTGTCACGCCGACATATATGTCCGAGCGCAGTGTGTTGCCGAGCCAGTCGCTCACCGAGCCTCTGAAGCTGTCCACCATGATGCTGACGCCAATCGATGCCGAGACGGCGACGGCCAGTGCCACGATCGCCACCCCGGTACGGCTCAGGGTCGCCGCTACGCCCGTTACGGCAAGCCTCGCCGTAATGCCGCCCAGTTTCGCCGCCGCCGGAGCAGCGAAATTCGACAGCCATTTCACCCCGATTGGCACGCACAGTGCCGTGCCGAGGATCAGCAGGAACAATGCCGCGAGTCCGGCAACGAGGTTTTTGCCCGAGACCGCGAGCAGCACGATCGCAAAGGCGGCCGCGGCAACGCCTACGAACGCGATGATCAGCAGCAATCCGCCGGCACGACGCTCCAGCACCGAGCGCGTCATGGCAAGCCTCGGTTGATACGACGATGCCTCGATAGCCGGCACGATTGCCGCAATCACCGTCGCGCCGAGACCGGCAGCCAGGCCTTTCGCAACCGAAGCGGGACCGAGCTCCACATCGGTAACCCTGACGACGAAATAAAGATCGTTGATCGAGCGGGATACCAGTCCGAGCAACTGCTCGCCGAGCCATATGCCGGTGATGACACCGAGCGATGCGCCGACGACGCCTAAAAGGAGGCTCTCCTGCAGAATCAGGACAAAGGCCTGCTTGCGCGTCAGGCCCAATGCCCTGAGCACCCCGATGAGTCCGCGGCGCTGCAGTACTGCAAAGCCGACGCTGTTGTAAATGAGGAATATGCCGACCAGGAGTGCCAGCAAGCTCATGGCGGTGAGATTGGTCATGAAAGCCGCGCTCATGCTCGTCACGGATTGCGTTCGGCCCTCGGCACTCAGCAGTTTCGTGTCGGGCGGCAATATACTCCTGATCCTTTCGATATTCGCTTGTTCATTGCCTGCCGGGATGCGCACGTCAATGCGACTGAGCGTGCCGTATTGATTCAGCCATTTCTGGGCGACGGATATGTCGGCGATGACTAGGTTGTCGAGTGCGGACGCCCCTTCAAGCAATCCGACGAGCACGGCCGGAAAGGATTTGCCACTTGCCATGACGTCAAACCGGTCATGTGTTTCAAGTTGCAGCAGACTCGCGGTATTTTCAGATAACAGTACGGCGCCGGGCTCGGTCATGATGCGACGCACCGTATCCGCCGCTGATCCCCCGTCGGGAGCCGCTGCTATGATCCACGACTCATCGTTGCCTGGAATCGTGTAATCGCGAAATTCCCGTTCGGCGAATACGTCGATGCCGAGCAGTTGCAGCGTGATACTGCCGACATCAACGTATCCGTCGACGACCGGTGAAATATTACGAACGCCCTCGTCCACCCTGAGAGCTACGTAGAGCCGTTCGTCAACGCCGTTCGGCCCCGCAACAATCTGGTGTGTTGCTGCGCCGTTGACCGTGTTCATCGACAGCAGAAATGCCTTTCGCGCGCTATCGTTAGCAAGATCGACAGCGACCATCACGGCCACACCTATGCAGATACCCAGCAGCGTCAGGCCGAGCTGCCAGGGATGCCGCAACAGGTAGCCAAAGCTTGCGCGATAAAGGACCGGCATCAGGTTCTTCCGCTACTGGCGACGAGCTTGCCGTCGCGCAGTTCGAGCACACGATCACAGAACATTGCGATCTTTTCGCTGTGTGTGGCAACAATCATCGTGCCGCCGCTCAGTCGTACCAGTTGCTCGAGCAACTGAAGCACATCAGCAGCGGTCTTGTCGTCGAGATTGCCGGTCGGTTCGTCGGCCAGCAATAGCCAGGGATCGTTGGCGAGCGCTCTCGCAATGGCGACGCGCTGCTGCTCGCCGCCGGATAACACGTCCGGATAACTATTCGCACGACCCGAGAGCCCGACCGCTGTGAGTAATGTCCGCACACGTTTCGATGCGCGTCGCTCGGTGACCTCGTTCAATTCAAGCACCAGCCTGACGTTATCGGCCACGGTCAAAGTCGGCACGAGATTGTAAGCCTGGTAGACGAAGCCTATATGCTTCCTTCGGAAGAGTGTCCGGTGGCGCTCGGAAATCGCCGTGATATTGACGCCCGCGATCACGACTTCACCCTCATCAGGGAGATCGATGCCGCTGATGAGATTCAGGAGCGTGGATTTGCCGGACCCGCTTCGCCCTCTCAGGGCAACCGTCTCGCCTTCGAATATCTCGGCTGAGAGCTTATTGAGGACCGAGTGCAGCTGATCGCCTTCCTGAAAGCTGCGGGACAGATTGGCCAATCGAACCCGAACGTTTGCCTTGTTGCCGTCGGTCATCGCTGCACGATTTCTCGTGACCCGGGTGGTCAGCTCGTCGCGATACGAACGGGCCGGCGCCTGGCTCCCCAATCCCCCGGCGGCCCATCGAAGACGCCGGCCACTCCGGTGCCGCAGTTCTTGCAACTTGCCGAATGATCTTGCGTGGTCAGGTTCCAGACCGAAAGTTCGTACCAGTCCCGGCCGATCAGGGTATCGCCACACTTATGGCAATAGGTGCTTTCGCCTTCGAAATCGTGGACGTTGCCGGTATAAACATAGTGCAGGCCGTTTTTCATCGCGATTGCGCGGGCCTCGGTCAGTGTCCGCATCGGCGTTATCGGCTTGTCCATCATCTTCCAGTCCGGGTGAAATGCCGTGAAGTGTAACGGCGCGTCCGGCCCCACGTTCTCCATAATCCAGTGCGTCATCGCTTCGATTTCCGCTTGCGAGTCGTTTTCTCCGGGAATCAGCAGATCCGTGAGTTCGAACCAGACATCGGTCTCGTGCCTCAGGTATTTGATTGTTTCGAGAACAGGCTCCAGATGCCCGCCGCATACTTTCCAGTAAAACCGCTCGCTGAAGGCTTTCAGATCGACATTGGCGGCATCCATGGTTTCGAAGAACTCGACCCGCGGTTCCTCGCAGATGTAGCCGGCTGTGACGGCAACGGTCCTGAGACCGCGCTCACGACATGCCGCCGCTACATCGATAGCGTACTCCAGGAATATGACCGGGTCGTTGTAGGTAAACGCAACGCTTCGGCAACCCGTCTCGATGGCGGTCTTTGCGATCATCTCCGGTGACGCCTGGTCCTGAAGCCTGTCGAATTCTCTGGACTTGGAGATATCCCAGTTCTGGCAGAACTTGCAGGCCAGGTTGCAGCCGGCCGTGCCGAATGAAAGCACCGGCGTGCCAGGGAGGAAATGGTCGAGCGGTTTCTTCTCGATCGGGTCGATACAGAAGCCGCTCGAGCGGCCATAGGTCGTCAACACGATCTCGTCGTTGTGGCGGGCCCGCACGAAACAGAGGCCGCGCTGGCCCTCCCGCAGCCTGCAGCGTCTCGGACAGACATCGCACTGCAGCCGGCCGTCATCGATCCGCTGCCAGTAGCGTCCTGGAACGCTGCCCGCAAAATCGGTCTCTCTGATGCGGTGGGGCTGTCTTGAGCTCATTGGTACAAGTCGTGTGTGGATATAGGGTAGCCAAGAGGTCTAGACTAGACAATGAGAGGACAGGAAATCATGGCTGTTATCCGGGAAGCCGCGGTTGCCGGCCAGTTCTACCCCGGCAGAGCAGGCGACTTGGCCGCCGCCGTCGAACGGTATCTGAGCGAGGCGGCGGCCGAGGCAGGCCCTCTGCCGAAGGCGCTGATCGTGCCGCACGCGGGCTATGTCTACTCCGGCCCCGTGGCCGCCACGGCCTATGCGAGGCTCCGGCCGTATCGCGAGCAGATCACTCGCGTGATCCTGCTCGGACCGTGCCACCGTGTGCCGGTGCGAGGCCTGGCGTCCAGCGGTGCCGACGCGTTCCGGACGCCGTTGGGAGACGTGCCGATCGACAAGAACGCGCTGGCCGGGCTGGAATTGCCAGCGGTGAAGGTGTTCGATCATGCGCATGCCTTCGAGCACAGCCTTGAGGTACATCTGCCCTTCCTGCAAACGATACTGGACGAGTTCACGCTGGTCCCGCTGGTGGTGGGAGATGCTTCCCCGGCTACCGTTGCGGACGTGCTCGAGGCGCTCTGGGGGGGTCCCGGGACGCTGATAGTCATTAGCTCCGATCTCAGCCATTACCTGGATTACAAGGCGGCCAAGCGGCAGGACAAGGCAACGTGCGAGGCCATCGAGCGATTTGATGTGAACAACGTGGGTCCGGACGACGCCTGCGGCTGTCATCCGATCGGTGGCCTTCTCGAACTGGCCAGGAGACGCGGCATGTCGGTCGAGACCCTGGATCTCAGAAATTCGGGCGAGACCGCCGGACCAATGGGCCAGGTTGTCGGCTACGGCTCATGGATGTTTATGGAATAGACCGTCCGCGTGCGGTCTATGCTAATTTTAGGCAATAGTATGCAGTGTGCGTTGGAGAGAGTGACATGACTGAGAAAAAAATCGGCACGGTGACTCACTACTACAACCACATACATGTGGCGGGCGTAGCGATCACCGACGGAGAACTGCGTAAGGGCGACACGATTCACGTCAAGGGCCATACCTCGGACTTCGAGCAAAAGGTCGAATCGATGGAGATCGACCACGAGGCTGTCGACGTCGCCAAGCCGGGCGATCAAATCGGCCTGTCGGTTGTCGAGCACGCCAGGGAGCACGACACCGTCTACACGGTTACCTGAGCTGCCGGACCTCTGATGCGGCTCTATCTCGTTCAGCACGGCGACGCCGTGCCGAAAGACGTTGACCCTGATCGTCCCTTAAGTGACAAGGGGCGCGCCGACATACGGCGCCTGGCAGAATGGCTTAGCGGTCACGACGTCCGGGTCGGGCAGATCCTGCACAGCGGCAAGGCCCGTGCAAAAGACACGGCCGAGTTACTCCGACCACTGTTGATCTCTCCAGGCCACATCTATGAGGGTCACGGGCTGGCGCCCAATGATTCACCCGAGGCATTTCTTCATCAGTTGAAGGACCCGAAGAAAGACACTCTGGTCGCCGGCCATATGCCGTTTGTGGCGCGCGTTGTTTCACAGGCGCTGACCGGTGCGCCGGACCGGCAACTGGTCGAATTCCTGCCCGGAAGTGTCGCCGGTATCGAACGTAGCGAGGGCTCTTCCTGGCAGCTGTTCCTGTTCTCCCGCCCCGAATCGCTGCAAAAGACAGGCGAATCTCAGGCCATCTTCTAGATCCGGTCCCGAGCGGCGGCGGTCTGCGCGGCTAGTGTATTCACAACACCACTGTGAGACGATGCAACCGAAAGTCGTTCCTTGCACAGCAGTCACCGGGAGAGTATTCAATGACGGAAGAACTCAAGCCGGCACCGGTCACAATGAAAGATTCGTCCGTATCCGGCTACGAGGCGGAACTGGCGCTCGATCGCCTGCGTGCGGAACAAAACGTCGTCAATTGCGCCGCCGCCGGCATCATCGCTTCGGTCGTCGGTGCGGTCATTTGGGCAGTGGTCACAATCATGACCGAGTATCAGATCGGCTGGATGGCCGTCGGTATCGGGCTGCTAGTCGGCTTTGCCGTTCGCTTCGCCGGTAAGGGGATCGATCAGGTCTTCGGTATCATCGGTGCGGTTCTGTCGATCGTCGGTTGCGCGCTTGGCAACATCCTCTCGATTACATTCTTCATTGCCGTCAATGAGGGCATGCCCTTCCCCGATCTACTGAGCCAGTTGAACGCGGAAATCATCCTGGAGCTGCTGGTGTCGACCTTCGAGGTCATGGATGTCTTGTTCTATGCATTAGCCGTGTATTTTGGCTACAGATACGCGTTCCGTCAGATTTCCGAGGACGATATCAGCCGGGCCCTCGGAAAATCGCTGTGACTAATCCGGATGCGAGTGCGGGTAGAGTTCGTTGACGAACGGAATCAGGGCCAGTATAAGTGTCTGGCTATAGATGAACTCGCGGGTGTAACGCCCGTCCGTGAGCAAGCCGTATGCGCCGCCCGCCTGTTTGCTGTTGGCTGTCGAGAAAACCCGGTCGTTCGCCTCACCCAGCTCGAGACCGCCCTCGACGAGCTTCTTGACCGCTGGCGGTAATGGTAAGGTGGCGCTTCTGGCTTCACCGGTCTTGCCGTTGCGGCCCCGCACCACCATCCATGCGAACGCCATGAGTTGATCGCCAATCGACTCTATTCCTCCTTCGAGGCCGACACAAAAGTCCGCAAGGGGATACACTCGTTGCGCCTCTTCGGCGCGATTCCTTGCGCCCTTGCGCGTTTCATGATCGCCATAAGGTTGATGACTCACGCCTGACTCGACATTCACGCAGCTTATCTCGATCTCGCTTGACGGAAACTGGCTGGCAAAGGCCTGCTTTGCCGCTTCGATTTTGACCGGATTTCGTGATGCGACAACGACCATCATGTCCGGTTTTGTCCCTCGGCAAGGATATCCCGGATTTCCTCGTTAAAGGATTCCCTGGCGCCGGCCACGTTCAATGCGCGCCAGGCGGGCGCGAGTCGTCTCACCCGCTCCCTGAATGAGTCGCGATAATACTCTTCGTCGATAAAGCCCTGCTGGTACTGAAAGAACATGTTGTCCCAATGCGTTTGTTGCGCGATCTGCCACTGCCGAAAGCGGCCTCGCTCCTCTTTCGAGAGAACGTCGAGTGCGCCGATATCCTCCGGATATCCGGCGCCTGTGAGTTTGGTGATGATCGGCCCGACGTGCTCCGAATCAGCCGCATGCACGAGCATCATCTGCAGCGCATCCGCTCTCATCTGATAGGTCTGGGCCAGCGCGAGCTTCTTGCTTTCATCCATCGATCTTGTGTTCTGACGAATTTGAACTGACAGATATACCAGAGTGGCCAATACGGCGATCGACCCCAGGAACTCTCCCAAGGCGCCCAATTCGATAATACTCATGACAATACCTCCTCCGGATGCGGCGCAGGACAGTCTTCGAGGCTTTCCGAACGAAGGCCTCGAGTCGGGTCATACATTGACGGCGCCGGTGCGGCTTACTCGGGATCCGGCCTCACGATCACAGTGTCGGCGATCGGGATGATTTCGGTAACCGGCAGGTCGGCGGCTTCGGCGTGTGTGCGAATGGCATCCTCACTGCTGGCCTGATAGACGCATACGGTACCGAGAGATCCCCCTTCCTCTCCCAGCACGTAGGAACGAATCCATCGGATGTCACTCGACATCTCGTCGCCTGCTTTGGTCGAGCGCGCAGCCGCCTGTTCGAGTGTTGACCCATCGGCGAAACCGTCGCGACGCAGGATGGCGTATAGGTTCATGTGATTGCCCCCGTTATATTATTCTGTTGTCGATACTTCACTGGTCCGCATCCCAGTATAGCTCCTGAATGCGCTCCTGCCGATTGGAATCAGCACCAATAGCTCCAGTGGCATAACGAAGAGTAAGTCCACGCGGATATTGCATTCGCCCGTGCAGGTACTGAGGATCAGCGCCTCGTATGCCGGAGGAATCAGCCATAGCACCGCCGCGACGAGGCATTTGCGTTGTTTCGATCGTGCAAAGAGCACCGAAAAGCAGGCCGCCGCCGGAACGCTCAGGATCAACAACAAATAATAGATGATCGCCACTGCCGACACGCCGGTTGTCAGTCCGACTGCTCCTCGCCCGTAATCAATCGCGCCCCTCGCCCGTAGGTTATGTACTGCCAAAACCAGCGCACGGTGATCACAAGCGGGCTTGGCACACCGACCAGAAAATAGATATGCGCGATGCCCCAGATCCACCAGGCGACCCAGCCCTTCATTTTGTAGCGCGGAAACTGGATGACGGCCGAACTGCGCCCGATCGTGGCGAGGTGACCGGAATGGCGATATCGAAATCCCGCCGCGGTGGGCTTCCCTGCCAGTCTTCTCGTTATGACCTTTGCAACATATCGGCCCTGTTGTTTCGCCGCCGGGGCGATGCCGGGAACGAGGTTTCCGTCTGCGTCCTCCACGTGCGCTGCATCGCCGACGACGAAAATATCGGGATCACTTTGAATCGACAGGTCCGACTGCACGTATATCCTGCCTACGCTGTCTGTTTCTGCGCCCAGCCACCGGCCAACCGGTGAAGCGGCGACGCCGGCTGCCCAGATGACTGTCGCGGCGTTGATCCTTTCGCCATCGATGACGACGCCTTCATTGTCGCAATGCGTAACCGGATTACCCAATCGGACTTCCACACCGAGCTTCTCCAATGACCGGCGGGCATACTCGGACAAAGTCTCGTCAAGGTGCGGGAGCAATCGCGGAGCGCCTTGCGCCAGAATGATCGAGGCGCTGCGCGGGTTGATGTGCCGGAAGTCGGCAGCAAGCGTGTGGTGCGCCAGCTCCGCAATCGTGCCGGCGAGCTCGACGCCGGTCGGTCCGCCGCCCACGATGACAAAGCGTAACAGGCGTTTCCTGTCGTGCTCACGCTCGCTCATCTCCGCCTGCTCGAATGCCGTGAGAATGCGCCGGCGAATATGCGTCGCATCGTCGATGCTCTTCAGGCCCGGTGCGATAGGCGACCAGTCCTCGTGGCCGAAGTAGGAATGGGTCGAGCCCGTGGCCACGATCAGATAGTCGAATGCGATCGACTCGTTCTGCAGAACGACCTTGCGCCGGGCAACGTCGATGCCATTTACGTCATCCAGCAGCACGGTCGTGTTTTTCTGGCGGCTCAGGATGGAGCGAATGGGCCAGGCAATGTCAGACGGCGCCAGGCCGGCCGTAGCGACCTGATACAGAAACGGCTGAAACAAATGATAGTTGTGCCGGTCAACGACGGTAACATGGGCGTCGACGCTCCCCAACTTCTTGGCCGCAAACAATCCGCCGAACCCGGCACCGAGGATCACGATTCGAGGCATTCGCCTAGTTTATCGGAATGAGACGGATCGGCGGGTACAATGATGTTGTGTCTGACGTGAAAGTCAGATCGCCCTGATCGAGCGCGGATTAATGCTGCGCGAAGTATTTGTCGTGAGTGCAGATTGAACAAATACCCGCCAGGCAGGGAAGCAGGCCAATCGATCCAAAGAATTGTAAATTCCGGTCTATTTCAGGCATGATCACCAATCGGGCGGAATTACTTGATTTAATTCGCTTTTGTTAGTCAAGAACTAGAATAGAAAAGGCCCCTTCTGTATGCAGAATCGCGTCGGTGACTTCGTCCGCGAGTTGCGTAGCCGCAGCGTAATCCGGGCAATCGTGGCTTATAGTGTCGTGGCCTGGATGCTGCTCCAGGTAGCCGACGTCACGTTTGACCGCCTGCCGATACCCGGCAGCGCTATGACAGTACTAATCGTATTGGTAGTCGTGGGTTTTCCGGTTACCGTCGTGTTGGCCTGGGCTTATGAATTCACGCTGCGCGGCGTCGTGCGACACGAAGAGACGGCCGACGGACCGCCAAAACTTGCCTTTCTGCCCTTTATTCTGTTGGTCGGGGCGCTAACGGTCGGCACCGGCTACGGTCTTTATTCCTTGTCGCTGCGCTACTGGGAACCACAGCAGAAATCTATCGCGGTTCTGCCGTTCACAAATTTGAGCTCCGCCGAGGACAGTGACTATTTCAGCGACGGCCTGACGGAAGAAATTCAAAGCCTGTTGGTCCGGCTCAATGAATTCAGAGTTGTCGCGCTCAGCTCCATATATCGACTCAAGGGCGCTGACTTCGACATTCCGGCAGTGGCACGGCGCCTCGATGTCGACGTGATTCTGCTGGGAAGTGTTCGCCGGTCGGCAGAAAAAGTAAGAATTACCGCGAGGCTCGTCGATGGCGATGATGGCTCCGAGATCTGGTCAGATACATTTGACCGGAAATTGGCCGACGTGTTTTCGATTCAGGAGAGCATCGCGCGCAAAGTCGCCGGCGCGCTGGATGTCGTGTTGCCCGTGTCCATAGATCGCCGGCTGGCAAATTTGGGCACGGGAAGTGTGGAAGCATACGATTTATATCTGCGCGCCATCGACTACCTGCGGCAACCCAAGGACGAAGCAACGTTGTCCCGGTCCGAAGATCATGTTCGGCAAGCCGTTGCAATCGATCCGAACTTTGCCAAGGCGCATGCCGCGATGTGTGAGACCCACCTGGCACGCTATGAGCTATTCCGCGATACGGAATACTTCGCAAGCGCGGAACGCGCCTGCCATCGCGCTCTGACCCGAGACAATACGGCGATAGACGTGCACCTTGCGCTGGGCCGTCTGTATTACTCTTCCGGCCAATACAACGAATCCATACAGGAATTTGAACAGGCCCTGGCCATTAATTCGAACTCGGCGGATGCCCATATCGGGCTAGGAAAGACGTTTATCAGTCAAAACCGACCGGTGGAAGCCGAAGCAAACCTGCGCCGCGCAATCGAGGCGGACGCGAGTTACTGGGCCAGTTTCAACGAGATGGGTAATTTTCTCTATGCGCATGGCCGTTTCAACGAGGCGGCGGAATTCTACGGCGACTTTGCCAGACGCACCGAAGACAATGCCACCGCATACAACAACCTCGGCGCGGCGAACTACCTGGCTGGTGATTTTTCGTCGGCCGCCATGGCCTGGGACAGATCTCTTGCCATAAAACCGACGCGCAGCGCGTATTCGAATACCGGGTCCATGTACTTTTACCTCGGCCGGTTCGACACCGCCGCCGAACGCTTTGCACGTGCAATAGAGTTTGCACCGATGGACCATCGCATGTGGGGGCACTTGGCAGATGCCTACTATTACGCCGAATTGAAGGCCGCGGCCGAAGTCGCATATAAAAAGGCAATTGAAATAGGAGAAGAGCGCCTCGAGGTCAATCCGTCCGATTTGGAGACAGTTGCAAACGTAGCGTATTTCTACTCCAAGACGGGGCAGGAAACAAAAGCGAGACAGATGAGCGCTGCTGCGCTGGCCGGCGCACCCGATCACATGTACGTGCACTACTATAGCGCATTGATATACGCCCATTTTGGCGAAGTGGAGAAGGCGCTCACTGCTCTGATACGCGCTGTTGAACTTGACTATCAGCGGCAACTGTTACAAATTGATCCGGGACTCCGTACTTTACGGGAAAACGCGCGATTCAAGCGCCTGGTCGCAAATAGTGGATCGAAGTTGGCCCGAGGCACGCGCAAACAATAACAAACAAAGGAAATAACCATGCGAAATCAGCCATGCCGCATCGTGCGTTTGCTACTCATAATTGGATCGGCGGTATTGATCGGTTCCCATGCCACCGCCCAGGAGGATCCGTGCGACAGAGATTCAGAGGCATTCTACGTAAAGATCAAGGTCAGGAATAATACCCCCACGGAAGTGGTGAGGGGAGTTAAGAATGCCGACGATCTGCATGTGTGCCGCGGCGATACGATCGAGTGGAAATTGCAGAACAAAAAGTTTTTCATCAATTTCCGTGACAGGACGCCATTCGATAGTCACGAAAAAACCTCCAGAAACGGCAAGATAACAACGGTGGTCAGCGAGTCCGCAGATCGTGGCGTTGCGTACAAATATGATATCGGCATCGATGGCGGTGGAACACTCGATCCGACCATTATTGTCGACTAGTCAGGAGCACGAGCGAGTGCATCGCAGCGATCGCGGCCTGCCCGGCTGATACCCTAGATCAGCGCTTCGAATATTGCGTTTGCCGTGACGAGAGTAGCCTGTTCGTCAGGTGAGCCTGACTCTGCATCAAGGAATGCATTCTGGAGACAGGCCAGCCGCTTTGCGGTCTCGCGACCGAGCAATCCGAAATCCGGTGCCAGAGATTTATTGATATCGTTCGGCTCGTATTTCGCGAGGCCATCGCCATATTCGCGTTTTTCCAGCTCCAGAAATCTCTTCCCGATGGATGTGTTGAGATAGAGAAAGACGAACGGCAGGAAATCTTTCCCGATATCGCTCGGCTGGAATACATGGAAACAGGTGAGAGATAGACAGTCGCTTTTATTCCACACGAAGCGGATCACTGCCCGGCCGAATACGCCTGCCCAGATTGTGCCCGGCAGCCTTTTTTCAAGGGCATACCACGGGTTTCTGTTTCTCGTCAGATAGCGGCGCTGGTAGCCTGCCTGCTCTCCCGAGTGGATGTACTGTTCGACTGCTTTGCCGGTCGCGGCGGCGCCATCGAAGAGATAGACCGGTTTGCCGGCCTGCCTGAGGTTTTCAAAGTCGGCGCGAGTAAAGATCTTTCCGGACGCGTATCTCGCCTTGCAGACACAGGGAATCAGGCTCTCGTCTGGCAGGCCCAGCTTTTCGGCGCGGGCGGCGCCAAGTGCAAAGAACTCGTTCGCTCCGGTCGCAATGCCTCGTGAGAATCTGCCGTAAGTCGAAAACGGCACGAGCCGTGAGTTTTTCGTATCGACCCCTGCATTGCCGGGAAAATACGAGCGCCATTTGCGTTCCACATCCAGGTCGGAGGACCGGTATTCAGTGAAGCCGGTACCGGCAATAAATTCAGTCAGATCGCCGAGCTGATCAGCCGATTCGGCAGAGTAGAACCGAACGCCGTGATCTGGATCGTCCGCTCTTTCGGCCAGGAGTATGCAAGCTGTCGTCACTGCGTCTTCGAAGATCCTGCGCTGGTAACTGACTGAGATGATATGGCGCAGCATACGGCACTCAATCAGGTGCTTCTTGACGTCGCGGCCGTAGTTCGCGTTCAGAAATTCGGACGGAACGATAAATGCCAGCCTGCCACCAGGCCTGAGCAATGCCAGCGCCTTGATCAGGAACCAGCAATAGACATTCGTTTGTACGCTGAAATTTGCGCCCACTCTGGATGAGATGACCGACCGAATGTCTTCCTTGTTCTCGACGAAATGATGTTTGTAATACGGCGGATTGGCGATGATGCCGTCGTAGGTCTCGGACCACGCGTGCTCGTCGAGGAAGTCCTTGCCGATCACGGACGAATGGATCGCTATCCTGTCGCAGACCCTGGCCAGATCGAGTGCCAGCCGCTTGTCCTTTTCCCAGAGCGTAAAGCGTGCGTTGGCGGCCAGTTCAGGGTCCGTTGTGGTTAACGCCCGCTCGAATACACCCAGTCCGGCACACGGATCCAGGATCCTGGGCGCATAGACTGACAGTCCAACGAGCCACTGGCTCATGAACGAAGCGACGGAGAATGGCGTGAAGAACTGCCCGAGCTTCTTGCGATGCGCGACATCGCCCTTTTCGGCATAGAGCAGCTCCGGCTCGTTCGAGGAAAGATCGGCCGCCAGTAGGTCGTGATGGGACACCGCTGTACCTGCTTGTGCCACTCATGATTCTCCACGGGGATCCGGGGCCGATTTTGCTACGCTCCGGCGCCGGCCACAAGCCAGTGCCCTTACTTTACCCGCTTTGCCGCGCCATATGCATGCACTTGCGTCCGTGCGGTCCTGAGCCTCGAACAGCCGGACCCGCGCTTGCATCGGCGGCGATGTGTCCACCGCAATCATTGATACCCGGAGAGAATGCGATCCGGATTGCTACAGACAGTCAGGGTGGGCGCGATGTGTGGACACACACATCGACACCCGCCTGCTGTTATTGCGGGATTTAGTCTATCCCGCGTGTATCGCGTTTAGCCTGGCGTTACTAAATTTTTGAACCATTCTTGAGAGCGTCTCGTTATAACATCTTCTGTTTTGAGACGCCCATTTGACAGAACCGGCTTCGGACGCCGTACGCGGCCCGCATGCACTGTTAACCGCATGCTGGAGTCGGATGTAAAGCCTGGCTATTCCAGCATCCTTGGAGAGATCAAGGTCTCCATAATACACTCGGACTGTGTTTTCTTCTGTATTCCCGCTATGCGCAGCGCCGGCAATCGCCGGGAGACCCAGGGCGACTACCGCGGCTGCGACAAGCAGTTTTCTAACTCCGTTTGGCTCTTTCATTTTTTGCCCTCTCTTCAATAACAAAAACCCAAAAACACGATTTACGTGATCGAGATATCAAATCTCAATAAGGGCTGACTCAGACGGGCAGGAAAAATTTCATAGAACTTTGGAATAAGCGGGCTGTCATAGAACTACTCGTCATATGCAGTTGGCACGGTTCTCTGCGCTCTGGTTTCCCGAGTTGATGTCGTTGTCGCGACGTGGAGTTACAATTACGCGATCGAGGCAGCTCGGCTGGAGACGGTATGCGACATATGACAATAATGCTGGCATTGTCATTGCTCTGGGTGAGCGGCAGCGCGGAGACCCTGACCGAGCGCAGACTATCCAGCCATGACGTTGGCACGCTTGTCTTCAGGGCACCGGCAAAATGGAAAGGCGTGGCAAGCTATGACGACCTGCAGGCCGCAGCGACGTACTCGATCGAATCCAGGCGGCCGAGATTCAGCCTGAATATAAGTGCTCGCAATGCCGGCTTCGATACCCCGGAACAGCAGCGAGACACGGATGACTTCGTTATTCCGCACCTGGAAAGTTACCTCGAGTACAGCATGGCCGAGTACATCGGTATTTCTGTCGAGGGCGCGATCATCCCAAAGCGTTTCGGCGACCGAAATCGTGGAGTCTATGCACGTATCACCGACAAAGACCCTGGCGACGAGCCGTATGTGTATCTGACGCGTGGTGCGCGTTTGCTGGGTGACACAGTCGTGCTGTTCGAACTTTATTCGAACGACAAGGACGAATCTGTCCTGGCCGAGACGCTCGACGTTGTCGCCAGCGTCAGACCGGTAAGGGAATTCGCCAATGCTCCAGACTCGTATCACTGCGTCGGTGAGCTAATGGCAGGATTCGGCTACATCGACAATAAATGGGAGCCGATTAATACAGATAAACTCAAAAAGGTCGATCGCGAATTCGTTGTGAGGCGCTCGCAAGAAGGAGATGCGTTTCCCGACTCTTCAGAGTGGGTCGTCGCGACAAGGCAGCAGGAAAGAGCCACAACATCTTGCGATAATGACTTCATCGCCAAGGGCATATTCATCTGCGAGGGCATGGACGATGAAGAGTTCCGGATGGATATACGTACACTGCGCTTCCTCTACGTACGCCTGCCCGGTTATCACGATGTGAAGCCAGGTGACGAGGAGCCCAAGACCTCCGAATTCCCGCATATGGAAATCGGCACGTGCGAGGCGAACTAGCTCCTAACCGGGCGCCGCCCGGCGGACTGATTGCCGTCTAGCCTGGATAGTGAAAGCCAGCAGGCTTGCCGCAAGCAGAACAACACAGATCAGTTGCGTGAGAGTATGTATGCCAATAACGAGCGCATTATCCGCCCGCAGATATTCGATAAAGAACCGCGGCACACAGTAGCCGCTTAACGCGATCAGCGCGACTTCGCCGGGTGAGCGTTGCTTTTTGGAGTAATTCCGAAGGAAGAGTAAAAGCCCGGTCAAGACCACGATCTCGTACAGTTGCGTCGGATGTACAGGCAGTGACGACGCGGTATCCGGTCCAACAAGGCCCGATACGAGGTGCTGATGGTAGGCAAAACTACCAGCCGGAAAGCTCACGGCCGTGACCAGCCAGTCACCGGCAAGCCACGGCACGGTCTGCAGCTGGGTGCGCAGTTGTGGATCGGCAATATCAGCAAGACCGCGATGCTCATGCGCGAGGTCACCCCAGCAGCAGCCCGCCATAAAGCATCCGATACGGAGAACGGCCAGCCAGAGTACGACCGGCAATGCCAAGACGTCCAGCATGCGGCGAAATGGCAGTTTCGCCAGCCTGCTATAAGCCAGCAGTGCAGGAAATCCGATCAACAGCAGTCCGAATAGCCGAAAGCGATAATGGGACTGGTAAAGCTCGCCGGCAATATTGCCGTCGTTCGGGCTGAGAAAAGGCAGGAGATATGCCCCCAGCGCAGAGAACATGAACACCAGCGGTACTGCCAGATCAATGTGAGACTTATCGATACCGGCCACCATGGCGCGGCGCCGCGCATACAGCCAGCAGGCCGTGAGTGCCACGACCAGCATCAGGCCATACGGCGTAACCCAGGTCTGGTCACCGAAGCGCGGGATCATGGGTATTCAAGATCAGCGGATTTGCGGGAACCAATAGCAGATCATGAATGTGCCCGCAACCTGCTTGTGGAAATCTCCGATAGTCAGGTTTCACTGTCAGCAAGCTTTCGGAATTCGGCATTAATGCCATGCGCGGCCCCGCTTTCGCCCCCGGAGCGGTGTCGCGTTGCCGTTATCTGGTACATTTATACAACCGATTAACTGCGGGGGCCGCAATGCAATCATCTGAATACACGGCGCGAGGACGCCGAGTATTGCCACCCGTCTACTTTCTGGTCGCGATCCTGCTGATTGTGGCCTTGCACAGGTACGTGCCCATTGCGACTCTCATTTCGCCGCCGATTTCGTATGCCGGCTTGCTGCTTATCGGTCTGGGGCTTTTGGTTAACCTTGTTTCCGTGCGCCAGTTCGCGGTCCATGCGACGGCAATAAAGCCCTTCGAAGAATCGAGTGCATTGGTAACCGGCGGCTTTTTCCGTTACACGAGAAACCCGATGTACGTTGGTATGGTCCTGATCCTGATCGGGATTGCAGTCCTCCTCGGGACGCTGGCCTCGTTTCTGCCGATTCCGTTATTCGTGTGGTTGATCCAAACGCACTTCATACTGAGGGAGGAGGCAATGCTGGAACAGACGTTCGGTGATCGGTACAGGGAATACAGGCAATCCGCCCGGCGATGGTTATGATTATCGACTTGGGCACATCGGTGACATCCTCTCGCCTGGTATGTCTTCAGCGTGCTCGACCGCTTCGCCGTTGCCGCGGTCGCCGGACAATCCTTGATTGACCCTGGCGGGACAGGGAGACCAAGACACATCAATGACTTACGCCTCAATATGGTTGGCGTCAGGGTGAGCTTTTGCGGCGCGAGTGGAGTATGGTGCGTGGATGAACAAACGGAAACCACTACCGACGGATGCTTCTTTCTGGAAAACACAGCCGTTCAAGATCATCGAGCTGACCCGGGCGGAGCCACCCGATGCCGATGATGATCGGGAGTGGTATCGTTATGTTATCAGTCAGGGCGACAAACCGATCACCGGCCTTCGCCAGGGAAACAAGAGGAGCGTCAAGGCGGCGGTCGAGGAAGTAGTGTTGCTACTGAATGAAAGACGACTGGGCAAGACGGGTCGGCCGGCAGCGAATCGCAAGGCTGCCAGTTCCGCGTCGGATGAGGACGAAAAGTAGGAGCACGGCACTGGAGCATTGAAGATCCTGGACTTTCTCATCTACCGGGCGCAATACTCGGCCGAAATATTGGGGCCGGCGTCGCTGCTCATACTCAGCGCTTTGTTCTTTTACTCGGGCGCGCTCAGTCCCGAGACCGTGCCGGAGGTTTTTGGCTCGGCGGATCAGCTCCTGGGCCAGGTGTTGCTTCTGATCCTCGTACCGTCCTTTCTGGTGTCCTATCTGGTGGTTGCGCAGCGGCGATCGCTCCGTTTGGGCCAAGAGCTGGTCGGCAGTCAACTGGTTTTTGCCGATCCGGCTGACTGGCTGCAGAAGATCCGCGGCAGAATACTGCTGGTTGGAACCGTCGCAGGACTTCTATTTGGCGTTTTTCTTAACCTGCCGCCCGAGTGGCGTAATTCATTCGGCAGCCTCGGCTTTCAGGTTCAGAGTATTGCGGTCGGTCAGGTTTTGCTCTGGACGCTGGTCGGCCTCGTGCTGGCCTATCGACTGCATACGGCATGGTGCTTTTATCGACAGGGAAAGGCCGTGCCCGTGGACCTGTACGCCACGGGCAAGTACGAGCCGTTTGCCCGAAACGGGCTGGACGACGTATTCGGCGTCACGGTACTTCTCGTCCTGGCGACTGTGCAGTCACTGGACGCGCAATTCAGGCTGGAAAATTACATGACTGCATGGATTGTCGCGTTCCCCGCTGCGGCGTCGCTGCTGATACTGCCGATGCTGTCGCTGCAACGTCGGATACTGGCGCATAAGAAGGAATTCATCGCGGAGATGAACCGGCAGGTATCCGACGCCTCAAGAGTCGTGGAACCGGCAACACTGGCTCAGCTCGAGCTGATCATGCTGCACCGGGACCGCATCCGGCGCGCGTCGGCGTGGCCGATCGATCTGTCAATCGTTTCCCGCCTTATCCTGTATATCATCATTCCACCGCTTGCCTGGCTGGGCGCCGCATTCGTCGAGGTCGGGCTGGACAGGATTCTGAGCCACACGTGACTCAGGCGTAATGCTCGACTACATCATCGTCGGTCTTGCCGCACTCTTCGCGTCAGGACTTACGCTGTTTTCCGGATTCGGTCTTGGCACTATCCTGATGCCGGTGCTTGCGCTGTTCTTTCCGCTGCCCGTCGCCATTGCAGCTACTGCTGTCGTCCACCTGGCGAACAATCTGTTCAAGCTAATCCTGGTCGGCCGGCATGCGAACTGGCAGGTTGTCGGGCGATTCGGCGCTGCTGCAGCACTGGCTGCCGTTGCTGGTGCGCTCGTTCTCGGTATGCTATCCGGCTTGCCGGCTGTTGCCAGCTATCCGGCTTTCGGGGCGACGCGCGAGATCCACGCGATCAAGCTCGTCATCGGCGTCCTTATCATTGTCTTCGCAGTGCTCGAGCTCCGGTCGAGAACAGCGGCTCTCGCGTTCGGGCGGCGGTTTCTCATCGTCGGCGGCCTGCTCTCCGGCTTTTTCGGCGGTCTGTCGGGCAACCAGGGAGCGTTACGCGCCGCGTTCCTGATTCGCGCCGGGCTGGACAAGACTGCCTTTATCGGAACGAGCGTCGTTACCGCGATCATTGTCGATACGATCCGCATCGCCGCCTACGGTCACGCATTCCGGTTCAGTGATATCGCGGGGGATGTCGCAGACATGGTCAAGGTCGCCATGCTGGCCGCATTCATCGGCGCCTATGCCGGCATGCGCCTTCTCGAAAAGGTGACGCTGCGTTTCGTACAGCTCACCGTAGCAGCGATGATGGCTGTCATCGGGACGGGACTGGCCGGCGGCCTGATTTAGGTGCCGGAGCGAACTTTCCGAACTTTCCCAACTTCCGGCAGAACAGTCTGGAAAGTTCGGAAAGTTCGCTCCGGCAC
>JBHHWI010000054.1:0-20653 GCA_046756445.1 Woeseia sp. | reverse complement strand
TTGGGCAAGCGACACCAGATAAGTTCGGAAAGTTAGGAAAGTTAGCTCCGGCACCTCACTTTGAAAGTTAGGAAAGTTAGCTCCGGCACCTCACTTTATGCGGAAATTCTCCGCGGCTTGCTGAACTTGTCGGGAATCGTCCGGATGATGCCGGCGAACAGTTCTGCGATTTCGGCAACGCCGGCCGCATCGTCGATCAGGTCCTGGCGGATTTCGATGCCGGCATGTGGCAGGCCGTTCGCCTCCGCATGATGATCGATCGTGAAGTCCTGCGGCGCCTTGCCCGAATACGGCTCGTTGTCGCCGACCAGGAAGCCGGTTTCTTCCAACGCCCTCAGGAACACGCCGGCCAGCCGCCTGTCGGTATCCGACAGGATACCCATGTGCCACGGCCGGGACACGCCATTCAGGACCGGCGTAAAGCTGTGCATCGCCAGCACGGCCGGTGGTGTGCCCAGAGATTCCAGGCGCTTGATCTCTTCTTCGACGGCGTAGTGATACGGCCAGTACACCGCCTCGGCGCGCGCGGTTTTCTGCTCGGGCCGGAGGTTGCGGTTTCCCGGAACGACGACGCCGTCGCCGAACTCGAGGAATGCGGTCGGATCCAGGAGCTGCCGGTTGCAGTCGACGACCAGCCGCGAATACCGGCAAAGCACGGCCGTCATGGAAAGACGCCCGGCCAGTTCGCGCGTCAACGCGCCGGCGCCGATGTCGTACGCGAGGTGGCAGCGGCGCGCGGGCGGATCGAGCCCCATGTCGCCCAGGGACGCCGGGAATCGCCGGCTGGCATGATCGCAGACCAGGATGACCGGGGCTTCCGATTCGGGATTCAATACGGTCAATGGAGGCGGCTCATCTGCCGCGAGGAGACCGTTGTCGGTTCTATTGTTGTTGCTGCCTTCTATGGGCATATTCGACTTCGACCTTTCAATCGGACCTCAGTGTACCGCATGATCCGGCTGGCAGCGCCGGTCCGCAGGTGAATTTTTCGCCGGTATTCAGGTAGCTGTCGATGGGCGTTGATGACATCGATCTGGCCGATGCGTGCCGCAATCAGGCCAGCGATCAGGCATGATCCACCGACAATGACGACATTTTGCCCGTCGCGACGGACCCCTACGCCAATTGCTGCGAGTGGCCGCTGTCGGCCCACGGCTCGAAGGTCTGTACCGACGTTGGCCGCGCGATGTAATAGCCCTGCGCAAACTGGACACCCAGCTCGGAGAGCTTGTCGAGTACCTTCTTGGTCTCTACCCGCTCGGCAATCGTCTCGATTCCCATCGCCTGACCGACCTGATTGATCGCCACGACCATGCTTTCGTCGACGGAGTCCTCGGCCACATTCCGGATGAACTGACCGTCGATCTTGAGGTAATCGACCGGCAGGTTCTTGAGATAGGTGAATGAAGACAGTCCGCTGCCGAAGTCATCGAGCGAGAACTTGCAGCCGAGCTCCTTGAGTACCTGCATGAAGTGAATCACGCGTGACAGATTGGAGATCGCGGCAGTCTCGGTGATCTCGAAACAGATCGCGCCGGCCGGCAGCTTCTGACTCTTGAGCTCTGCGATAACGTATTCGAGGAAGCGGTCCTCGCTCAACGAGGTCCCGGACAGGTTGATCGCGATCGTGAACCTGGCTTTGTCCACATCGGGATTGCGGTCCGCGAGCTGAGTCAGTGCCTCGTGGATCACCCAGCGATCGAGTTTCGACATCAGGTTGTAGCGCTCGGCCGCGGGAATGAACAGATCGGGTTGCACGAGCTTTCCGTCTTCATCGCGCATGCGAAGCAACAGCTCGTAGTGGCCGGGTGACTCCGCATTCTGCTTGCTGATCCCGATAATCGGCTGATAGAACAATTCGAGCCGGTGGTCTTCGACGGCGCTCGTGATACGCGAGACCCACTTCATCTCCTCGTGGCGCAGCGAGGCGTCACTGTCCTGATAGAGGTGAGTCTGGTTGCGTCCCATGTCTTTCGCGGAATAACACGCGACGTCGGCCGAGCTCATGATGCTTGCGACGTCCGGACTCTCATGGTTCACCATGACGACACCGATCGAGCAGCGAACGTTCATGAACGCCTGCTGCCACTCGAATCGATACTCTTCGACCGCGTGGCGTATGGATTCGGCCACCTGCATTGCCCGTTTTTCCGTGCAGCGTTCCAGCAGGATCCCGAACTCGTCGCCGCCCAGACGAGCCAGCAAGTCGGTCGAGCGGATGTTGGCCTGTACCAGTTCCGAGATCTGCAGCAGCAGCTCGTCGCCGGCAATATGCCCGAAAGTATCGTTGACGACCTTGAATTGATCGAGGTCGAGGTACAAGAGCGCATGGGTCTGCTCGTTGTTCTGGTGCGTGCCCTCGAGCACCGCGATCAGGCGGTTCTCGAACTCGCGGCGGTTGATCAGGCCGGTGACCGCATCGTGAGACGCCTGGTATGACAACTGGCGGAACAGCCGCGTTTCCTTGCTGACGTCGTGAAATACGAGTACTGCGCCGATGATGTTGCCGATTCGGTCGCGTATCGGTGCGGCGGAGTCCTGGATCGGCACTTCGTTGCCCGCCTGCGTGATCAGCACCGAATTCTCCGCCAGTGAGATGGTCCGGCCTTCCTTGAGGCAGCGCTTCACCGGATTGTCAACGGTCGCACGCGTGTGCGCATTGATGATCGACATGATCTCGCCGATGGGCTTGCCGCGCGCGTTGCGTATTTCCCACCCGGTCAGGTCCTGCGCCACCGGATTGATGTAATCGACATTGCCGTCGGCGTCGGTCGTGATGACACCGTCGCCGATCGACTGCAGCGTCACCTGGGCCCGCTCCTTCTCCTCGAATACGCGGGTCTCGGCAAGTTTCCTTTCGGTGATATCGGAAATCGTGCCTTCGTGCGCGACGACATTGCCCTCATCATCGTGAATCGCCCGTGAGTTCTCCAGTACGACGATCTCCTTGCCGTCCTTGCGCCGCAGGCGGTATTCGAAGTTCTTGACGAAGCCCTGTGCCTCGAGGCGGGCGAAAACGCGCTCGCGATCGATCGGATTGACATAGAGCATCGTCGTACGGCCGGCGTTCTTGAGTTCTTCCACGCTGTCATAGCCGAGCATTTCGACCAGCGCCGGATTGGCGGTAATCAGGTCGCCCTCGCGCGAGGCGATATAAACCCCGTCCACGACGTTCTCGAACAACCCGCGATAGCGCGACTCACTGCTCTTCAGCCTTTGCTCGTCGATATTGCGTTTGATTGCGATGCCGGCGAGACGCACCATTCGGCTGATCTTCTCCAGTTCGTCCGTGGTCGGTTCCCTCGGTGTGTCCAGGTAGACGTCCAGCGTGCCGATGATCAGTCCGGCCTTGCCATGGACGGGAAACGACCAGCAGCCAGCGACGCCGAACCCGGCAGCCTTTCCCTTGAGGCTTGCCCATCCTTCGTCCTGCGAAATATCGGGGACGATCTTCTCGCCTGCCTTGAAGACCGCGGCGCCGCAGGTGATGCTCGACGGTTCGACCTTGACGAAGTCCAGGAGCAGCTTGAACTTGCCGGGCAGGCTCGGCGCTTCTTCGACTGACAGCATCTGGTTCTTGATGTCCAGTTTCATGATTGCGGCGCGCATGCCATCGCCGATTTTCTCGGTGCACCGGCAAATCGACTGCAGTGTCCGGTCGAACGGCTTGCTTGCGACGATCATCTCCAGAATCTTGTTCTGTGCGAACGCAAATTCCTCGTTGCGTTTTCTTTCCGTGATGTCCGTGATGCTCACGCGAATCAGCTTGCGCTCCTTGTCCGGCAGGCGGCTGAAACGAACCTCGCAGGGAATCTCGTTGTCCTGCGCATCCTTGTGCATCCACTCGAAGATCGGGTGTCCGCCCTTCAATGCCCGTTCGATATAGCCCCGCTTGACGCCGAACGAAGGGGTTCCGTCGGGCTGCATCTTCGGGCTGATGGCTTCCGGACCAATACTCAACAGCCGTTTGCGTGACAGGTTGAACAGCTTGCAGGCGTTTTCGTTGGCGTCGGCGAAACGGTTTTGGTCCACGTCGAACACGACGATTGCCTCGGGCGCATTCTCGACTAGGGCACGATAGCGCTCCTCGTTCTCGACCAGCGCCTTTTCCGCCTTTCGCCGGCCGGAAACGTCACGCAGGCTGATGACGAAGATGCGCCCGTCGGCAACGTCCACGGTGCTGGCGTTGATCTCGGCGACGAATTTCTTCCCGTTGGCACGCAGGGCATCAACCTCGCCGCTGCACAACTGCGCATTGGTATCGTCGGGGTCCGACATGAACGGCTGCAGGAAATCAGCGAGGCCCTTGTCTTTTACACCGGGGAGTATTCGCGAAATCTCGGAGCCGATGAGCTTTTCTCTGGAGAGCCTGAAGTACTTTGGGCAGATCCGGTTGCAGCTGACGATAATCCCCTCGTCACTGACGGACATCAATGCATCGGTGACGCTGTCGAATATGACCTCAATCGGCGTGGTGGTCGTGTGTGACTCGGAGAGCGATTGCGATTGCGACAGCGTCTGCGTGATGATCGCCTCCATCTTGTCATAGTGCTCGTCGATCAGCTTAAGCAGATCCAGGAAGTCCAGCCGGTTCATTCCCGACTGTTCGGTAGCTTGCTTGATCCGCTTTCTCAAATCCCGATGCATCGACGCCCAGACCGATTGCTTGCCGTGTTGCCCAAGTAACGCCCCTGGATGACGCGTCCATCATCCCGTGCGTCGCTCCCCGGACTGCCCCATTCCGCGACAGAGGCGGACTTCGGGCAGCCTGATGCCTACGTTAGATCGAACGCACGGATGCGTCTGTGATCCAGCTCTCGAATTAAAAAAAATCTTGGGAAATTTTTCCCGGAACGAAGACTGACATTATGAAAAATCGGTTCCGGCGGTCTCTGGGAACCAAATCCGGCGCATATCGCAGACAAAAAGGGGTCAGAGCCCTTTTCCGAGGAAAAAGGGCTCTGACCCCTTTTTGTTAGTCCTCTTTGGCGGGCATGGAGATCAGCGCTTCGCCGTCCTCGCCGGTCGTGAGTTCGCCATTCAGCTGCGGTACGGGCCTTTGGCTTCCGACCTGAATGGGAATCGCCATCGCCTTCGCCATCCTGCCGATGTCGGTCTCGATCTCCGCCGATACGTTCAGGAACAGCCGGCCTTCACGTTGCGGAATGACCGTGACCTGTTCGGATGAGAACGAGTCGTCTCCGACCGGAATGACGGAGACGGTTTCCGCCTGTGCATCGGAAAACATCAGGCTGGTCGAGTCGATGATGCGATAGTTGACCGTTATCTCCCGCTCCATCGAAGACGACACTTTCACATTGATCGACAGCGGGATCCCGACCAGCGGGGTCCCCATGATCTCGTAGTCGATGCGGATCGGCGCCGACGGTTTGCCCCCTGATGCCCGCGCTGCATCGGCGGACGCCTTCGGTTTGTCACCCACGGCGGCGGCGGTCGTCGCACCGGCGCTTTCGCTGCCGCCCCCGGCCACATCGTCGCTCCCGCTCTGACAAGAAGTCGCGAGCAAGACTGCGGCCAGCCAAAGGTTTGTTACAAGTACTCGGTTCATTTCTTTCACCAGCCGTTCGTTACGGGCTTATTGTGACATCAAAGCAGGTGCGGGAGGGATAGTTGGCCGGCGACATGTCGTCCTCGTAACGGAATTCGTGCAGGTCGATGACATAGTCGCCTGCCGCAACCACGTTGGGCGTCGTGAAGATCTCCTGGTTGGCATCACCGCTCAAACCCTGAATCACGGGAGGATTACCGACCACGCGATTTTGTATCTGCCCGTTCAGGTAGTAGCGCAGGTCCGGATCGCTCTGATCGTGAACATCTGCCGGATCGTCGGGATTCGGCATGGCCGTCGTGGTGATGACGGTAAAAGTCAGCGGCGACGGATTCGTAACCGTCATGCGCAGGAAACGATGCGTCGACAATTTGTTGCCGTCGAAGTTGCCATCGAATTGCTCGTTACTACAGATTGGGATCGTCGAACCATCCGGCACGATGGTCGTGTGGACCGGCAGCACGTCCGGCACGCCGCCGTGATCGTTGGCTTCGTTGCTGCCATGGATGTCCATCCCGGGGCCGGTGATGTTGTGATCGCCGAGCAGGGTATTGATGAACGCAGCCTGTGCCGGGTTTTGCAGCTTCAGTTGGGCCGCGAACGAGAAAATGCTCGTGAACGCGGGAGAACCGACCTGGGTACCCGTCAGGACGTCGTAAATGGGCCCGAAGCCCAGGCTGCCGGTGTCCAGGCCATCGTTGCGGGTATCCCAGAGGTCATACAGCAGATTCATAACGGAGATCTCGTTGTACCAGCCTTCGGTGCCGAAGCGGCCATTCTCGATGTCTATTCTGAGTTGCCGGATACCTTGCCCGGGCCCACCGGTATCGCAGTAAATGGCGTTGTTGAGCCCGATGCCCGAGAAGGCCGTCGCCCAGCCCTCGCCGAAAGCCAACCGCATGTCCAGCGAGTCGCCCAGGCCGTGCGGACCCCCGATGCTGTCGGAACGCGAGAAGTTGTCCTCGAAGTAATGGCCCCATTCGTGCACCACCACGTGATCGTCGAACTCCTCGGTGTCGTCGTCCTCCTTGCCCAGCAGGAACAGCTTGTCGCCGGTATAGAACGAGTTGCCGATCTCACCGCTGGCGACATTTTCGTCGAAAGTGCCCGCGCCCTGCACCGTCGAGTTGTTGACACTCCAGAACGCGTCCAGCGGCGGGAAATTCGCTTGCGGATCTGCCGCCAGCACGGCCGACATGCCGCTGAAAATCGCATCCAGGATCGCAAACGGTGCGGCGGCACGGGCGCCGGGCGTGTAGCCGGACCCGTTCCAGCCGGTGGCGGCCGTCAGGTTACGGGTCGAGTCGGTGAGGCCGGAATCGAAGGGCGCGCTGTCGAGCACGTAGAGCGGCCGTTGCGCCAGCGGCGAGCCGGTATTGGCCGTGTTGTTGCGCACCTCGACGTTCCACGACGGGATCGCACCGCTCCTGATGAGCTCGGCGCGGACACGCAGGAACACCATGGTGTTCGGACTGATCGTGAATGCGTAATCGCCGGCGTTGTCCGACACCGCCGAGTCGATGACCGCCCGGGTGCCTGCGTCGACCACCTGCACGGTCGCCTGCCGTATCGGCCGCGGCGGCTGGTTTGCGCCGTAATTCAACCCGGCGCAGTTGGGGTGCGGGGGCACGAATTGATAGCGGACCTTGCCCGAGATCGTCACCGTCGGCGGCGGCTCCTCCACGGTCACGTTGGTCGTGTCGCTGGAATTGCCCCCGTTGCCGTCGCTGACGGACAGCTGAAAGGTCAGCAGCTCGGGCGCGCCCGGCGCCACGTCCGGGGCGACGAAATTCGCGGTCGCCGCATTGGCATTGTTGAGGGTCACCGTCCGGCCGGCCGTCTGCGTCCAGGCGTAGCTCAGCGTCTGGCCGGAATCGGGATCGGTGGCGCTACCCGCTAGAATCACGGTGGTCAGCTCGGCGACGGTCTGGTCCGCGCCGGCATTCGCCACCGGAGGCCGGTTGGTCACGCCGCCCGTGCCCGCAGTCCGATTGCCGCCGCCGCATGCCGACAGCGCAAGCGTCAGGCCCAACAGGGCCGGTAGAAGCGGTCTCAACAATATCCGCGAGCCGCGTTTCGGCGACCACTGGCCTCGGCGGCGCGGCGCGCGCCGCGTCCAAATCGTAAGGTCATTGGCAAGGCGCGCAACAAAGCCGCCGGGCCAGTGGCGCGAAACCCTTACGGGAAGCGCCTTTGCGGGCGATCCGCTTTGTCGCTCGTCGCTCGAATGGAACAACCATACTTCGCTCCTCGCTTCGCGCGGCTCATCCCGCAAAGGCCGCTTCGCGGCCGTGGATATTATTGAGACCGCTTCTAGTCTCATGTTCCGAAAGATGCCGCCCAAAGGAATTACTCCGTCGTGTACGCGAAGCCGTATTCGTCCCGTTCGCGTTGCTGTCCTTGGCCTGTGTTCACACTTGTGACCATCATAGCCATGCAAGGTGCCCGATGACAGGCCTGATTCCGCCGCACATCGGCGGCAGGCATACTGCAAACAAGGCCTTACGGCGATGGACTGGGACTCAAGTCCGGCCACAGCCCGGTAGTATTGATAAAATCTGCCGTTCCCGGAAGCAGCTGGGTCACAAAAGAGTCTGATCGGGTAAATTTTTGTTATGCAAAACAAGACCATACTGGTCACCGGCGGCGCCGGCTACATCGGCAGCCACGTCGTCCGGCAACTCGGCGAGGCCGGCGAAACCGTCGTTTCCCTCGACAACCTCTCGACCGGGTTCCGCGAGGCGATCACTTTCGGCGAGCTCGTTGTCGGCGACACCGGCGACGCGCGGCTCCTGGAGCGTATTTTCTCCGAACACCATATCGACACGGTCATGCACTTTGCGGCGCGGACCATCGTGCCGGAATCCGTGGCCGATCCCCTGCGGTACTATGGCAACAACACCGCCAACAGCCGCACCTTGCTCGAATGCGCCGCGAATCACGGCGTCAGGCACTTCGTGTTTTCCTCCACCGCCGCCGTATACGGCATCCCGCCCGATGGAACGGCCTCGGAAGAAACGGCAACAAAGCCAATCAACCCCTACGGCACGTCGAAGCTGATGACGGAGTGGATGTTGCGTGACCTGGCCGCCGCAGGCGGCCCCGCCTACGTCGCGCTGCGCTATTTCAACGTCGCCGGCTGCGAGCCGACCGGCACCATCGGCCAGTCGACCCCGAACGCGACCCTGCTGGTCAAGGTCGCCTGCGAGGCCGCGGTCGGCCTGCGCCCGCACGTGTGCGTGTTCGGCACCGACTACCCGACACCCGACGGCACCGGGCTGCGCGACTACATCCATGTCGAGGACCTGGCCTGCGCGCATCTCGATGCGCTGGGCTACCTGCGTGACGGCGGCAAGCCGGTCACGCTCAACTGCGGGTACGGCCACGGCTACAGCGTCCGCGAAGTGTTGCAAGCCGTCGAAAAAGCCAACGGCGGACCACTGGTGGTCAGGGAAGAGCCGCGCCGGCCAGGGGACCCGCCGGTGCTGATCGCCGTGGCCGAGCAGATCAAAAAGGTGCTCGGCTGGACGCCGAAGCTCGACGATCTCGACCGGATCGTCACGACCAGTCTCGAGTGGGAAAGGAAGATTCATGCCCGGGATCCGGGCGCCTACTGGGGCGCATGACGAGAGGCGCCATGCCGGTGATACACTGCCAACATGAGATTCCGCGGCCCGCAATCCCTTAACCAGCTGATTCTGGTCGGCTTCGGCCTGGTCGCGCTGCCGCTGCTGGTCGCCGTCATCTGGGCGCTGGTCAACCTCGATCGCCTCGCCGAGCAGAGCGAGCAGCTGGTCATGTCCGGCGTCACGGCCGCCGAGAACAACCGGCAACTGGTCGAGCTGGTCGCCTCGCTGGAGCGCGTCTCGCGCCAGTACCAGGTGCTGCGCAACGAAGAGAGTCTGTCCATCCTGCAGCAGGACCTCGCCAGCGTGCAGACGACGCTCGACAACATGAAGCCGCTCGCCGTGCAGGCCGGCGCGATGGCCCTGGTGACCTCGGTGGGCATCGGCGCACGGCGCATCGTCAACACACTCATGCAGGCCGAGGACGATGCCGGCAAGGCCCAGGTCGCCATCGACGATTTCGTGCATTTGAGGCAACGCGTCACCCGGCTGACGACCATGCTGAGCACCCAAATCGAGACCGAATTGAGCCGCCTTCAGGAGAGCACCAGGCGCGCGCAGCAGATCTCCGCCTGGCAGACCGCGGCGCTGATCCCGGGAACGATCATCCTCGTGTTGTTCTTCACGCTGCTCGTTGCCCGGCCGATCCGCCAGATCGACCACGGCATCTCCCAGCTCGGGCAAAGCGGTTTCTCGCGTCCTATCGAAGTCAAGGGCCCGACCGACCTCGAGCGGCTGGGGCGCCAGCTCGAGTGGCTGCGGGTGCGGCTGCTGGAGCTCGCCCAGGAGAAAAACCGTTTCTTAAGGCACATGTCGCATGAACTCAAGACGCCGCTCGCCAACATCCGCGAAGGCACCGAGCTGCTCCTCGACGGCACGGTCGGCGAGCTGGAGACACCACAGCGCGAGGTCGCCGGCATCCTGCGCCTGAACGGCCTCAAACTGATGCAGCTCATCGAGAACCTCCTGTCTTTCAGTGCCTGGCAGACCAAGAGCGAGGTGCTGACCCTGACGGAATTCCCGCTTCGGGCGCTGGTCGTCTCGGTCGCCAAGATGCATCACCTGGCGCTCAAATCGGCAGACATCCAGCTCAAGCTGCAGGTCGACGACATCGCCGTCAACGCCGACCGGGAGAAGATCAGGACCGTTCTGGACAACCTGTTGTCCAACGCGGTCAAGTTCACGCCGAAGGCCGGAACCATCATGATTGCGGCGCATGCGGCGCCGTCGGGTTTCGTGGTCGAGTTCGCGGACACGGGGCCCGGCATACCGGAGCATGAGAGCCCCCGTGTTTTCGAGGCATTCTTTCAGGGCGGCCAGCAACAGGGCGGTCATCTTGCGGGGACGGGAATCGGGCTGTCCGTCGTGCTGGAGTGCATACAGGCGCACGACGGTTCAGTAGAATTGGTGCATTCGGACGAGTACCCGGGTGCGCACTTCAGGATTCACATCCCGCAAAAACCGGTCGCCGTGCAACCGAGGATTGCCGCGAATGCGTGACAAGTCGCCGACAACCCGCCTCACGTATATCGCCACGCTCGTTCTTGTGCTGGCGATGACGGCGGGCTGCGCGCAGACCAGGGAATGGCTGGACAGCCTGCGCGACGGCAAAACGACCGAGCCCGTCATCCTCGGCGCGCCGGCGGCCGACCAGTATGTCCAGGAGATGTACCGGCTCGCGAACGGCGACCCCGCCACCCAGGCAGAGATTGTCGCGGATGCCGAATCGAGCGCCACGCTCACGCCGGGTCCCTCGACCAGACTGCGCTATGCCCTGGTACTGGCCACGCCCGGCCATCCGGGCAGCGACCCGCAGCAGGCGCAGGGCATTTTTCGCGAGCTGCTTGCAGAACCCGAGCTCATGGCCCCGTCCGAGACCGCGCTTGCGACGATTCACCTGAAGGTCGTCGAACAGCAGATCGTCCTCGGCGCCGAGACGAGGCGGCTGCGCTCGGCCAATTCGCGCGCCCAGACGACCGAGGAGCAGGCCGCCGCGCAGCGCATCGCCAGGGTCGAGTCCGAGAACCGGGAGCTGAGGCGCTCGCTCGAGGAAGCCGAACAGAAACTGAACGCCATTACATCGATCGAGCGATCCATCCGCGAACACGCTGAAAACGGGGAACCGCAACAATGATTCACGCATCTCATTTGATGGCCGACCGCCGGAACGGGCGGTTCGACTGACATGGCGCAGGCAGCGACCGTAACCAAGGGCAGGATCCTGCTGGTCGATGACGACCCGGGTCTGTTGCGATTGTTGAGCATCCGGCTGCGCGCCGACGATTACGAGGTGGAAGCGGTCGAGAGCGCGGCCAAGGCGCTGGCCATCCTGCACCGGTTTCATCCCGACCTCGTCATCACCGA
The DNA here is from genome assembly GCA_046756445.1 of Woeseia sp. Lineage (GTDB taxonomy): Bacteria > Pseudomonadota > Gammaproteobacteria > Steroidobacterales > Woeseiaceae > JACZWL01. The sequence goes on along the minus strand of JBHHWI010000054.1, from coordinate 9,094 downwards.
TCTGCGCATGGACAAGATGGACGGCATCGGCCTGCTGAAGGAATTGCAGACCCGCTCGCCGGGGCTGCGTGTGGTCATCATCACCGCGCACGGCACGATCCCGGACGCCGTGACGGCGACGCAAAGCGGCGCCTTCGGTTTTCTGACCAAGCCCATCGACAAGGACGAACTGATGAGCATGGTCGAACGCGCCCTGAAGGTGTCGGGCTCCGCCGACGTGGACGAAGAATGGGCGACTGACATCATCACCCGCAACCAGACGCTCAAGGAGCGGCTGTCGCAGGCCAAGATGGTTGCCACGACCGATGCAAGGGTCCTGATTACCGGCGACAGCGGCACCGGCAAGGAGCTGCTCGCCAAGGCGATCCACCGGGCCAGTCCGCGCAGGCACAAGCCGTTCGTCGCGATCAACTGCAGCGCCATGGCGGAGAACCTGCTCGAATCCGAGCTCTTCGGCCACGAGAAAGGCGCATTCACGGGCGCCACCAGAAGCCACAAGGGCCTGTTCCAGGCCGCCGAAGGCGGCACCCTGTTACTCGACGAGATCGGGGACATGCCGATGCGGCTGCAGGTCAAGTTGCTGCGGGTGCTGCAGGAGAACCAGGTGCGGCCCGTCGGCAGCACCGAGGCCATACAGGTCGATGTCCGGGTGATATCGGCGACGCACCGCGACCTTCAGGAAATGATGCGCCAGGGAAGGTTCCGGGAAGACCTCTATTACCGGCTGAACGTCGTCAACATTCACATTCCGGTGCTGGATGAACGCCGCGAGGACATCCCGCTGCTGGTCTCGCATTTCCTGCAGCAGATTGCGGCCGAGGCGGGCCAGGAAAGAAAAGTCTACGCGCCCGAGGCCGTTGAACTGCTGGTCACCGCGGAGTGGCACGGTAACGTCCGCCAGCTCTACAACATCGTCCGGCAGAACGTCGCGCTGTCACGCTCCCCGGTGATCAGCGGCGAGCTGGTCCAGTCCTCGCTCGGCGAGCACGCCGGCAAGCTGTCTTCGTTCAGCGAAGCCAGGGACGAGTTCACCCGCAACTACCTGTCGCAGATCCTGCAGATCACCATGGGCAACGTCAGTCAGGCCGCCAGGCTCGCCAAGCGCAACCGCACCGACTTCTACAAGCTGCTGGCCCGTCACGACCTGAACCCGGACGCGTTCAAGGCACGCTGAGCCCGGCTCGCCCGGCAGCGGCCTATACGGACAGCACCAGACGAATGCCGTCATCGACCGCCCGCATCGTCTGCGCCGGCAAGCGTGACACGTGTGTCGAGAGGTTGCGCTGATCGACCGTGATCAGCTGCGACACATTGGCGACCGAGTCTTTTTTCAACCCCGATACTTTTCTTGGCAGCCGGACGTTTCCAGGCGCCCGAGAAAGCCTGAGGTTGGATGTAATCACCGCACAAACAACAGTCCGGATATGACTGTCATTGAACTCGTTCGACTGCACGACCAGCAACGGCCGCCGGTAACCGGGCCCCGCTCCCGTGGGCTCTGACAGTGACGCCCACCTTATCTCGCCCCGGCGCATTACCACTTTTCTTCAGGAATCGAGGCGGATTGGATCCTGGCGATATCATCGTCCAGCCGCGCCGACTCCGGCTCGGCTTGATAGACCGCATCCAGGCGCTCACGGACGCCATGATGACGATTTTCATCCAGATAATTCGCGACTGCCTTCGAATAGAGTTCGCTTCGCGACACACCCAGCCGCATGGCCAATCGCTCTGCCGCTTCGAAGATCTGATCCGGAATAGATATTGCGGTTTTCACGAACAAAGTATAACCATGGTTATACCGGATGTTCAAGCGGCATAATTGCTCTGACTCACGACATTTCCCTTTCTCGAGAGCGCTTCTCTACAAAATCCTGCCAATGGGCGTCAGCGCAGGATCGCACGTCGTATCCCGCGGTGTGCAACTGCACAGTCAGGTCGCTCTATGTATTGGTCACGTAATTCCTTGATATATGTATATATTCGGCTTATGGACATCGAGTGGGACCCTGCCAAGGCAGAGTCTAATCTTTCGAAGCATGGAGTTAGCTTCTCGGACGTGGAACCGGCCTTCTAAGACGAGTTCGCCCTTTCAATGCCAGATGAATTCTCGGTAGCAGAGGAGAGATCTGTGCTTGTTGGTCGAGATGCGCTCGGTCGAGTCCTCAGGGTATCGTGCACATACCGGGGCAACTCGATTCGAATCGTTTCGGCTCGACCTGCGACGAAATCTGAACGAAGAGAGTATGAGAAAGAACTACGACTTTAGTAGATCCAGCCGTGGTCCGGTCGTAAAGTCCAAGGGCAAGACGCGAATCACGATCTATTTGGACGATGATGTAATCGAAACCTATCGCAACAAGGGCGACAAGCTAGGTCGCGGGTATCAGACATTGATCAACGATGCATTGAAGGAGACCCTGGGTAAGGAAAAACCTGCCGTCGACGCCAAAACTTTACGACGAATACTGCGACAAGAGCTTAAGAGAGCGGGATGAGCGGGTCCGACAAATCGTCTATGGACTCCTCGATGCCGAATTGAGAATGAATGTTTGGCCGTTCAAGGGCGATGATCCGTGGCACGAGGAGTCCATCTCGCCACTGCACCGGCCGCCGGACGGTTGCCGTTGTTGATAGCTGGCAGCGGTGTCAACCCTTTGACCGGCCCTCGTCCGTCTCGACCACGCCGTTGGCCCGTTTGGTGTATCCCTCGGCCGACAGGCCGTATTTGTGCAACAGGTCATACAGGGTCGGCCGGGTGACCCCCAGCATCTCGGCGGCGCGGCTGATCTTGCCGAAAGTCTTGGTCAGCGCCACGCGGATGGCCTTGGATTCGGCAAGCCGCCGGACTTCGCGAAGATTGAGCGTCTCGGGCACCAGCTCCGTGGCTTCGATGCCGAGGTCCCTGGCGGTGACCTGGCTGCCGTCCGCCATGATGACGGCGCCCTTGATCTTGTTTTCCAGTTCCCTGACGTTGCCGGGCCACGAATAGGCCTCGATGGCGTCGTTGGCGTCTTCGCTGAAACTCAAGGACCTGCCCTGCTGCTGGCAGACCCTGGCCAGCAGGCTGCGCGCGAGGATCAGCCTGCCCTCCTCGCGCTCCCTGAACGGCGGAATGTCGATGGTGATCTCCGCCACGCGGTAATAGAGATCCTCGCGGAAGGTACCTTCCTCGATCATCCCGGCCGGGTCCTGGTTGGTGGCGCACACCACGCGGACATCGACCGATATTTCCTCGCGTCCGCCGACCCGCTCGATGACCCGCTCCTGCAGGAATCGCAGCATCTTCGCCTGCAGCGCCAGCGGCATGTCGCCAATCTCGTCGAGGAACAGCGTGCCGCCGTCCGCCAGTTCTATCTTTCCCGGCGTCTGTTTGGCCGCGCCGGTGAACGCGCCCTTCTCGAAACCGAACAGCTCGGATTCGAGCAGGTTTTCCGGGATCGCCGCGCAGTTGATGGCCACGAACCGCTTCTCGACCCGCGGGCTCAGGCGGTGCAGGGCGCGCGCCAGCAGCTCCTTGCCCGTGCCGCTTTCCCCCAGCAGCAGTGTCGTCACATCGGTCGGCGCCACTTTCTCGATCATGCGGCAGACCGCCAGCATGCCTTCGCTGGCCGCGACGATGCCGTCCAGCGGAGAAATAGTGGCCATGTTTTGCAGGCGCCGGTTCTCGGCCTCGAGCTCGCTGATGTTGAACGCGCGCTCCACCAGCAACTGCAGCGTGTCGGTATCGACCGGCTTCTGGTAGAAATCGTAGGCCCCCATGTCGACCGATTTGAGCGCGTTTTCCTGGTCGCCGTGTCCGGTGACCACGATGACCTTGGTATGAGGAGCAAGCTTGAGGATTTCCTGCAGGGTCGACAGGCCCTCGTCCACACCCTCCGGGTTCGGCGGCAATCCGAGATCCTGGAGCACCACCATGGGCTCGTGCCGGCGCAGCTCCGTGATCGCCGAGTCCCTGTCCTCCGCCGCCACCACGTCGTAGTCCTCGAAGCACCAGCGGAGCTGGCTCATGAGACCCGGGTCGTCCTCGACGATGAGTAGTTTTCTGTTGGCCTCGCTCACGCTTTTCCGTAGGACCGGCAAGCAGGCGAACCGTCGTTCGTCTACATGAAAGAGGCGCAATGGTGCCACGTCAGGGCACCGGAGTGGAGGGTTTCAGTCACTGCGAAAAGCGGAACTGCGTCGCGCTCCGCGCCGCCGACGGGGCCGGTAAGTAGTTTCCACCAAAACTTCTGCGATTTTCGGCGAAATTCAGCCGATTTTGTGCCGATCTTCGGCTAAATTGCTGAATTATCGGGACCGATCAGCCCGCCCGCACATAGGTATTTAACGCAGTTGCGAATCATTCTCATTTGCTTTAACTTCCAGGCACACTGTGAACAAACGGCATCGCGGAGGCCGGATTTCATGCAACTCCAGAACACACGCAAGGGACTGTCGGCCACCCTCCTTCTCATTCTGATCGTAGTAACCGCACACGCCGGGGAGACCGCTACGGCCCCGGATACCGGAGACGACCAGGACGTGCTCGACAACGTCACCATCATCGGCCGGCAAAGCGACGCCGCCGAGGTCCCCGGCTCCGCCCACGTGATCGACCACGAGGACCTCCAGGCATTCATGCAGAGTGACGTCATGCGCGTTCTGCGCACGGTGCCCGGCGTCTATGTCCAGGAGGAAGAAGGCTTCGGGCTGCGGCCGAACATCGGCATCCGTGGTTCGGGACTGGACCGCAGCAGCCGCATCGCGCTCTTGGAGGACGGCATCCTGATCGCGCCGGCGCCCTACGCCGCCCCCTCGGCCTACTACTTCCCGACGCAACGTCGCATGCATGCGCTGGAAGTGCTCAAGGGCCCGGCTGCCATCGGCATCGGCCCGAGAACGACCGGTGGCGCCATCAACCTGATTTCGACACCGATTCCCGAGGCAAAGGGCGGCATCCTCGATCTCAGGATCGGCGAACACGCGACCAGCGACGCCCACCTCAACTTCGGCGATCACGGCCGCCGCTTCTCCTGGCTGGTCGAGACCGTGCAAAGCGAGAGCGACGGCTTCAAGCATATCGACGGCAACCCGGGCGCGGATACCGGCTACGCCCTCCAGGACTACGTCCTCAAAGCGCGTCTCGACAGCGACCCGGCATCGGCGAGCTATCAGAGCCTGCGCCTCAAGGCCGGCTACACCACGCAGCGAGCCGACGAGACCTATCTCGGCCTGACGGACGACGATTTCATTCTCGATCCGAACCGCCGCTATGCGGCGTCGGCGGGCGACGTCTTCGACAGCGCGCACGAGCAACTACAGCTGAGCTATCTCATCGACCCGCGCCAGAGCTGGCGCATGGTGGTCACCGCCTATCGCAACGACTTCTCGCGCAACTGGTTCAAGCTGCAATCCGTGATGGGCACCGGCATCGCCGGCGTTCTGGCAGACACCAGCGCCTACGCCACCGAATTCGAGTATCTCAAAGGCGCCGACAGCCCGGACGATGCCATCGTCAAGCGCAACAACAACAGAGACTACTTCTCGCGAGGCATCCAGGCCGAGCTGGAATGGGATTTTCAGCTCGGCGACACCGCATTCGGCCTGACGGCCGGCGTCAGGCTGCACGAGGACCAGGAGGATCGCTTCCAGGACGAGGACGGCTATCGCATGCAAGACGAGCGGCTGATCCTGACCAGTGATGGCGCGCCGGGCTCGAGCACCAACCGGATCAGCAGCGCGGACGTGACTGCCTTCTTCGTGGACACCGAGATCCTCGGCGGCAACTGGCTGCTCACACCGGGCGTGCGGGTGGAAGACATAAGAATGAGACGTGTCGATTTCTCGACCGCCGATCCGGCCCGCACGGCAGGCCCGGGCCGCATCCGCGAGAACTCGGTCACGGTCGCGATTCCCGGCCTGGGCGCGTTTTATTTCCTCAGCGATGAGTGGCGCCTGCTCGCCGGTATTCACAAGGGCTTCAACCCGCCCGCCCCCGGCAGCAGCGCCGCCGAGGAAGAGAGCGTCAACATCGAGCTCGGCGCCCGATACGACAGCGGTAGGGCGTCGTTCGAGACCATCTATTTCCTCAACGATTACGACAACCTGGTGGGCACCGTGACCGCATCGACCGGCGGCAGCGGCGAGATCGGCGACCAGTTCGACGGCGGAGCGGTCACCGTGCAGGGGCTCGAGCTGGCCGCGGACACCAGTTTCGGCGGGCTGGCCAAAGGCAGACTGGAGATGCCCGTCAGCCTGCAATACACCTGGACCGCCGAGGCGGAGTTCCGCAGTGGCTTCCGCAGCAGCTTCGATCCCTGGGGCGATGTCCGGATCGGTGACCAGCTCCCGTACATCCCAGAGCATCAGCTCAGGGCCGCCACCGGCCTGCGGGGCCAGGACTGGGCGGTCAATGTGTCCGCGAGCTTCGCCGGCAAGATGCGCTCCAGGGCCGGCCAGGGCGCGTTCGTCCCTGCCGAGACGATCGACTCGCACCTCGTCTGGGACCTGCTGGCAAGCTGGCAGGTGACACCCTCGGTGCGCAGCTATTTCCAGGTGGAAAACCTCTTCGACGAGACCTACATCGCCGCCAGACGCCCCGCCGGGGCGCGTCCGGGCCTGGGCCGCACCGCCTATCTGGGCGTGACCCTGAAGCTGTGACGACGAGACCGGCAGCACCGCCCTCCTTCGCGACGGGCGCGCGCCGATTCCGGACCAGGGGTAATGCTATTGACAATCATTCTCATTTGCGTTTAAATGTCCCTGCCTAAGCTAAGTTATTGAATTTATGTACGTCTGTCTCTGCAACGCTGTCACCGACAAGCAAATCCGCCGCGCCGCGGCCCGTGGTGTCGACAACCTGTACGAGCTCCGTGAGCACCTGGGCGTCGCCTCGAGCTGCGGCAGCTGCACCGATCACGCCCGTTCGATCCTGAGCGAGTCCGGCGGCTCGAGCCACGCCCGGCCGTCGATGGTCTGCCCCGCCACGGCCTGAACGGGCACGGTATTCCGCAGATCAGCCCCGCACGCGGGGCTTTCTTTTGCGCGGCACGAGCCGCCCACGGAAAGCAGGGCCTGCCACAGCAGCCCTCATGGCAAACGATGTTCATAATCCGGCCACTTGTCGCCAGCCTGGACAGTGCAGCAGTATCCGGGCCTGTTCCTGTTGCGCGCGCCGGCATTCAATCTATGATGGCAGGGCGGAGCAAAACCAACCAACAAACCCCGCTGAGGAGACAGCACCATGCAAGGCGATCCCACCGTCATCGAACACCTTAACCGCATCCTCAAGAACGAGCTCACGGCGATCAATCAATACTTCCTGCACTCGCGCATGCTCAAGGACTGGGGCTACCACTCGCTCGGCGACAAGGAATACGCCGAATCGGTCGACGAGATGAAACATGCCGATGCGGTGATCGAACGGATCCTGTTTCTCGAGGGCCTGCCCAACCTTCAGGACCTCGGCAAGCTGCGCATCGGCGAGGACGTCCCCGAGATGCTCCAGTGCGACCTGAACCTGGAACTCGACGCGCTGCCCGACCTCCAGGCGGCGATCACCTACTGCGAATCGCACAAGGACTTCGTCAGCCGTGACCTGTTCGACGCCATCCTCGAATCGGAAGAGGAACACGTCGACTGGCTGGAGACCCAGCTCGCACTCATCGACAGCATGGGCGTCAGAAACTATTTGCAGTCAGCGACCTGAGGGCCGCAGACGGGCGGCCGCCCTGCCCCATGGCAGCACCAAGGCAGGTTTCGGGCGGCCTCAGCCCCCCAGAATGAGCTTTCGTTCAACGAGCCGGGCGATCGCCAGCGATGCCGTCAGGCCCGGTGATTCTATGCCGTAGAGGTTCACAAGCCCCCGGACGCCGTGGTCCTCGAAGGACTGGATGCTGAAATCGGCGGCCGCCTCGCCCGGGCCCGCCAGTTTCGGCCTGATGCCCGTGAAGCCCGGGGTAAGCTTCTCGTCGTCCAGCGCCGGGTAATAGCGACGAATCGCAGCCGCAAAATCCTGCTTTCGGTCCTCGTCGAAGCCGTAATCGATCTCCTTTACCCACACGGAATCCGGACCGAAGCGAACGCTGCCGGTCATGTCGAGCGTGACGTGAATGCCCAGCCCGCCGCCGCCCGGTACCGGATAGATCAGCCTCCTGAAGGGCGATTGGCCGGCGTACGCAAAGTAGTGGGCCTTGCACAGGTAGCGTTCCGGTATGCACGCTTCGGGCAATCCGTCTATGTTGCGCGCGACGTCCTGGGCCCAGAGACCGGCCGCGTTGACCAGGTAGTTGCACCGCACGCTGTAGGAATCCTCGGATCCCACCTCGACTTCAAAACCGTCGTCGAGGACCCTGATGCCGCCGACACTGCTTCGGCAGATTATCGATCCGTTGGCCGCCTCGAGCTCGCCCTGCAGCGCCAGCAGATAGCTGTGCGAATCGATGATCCCCGTGGACGGGGATAAAAGCGCCGCCTCACAGTCGACGGCCGGCTCCAGGTCCGAGGCCTCCTTTCTGGAAAGTCGCCGCAGATCATCGACCCCGTTCAGTTTGGCCTGGTCCGCAATTCTTTCGAGCGCGGCGGCCTCGGCGCTTCCCGCGGCGACGATCATCTTGCCGGTCTTCTCAACCGGCACCTGCCTGTCCTCGCAGTACCGGTACAACAACTCCCGCCCGGCAATACACAGCTTTGCCTTCAACGAGTTCTCGGGATAGTAGATGCCGGCGTGGATGACTTCCGAGTGGCGGCTGCTGGTATGCAGGGCAACATCGGGTTCCGCCTCGAGAACCACGACTTCGCGACCGGCCAGCGCCAGGCGTCTTGCGATAGCTATCCCGATGACGCCTGCGCCGACGACGATGCAGTCAAGTTTCTCGGGCATGCGATTGCCTGCAGCGGGCCGGGAATTTCAGGATTACCGGCTCAAGAACCCGCAGACGGAGTCTGCAACATACGCCATCTGCCGCCTCGAGAGTTCCGGATAAATGGGCAGTGACAACACGGTATTCGCCGCCGACTCGGATTCCGGCAGATCGCCTTCCCGGTAGCCGAGGTCTTCAAAACACGCCTGCAAATGCAGCGGCAACGCGTAGTAGATCGCGCAGCCGATGTT
>JBHHWI010000053.1:0-20887 GCA_046756445.1 Woeseia sp. | reverse complement strand
TAGGGCGCGTACTCGGTGAGCGTCAGACCATGGTCCCCGGTGACGGCGTGAGGCGAGAGCACCTCCGTGCCGGCGGTCTTGCGTGTGACCAGGCGGTTCTTGATCAGCTTGTGCTCCGCACGGCCGAGCCCGGTCTCACGTTGTGCATGCCGTGCAAGCGCCTCGGCGTGCTCCAGCATCGACTGCCGGATCGAGGCGATGATCTTCTGCCGCCCTTCGAGCGCCATGGCCTCGAGCTGACGAAATGCGACGCCCGCCGCCTCGACGGCGTCGTCCACCGTGGCGAAGACGCCTTCGCCGAGCGCCGCGCGAGGAGCGACGGCCGGCGCGCTGGGCGCCGCGGGGACTGGTGCCCCACCCGCCGAGGCGGCCGTGAGCCGTTCGGCGAGGCGGGTGGCGATGATGTCGACCTGCTGATCGCTGAGGACGTCTGCGCTCGGACCCGGCTGGCTCATGCGTCAGACTCCCCCTTGCGGTATTTCTCCTCGCCCTCGATCTCCCAACTGTCGACGATAGCCATGACGACAGCGTCAACCGGTTTCTTATCGGTGGCCACGGTTTGGCGGGCTGAGGAACCGCTGGCGAAGAGCACCATTTCACCGACGCCGGCACCGACGGCGTCCACTGCCACTACCGAGCCGCCGGCCGGTTCATTGTCAGGTCCCCAGAGACCCAGCATCAGGAATCTGAAGCCGTCAAGCTTGGCGTCCTTCTCGGTGGCGACAACGGTGCCAATGACCTTCGCGAGTTTCACGGCTGCACCAGATCCCGGGCCGCTACTAGTCGGCCGGTTCGGGGCTGCGACCCAGGGGGATCACCGTGTCGACGCCGGTGTGAGGTCGTGCGATCACGTGCACGGCCACCACGTCGCCCACGCGGGCGCCGGCGGTCCGTCCGGCGTCACAGGCAGCCCTGACCGCCGCGACGTCGCCGCGCACGACGGCGGTGGTATAGCCGCCGCCGGTTTTTTCGTAGCTCACGAGCTCCACTTTGGCCGCCTTGACCATCGCGTCGGCCGCCTCCACCATGGCCGGAAAACCCCGGCACTCGATCATTCCCAATGCTTCTGACATCGCTTTGCTCCTCGCGAATGGGGCCTTGGGCCCCGGGTTTGTCTGTTCAACTACTTCTTCCTGGTCTTGCCGGTAACGCTCTTGATCGCCTGTGTTGCCGCTTTGTGGGCGACCACCACGTCCTTCTCCTCCCCGCCGATGTAAACGCGCCCGAAGCTGCCGACTGCCCGCACTTCGAGGATGTTGATATCCGCTGCCTTCTCGGCTTCGTTCGCCGCCAGCGCCGCATACCCCGCCGGCTCGACTTCGAGCACGAACAGCGTCTGCCCGGCGAGGATCATATTGCCGTGACGCATGCGGTTGATCAGCATGGTCTGGGTGTCCTCGACGTGACGGACCACCTCGTTGGCGACCACCCGCGGTTTGTGGCGATCCTTCTCCTCGAGGCCGAGGGCGTCGAGAATGGCTTGCCCGGCTTGCCGGACATCGGCCTGGCTGTCGGAATGCAGCTCGAGCATGCCGAAGTGACGCTCGACGATCTGCATTCCCGGAGTGACGTCGGTCGACTTGAGGGCAACGTCGGTGATGTGGTTGATCGCCATGCCGGGGGCGATCTCCACGAAAAGACTCGCCTGGCCCACCTTGGGAAGGTAACCCTTCGAGATCGTCGCCTGAAAGGAGGCGAATTGCGGCTGCAATGAGTCAAGGAAAACGTAGGCTCTCAAATCGACCATCGATTTAACTCCTCAGGCGCTCATACTTATCGATTTTGCTTCCTGCACGATGCCAATGCTGGCGCTCGCGCCCAGACGGGTGGCTCCCGCCTCGATCAGCGCCTTGGCATCATGGTAGGAACTGATGCCGCCGGAGGCCTTCACCTCCATGCCGGCGCCGCGAACCACTTCGGCCATGAGCGCCACATCACTCACGGTGGCGCCACCGGTCGAGAAGCCGGTCGACGTCTTGACGAAGTGGGCGCGGGCGGTGCGCGCGAATTCCGAGGCGCGCTTCTTCTCGGCGTCGGTCAGCAGCGCGGTTTCCAGAATGACCTTGCACACCGCGTTGCCGTCGACACAGTCCTCGACCACGGCCCGGATGTCGCGACGCACGAGCGCATCGTCGCCACTCTTGAGCGCGCCGATGTTGATCACCATGTCGATCTCGCGGGCGCCGTTGCGAATGGCACGGCGCGCTTCCATGGCCTTGATCTCGGGCTCGTTGGCGCCGAGCGGGAAACCGACGACGGTGCAGGTGAGCACCTCGCTGCCCCGCAGCAGCTCGACCGCCAGCGGCACCCAGGTCGGGTTCAAGCACACCGAACGGAAGTTGTATTCGCGGGCCTCGGCACAGAGGTTCCGAATCTGCTCCTCGGTTGCGTTGGGCTTGAGCAGGGTGTGGTCGATGTAGCGCGCGAGGTCGCCGGGGATGCTTCCCGGCCGCTCCGCCGGGGCGACGCTGGTCAACCCGGTGGCACCGAGGCGCACGAACTCTCGCGCCGCCTCGGGATCGTCACCTATGCTGGGACCGGTGGGTTCGGTACTGGCCATTGGCCCCAGGATCTGATGCAGGCGGGCTACTACCCGGTCGATGTCCTGATCGGATAAATGAAACTCAGGGTTGTCCGCAAAGCTGGATGGCACCGCCGGATCAGCGATCATTGCGACCCGCTTGCGATGGCGCGGCTCCGTGCATTCGGTCGCCAGCCAGACGTCGACGATCTGCTGCGCCAGACCGGCGCCGATAAGACCGGCGCCGAGGGTCAGCACGTTGGCATTGTTGTGCTCGCGGCTGTTGCGGGCGCTCGACAGATCGTAGGCGAGTGCCGCCCGCACACCCGGCACCTTGTTGGCGACCATGCACGAGCCGATCCCGGCGCCGTCGATCATGATGCCGACGTCGGCTCTGCCCTGGGACACGGCCTCCGCGACCGCCCGGGCAAAGACGGGATAGTCGACGACTTCACGGGATGAAGTGCCCACGTCCTCGACCTGGTGCCCGGCATGATCCAAGTGCGCTGCCAGAACGGTCTTCAGCTCGAAGCCGCCGTGGTCGGCGCCGAGCGCTATTCTCTTCGGCCGGGGGCTCACGCCCAGACCGCCGAATCGTCGGGCCGCCCGGCCGGCGGCACGGGCCGGGTCACGCTCGCTGCCACGTCCAGGACCTTCTGCAACTTCCGGACATGAAGTCGGAAGCGCTCCAGCCCGAGCTCGGTGACACAAAACTCGGTCACCGAACGCCGCCCCTGGCGGACCTTGCGGATTTTGAGATAACCGGCGTCGGCCAGCTTGCGGGTCTGTACGTGGAGGTTTCCGTCCGCCAGGCCGGTGGCGGCTTTCATCTCTGTGAACGAGACCGCTGAGCCCGGCACGAGGGCGGCCAGGATAGCGAGGCGGGAGGGGGAGCTGATCATTTCGTCGAAGCGAAGGTTCACGGTCTGATTAACTTCCTTTTGCGAAGTATCGGGCCTGGAATAACGTCGTGTCAAGCGGCATTCAGCAAGAACGAACGGATTAACTTCATGTTATGAAGTTAACGAAGCCATTAGCTTCGCATTACGAAGTTTATGTTCAAGGTGTTCGCTGAGCGGGTCCAAAAAAAGGGGTCAGAGCCCTTTTTGGCCGTTAGTCGAGCGCGCCGCGATCGATGGCGAGCACGGTTTTGAGCAGGACGTTGGCGCCGTTCGCCATGTCTTGCGGAGACGTGTGTTCCCTGGGGGAGTGGCTGATGCCGTCCACGCTCGGCACGAAGATCATCCCGGTCGGCGCGACGTGGGTCATGTCCTGCGCATCGTGCCCGGCGCCGCTCGGCATGAATGTGTAACTCAGACCCAGATCTTCAGCGGCCTGCGCAATAATATTGCGCATGCGTGGATCGGTGGGTGCCGGCGGGGCTGCGACGTCTATTTCCTCGAAGCTGATCGGCGTCCGCCGCTGCCGGGCAATGTTTTGCGCCTCGGCTTCGATGGCGTCGAACACCTGCTGTATCTTGTCCGCGTCCAGATCTCTTATCTCCAGGCTCATCACGACCCGACCCGGAATGACGTTCGGCGCCCCTGGCTCGGCGCGGATCCTGCCGACCGTTGCGACCTGGCGCCCGTCAAGTGAGGTGGCCACTTCGTTGACTGCGAGCGCCAGTTCGGCGGCCGAGAGCATGGCATCCCGGCGTCTGTTCATCGGCGTCGTGCCGGCGTGGTTCGCAAAGCCCTCGATGATCACATCCCACCACCGGATACCGACAATTCCCTCGACCACGCCGATGTCAATATCCTGTTCGTGGAGAAGCGCGCCCTGCTCGATGTGCAGCTCGACGAAGGCCGTGAACTCGTCCGGGGTTCGCCTCGCAAGTTGCAAGTGGTCCGGATCGCCGCCGACGGCGCGAATACCTTCGGCGATGGTCATGCCGCTATGACTCATTACGCCGAGCGTGCCCTGACCGAGACCTGTCGTCATCGCGCGGCTGCCGGTCAGGCCGCCTTCCTCGTCCGTGAAGCTTACGATTTCCAGGGGGTGTCGGGTCCCGATGCCGTTTTCGAGCAGCAACTCGGCGACCTCGATTGCGCCGATCACCCCGACGTCGCCGTCGTAATTGCCGCCGCCGGGGACGGAATCGATATGCGAGCCGAACATGATGACGGGCAGTTCCGGGCTTGTTCCCGCCCGCCTGCCGATGATGTTACCGGCCGTGTCGACGCGGACGCTCAGTCCCGCCTGACGCATGAGCCCCTTGACGTATTCCCGGCCTTGGATGTCGGCATCGCTGAAAGCAACGCGGCTGACGCCACCTTGCGGGTTGGCGCCGAACTTCGACAGGGCCTGAATCCGTTGCGCCATTCGTTTGGCGCTCGCACTGACCGAAAGCGGCTCGGCGGCATGCGCTGCCGCTGCCAGAACCGCGCAGGAGCAGATCACGGCAAGGCGATATTTACCGGTATGAGTCGAGCACGCTGGTATCAATTCGGGCACCGATCTGTTGTATGACACTCGTAGCAACATGAGTGCCGAGCCGTGCACATTCGTCGAGCCGCTTGCCGGATGTCAGGCCGTAAAGAAAAGCCGCGGCGTAGGCGTCTCCCGCGCCGGTGGTGTCGACGACTTTATCCACGGAGATCGCAGGCTGAACGATCCTTTGATTCCCTTCCACGATGACCGAGCCTTTTTCCTTGCGCGTCATCACGAATAAATTGTCGTAACCGTCTATCGCCGCCAAGACGTCTTCGAATTTGTCGACTTCGTAAAGAGCCATCACTTCGTCGTCGTCCGCGAAAACGATTGCGTGATCGTCATGCACGACTTTCGCAAAAGCGCTTCGATGCCGGTCCACACAAAACGAGTCGGACAATGAGAGCGCGACCCTCGATCCGTTTTGTTTGCCTATCCGAATGGACTCCGCCGCCAGTGCCGGCCCCTCGGGAATATCCCAGACGTATCCTTCGAGCAGGATGACGTCGGGCGCACCGACCGATTCCTCCGTGACATCGGCAACGCCGAGCTCGGTGCAGGCGCCCAGGTAAGTTTGCATGGTACGCTGGCCGTCAGGATCGATCAGTATATGGCTTCTCGCCGTCGCTGCGCCGTCGGCGGCGGGTGCGGTTCTGACATCGACACCCAGCGAGCGCATGTCGTGAATAAAGATGTCACCCAGCTGATCGCTCCTCACACGGCCGATGTAGGATGCCGAGCCTCCGAGAATCGCGAACCCGGCGACCGTATTGGCAACTGAGCCACCGGACATTTCCGTGGCCGGTCCCATCATGCCGTAGATCTCGTGGGCGCGCGCCTCGTCTATGAGTGTCATCGAGCCACGCGGGGCGCCAATCTGCTCCAGGAAGTCTTCGTCTACGTGTGCGAGCACGTCGACTATCGCGTTGCTGATTCCGAGAAGTTGTACTGAATTAGTCATGCGGTGCATAGCCTAACACCGCGCATTTCGCCAGGGAATGTGGCGATATGCACGGCACAGGCGTATCTTCTTGTCCGGCAGGGCAAAATCGGACCTGTGCGGGGTGTTGCGGTGAGAAAAGCGGCCAATTTCCTGATCCCGGTGACGCTGATCACGATCTACTACTCGTTCTGGGCGGGGTTGATGTTTTTCCTCTTCAGGAGGTTTCCGGGGATCCAGGATTTCTTCCCGGTGGGCGGCATAAGCGACCTCGCCGGCGGTGGCGGCGACGCGTTCGAGCCGATCTACTCCAGTGCGGCAGAGACGGTGTTTTCGCCATATGGTGCGATAAGGCTGGCATTCGCAAGCCTTGGCGCGGCGATTCTGATCATTCCCGTGTCCTGGGTGTATTTCATCACCAGCCGCAGCAAGAGCATCGACCAGTCTTTCGTGCAGACCATCATCATCATGCCGATCGTAGTCACCGGCATCTCGATGATCGTCATGAACAGCCTGGCGCTGGCGTTCAGTCTTGCCGGCATCGTAGCGGCCGTGCGCTTCCGGTTCACGCTCGATCAGCCGTCGCATGCCATGTACATCTTTGCCGCGATCAGTATCGGCCTGGGTTCCGGAATCGGTGCGCTCGGCGTGGCGATGGTGATTTCGATGGCATTCGTCTATGCAAATGTCATCATCTGGAAGCTCGAGTATGGCAAGGTGCTGTCCGGCCCGTTCTTCTCCATGCTGACCCGGCGGACCAGATCGGAAGATGACTATTAGCAGGGGAGCGGCGCAGCATGTCGCCGTCATCCTTGTCAGCCTGCTCACGGCCTGTTCCCAGGCCTCCGACCGCAAACTTGTCGACTCCTTCGCTCGATTTTCCCTGAGTCTGGAATCGCTCGAGCAATGGCGACTGCCGGCACAACTCAGGGAAATATCCGGCCTTGCGCTGACGCCGGATGGCAGATTACTCGCGGTTTGCGACGAGAGCGCCATCGTTTATGAGCTCGACTACAAGGGAGGCAAGATCGTAAAGGCGTTTGCGCTCGGCAATCCTGTCGAAAGGGGCGACTTCGAGGGAATCGCCTACATGGACGAAACAGTCTTCCTGGTCACCAGTGACGGCCGCCTGTATGCAAGCGCCGAGGGCGCCGACGGCGAGCGAGTCGCGTACCGGGAGTACCGAACAGGAATCGGACAATTTTGTGAGATCGAGGGCCTTGCCGAACACGTTGAAACGAAGATCCTGCTTATAGCGTGCAAGGAAAGACGGAAAAGCAGCAAGGGCGTCGACCTGTCGGTTTTTGCATGGTCTCCGTCGACAAGGACATTGAATGACGATGAGAGGATCGCATTGCCCGAGGAGAAGATCGAGAAAATGCTGGGGAAAAAACACATAAATCCATCGGGCATTGCGGTGGACCCGAAAACAGGTAATCTGTTCGCCATCGCTGCGCAGCAACGTGCGATTCTCGAACTCGGGCCGAATGGAGATCTGATGGACGCTGTGATTCTGCCGCTGACGTTTCGTCATCGGCAGCCCGAAGGGGTGGCGCTGACACAAGATGGTCAGCTGCTGATTGCGGATGAAGGTTCCGGAAGACGCGCTACACTGAGCATCTACCAAGAGAATAAGCAGTAAACGCTGCACACGAACATCCATGAGTGCTCGGACGACTACAAGCAGAACATCGGACAAAAGCCTGGTTATCGTGCATGGCCGCGACTTCAAGCCGCCTCGCGATGTGCTGCTGCAGTTCATCGATTCGGCGCTGTCTGCAGGGATCGAGAGAGATTATCCCGAACTCGCAAATTCGTATAGCGGCCTGAACAGGGACCTCGCCTACTATGGCGACCTTACCAATGAGTATCTGATCGAGAAAGGCGGGCATTACGACGAGCGGCTCGATATCGGCGACCGCAAGAATGCATATCACCTCCTCAAGCTCATCGACCGGAAAAAGAAGTTCGGCGTTCACCGATACGACAATCTGCCGGGTAAGTCGGCGATCCCGGAGTTCGCGGCGGACATCGCCGCGCCGGTGCTGGGAGCCATCGGGCTCGGTAATCCGCTGATCGCCCGAGTCGCGAAAGACCTTGCCGAATACTGGAACCGCAAGAGCGACTTCGGCGAAAGAATACGCGAACGTGTCAGGATCGCGCTGTGTACGGCAATGGAGCGCGGCGACGAGATCATGGCGATTTCGCACGGTACGGGATGCATCGTCACTTACGATGTTTTGTGGGAGTTGTCACACGATGCCGAGTACGCGGACAAATATGCGGACTACAAGATTGACGTATGGCTGACGCTGGGCGCGCCTCTCGGAGACAGCAGCGTCCGGAAAAAACTGTCCGGCGCCAGGGAGAAAGTCAGAGAGCGTTTCCCGCAGAACGTCCTGTCATGGCATAACGTATCGGCCGAAGACGACTATACCTGCCACGACAACACACTGTGCGACGACTACAAGAAGATGCTGAAGGAGAAGCTCGTCAGCTGCGTCAGGGATTATCTGGTTTATAACCTGGCGATCCGATACGGCAAATCGAATCCGCACAGCTCGGTCGGATATTACATTCATCCCCGCGTATCGAAGATCCTCGCAGACTGGCTGAAACAGGATGCGCAAGATTAGAACCTATCTCAAAATACTCCGTGAGCCGCCACGCGGTATTTTGAGATACGTTCTAGTTACATCTCCCGATCAGTTTCTTCTCGATGGATTTCCGGCTGGAGATATCCTTGTAGAAGCTGTCAACGAAGATCTTTGTCAGCTTGATTGATCGCTTATCAAATCCTTCCAGATTTTCGACGAGCCTGTAGACGTCGTCCCGCTTTTCGAGGAATAGCCGCACGGTCGAATCCAGATAAGAGTTGTTGGCGCAACGTCCGCGGTACAGTCTCTGTCGGACGCTCCTGAGCTTGAATCGGGGATTCGGGGCCGCGTACGGGGCGTCGACCATGCCGGCGTGATCGAAGTCGTACGGGATTGGAATGATCGGGTCACCGCCCTTTCTGTAGAGCGTTGCATTATGGCAGCAGGCGGTGCCGGACGGACCCCGAATCAACGAAAAGTCCGTATTGCCGATGAAGTATTCGAAAACGTTGACCAGATTGGAGTGCGCCGGGTCGAGCGCGCTATATGTGGTTCGTTCCAGATTCAGTCGCTTGATACCGAGACGTTCCGCGATGTGCTTTTTCTCCTCGATGAAAAATGCATAGCTTTCGCGCGACCGGTTCTTCTTGTCGGTATCGACATAGGTAACCCGTAGCAAGCGTGCGCCGAAGCTGGTCTCGGTCAGCGTGTTGAAAAACCTGTAGGTCAGATACTCCTTTAAAAGGTATTGCTGAAATCGCGGTCTCGAACTCTGACAATCGGTCACAAGCTTGATCTTGTCCTGACCGGAAAAAACGGTGCCCTCGACCTGAGCCTTGCGAAAGTTCACCCGCAACGGCGCGAAGCTGCAAACATCTCGCTTGCGCCGATATTTGCCGCGAACCCTGAGCTGTATTTCCAGGTCGCGTTCGGTTCCATCGGCGCCGGTATATTTCAATATTGCAGGAAACTCATGGGTTTCGTCGCGGTTGCGCATGATCGTGGTGAACGGACCTTCGATGGTCACCGCGATCGTGGAATCACCGGTGAACAGCGGCCGGGTTTTCGCGCCCGCGTTCTGGCCGATAAGAAGGAACAACACCGCAATGCAGCATGTCCAATAGATATGCCGGTTGATGTTGTACATTTGTTTATCAGCCCGGTTCTTTTTTGTTGCGTAAAGTGTAGCATGTGGCCGGTCTCTGACCGGAGTCGGAATTGACGACACTTTTTCATCTGCGGGCGCTTGCGGTTGCCTTGACAGCGGCGTGTTTCTTGCTGACGGGATTGTCGTCGGCACAGTCATTGACCGAAGAATGGCGCTTGTCGGGCGTCAAGCGAATCGTGGCCGTCAGCGACGTGCACGGCGCGATCGACGCAATGACGCAAACGCTGAGGAATGCCGGCGTCGTCGACGATGCGCTTGCCTGGGCCGGCGGCGCGACACACCTCGTCATCACCGGCGACATTCTCGATCGCGGAGCCGATTCCCGGAAAGTGATGGACCTGATCATGCGCCTGGAAGAGGAGGCCCCGGCATCCGGCGGGCGCGTACACCTGCTACTGGGGAATCACGAGATCATGAACCTGGTCGGGGACCTCAGGTACGTCTCGAAAGGCGAATACGCTGCCTTTGCAATCGACGAGACTGAAGCCGAACGTGAGCGATGGTTCGACGTGTTTCGCGCGTCCCGGACTGAAACCGCCGACGAGGAAACCCTGCGGACTGAATACGACAATCGATATCCCGAGGGCTTCTTCGGTCTGCGTCGCGCATTCGGCACGCAGGGAGCCTACGGGCCCTGGTTGATGTCAAAGCCGTTGATGGTCGTGATCAACGGCACCGCTTTCGTGCACGGCGGACTGTCGCCGCTGGTGGCCGAACTCGGACTCGAGGGCGTCAACCGCACGCTCAAATCCCAGGTGCGCGACTATGTGATACAGACGGAAGTGCTGGCCGAGGCCGGTATCCTCGATCCGATGGTGGATTTTGACAACCACGCGACAGTGCTCGAGTCGCTGCCGGAGGACACCGGCCGGCCCGAACATATCCAACGGGCGATCGAGACCATGATCAGCCTGAACAGCGCCAGTGTTCACGATCCGGTCAGTCCGGTCTGGTACCGTGGCTCCGTCGGTTGCACGCCGCTGATAGAGGAAGACAAACTTGCCCCGGCGCTTTCGGCCATCGGTGCAGATCGCGTCGTTATCGGTCACACGCCGACGGTCACGCGCCGCGTGCTCCAGCGGATGGACGGGCGCGTGATCGAAATAGACACCGGCATGTTGAATGCAGAGTACGGCGGTATCGGCAGCGCGCTCGTAATCGAAGACGGTGCGCTGACGGTCGTCAATGAAAAATCGCCGGGTGCCGTAACCCCGGCGGCTCATCCGCGGAGGGTCGGGCTGCGGCCCGGGACTTTGAGTGCTGACGACCTGTCGCAAATCCTGGCCAACGGCGAGTTGACGCCGGCGGCCACTCCCGGGCCCGGGCGGGCGATTTTCGACGTAACGTACTCAGGCGACAGCATTTCCGCCGTGTTTGACGAAAACGTGCGGAGCAGGAACGTGAATCCGGAGCTTGCCGCTTATCGTCTCGACGTCATGCTGGGTCTCGGCATGGTGCCGGTGACGGTGGCAAGAAAGATCGGAGGAAAAAAAGGGTCACTCCAGTTTGTGCCAGGCAGCATGCAGAACGATCTAGAGCGTCATACCAATCGGCTGGGAGGGACCGCCTGGTGTCCCATAACCGAGCAGTGGGAGGCCATGTATGTATTCGATGCACTGATCTACAACGAGGGTCGCAGTCAGCAGAACATGCTTTACAGCATCGACAACTGGCAGCTGATACTCACGGGTCATCGAAACGCCTTTTCGACCAGGCGGGGAGTGCCACCATATGTCGAGAACATGGAGACGCAAAGCGGCAAGACGATCCGCATCGGCAGCGGTTGGCGTGAAGCGCTGTCGGCGCTGACCGACGGCTCTCTGAACGATCGGCTCGGAGACGTGCTGGACAAGCGCCGGATCAAAGCGCTGGCGAGACGCCGCGATGAGCTTCTGAACCGGTGAAAAAGGGGTCAGAGCCCTTATTTTTACAAAAAAAGGGCTCTGACCCCTTTTTCATAGCGTTGCGATGCACTCGATTTCGACCCGCGCATTCAGGGCGAGGCCGCTTGCGCCCAGCGCACTGCGGGCGGGCGGGTTTTCGAAATAGGTCGTGTAGATCTCGTTCATAGCAGCCCATTCGCCTATGTCGGCGAGGAATACCGTGCATTTCACGACCTTGTCCATGGACGAGCCGAATTGCTCGGCGACCGCCTTGATGTTGTCGAGCGTTTGTCTGGTCTCCGCCTGAATGCCTCCCGGCGCCAGATCCAGCGTGCCGGGCACGACACCAATATTCCCCGAGAGGTACAGCGTGTTATCCACGCGCACGGCGGAGGAGAATGGCAGATTACGGCCTTCCATCCCCGGCATCGTGAGGTAGGCAACCTGTGCCGGTTTTGGCTCGTGTTCGTGTGGCGCCTGCTGACAGGCGGCGAGTGTCGCCGTGCAGCACAGCAGGATTGCAGTCATAAAGTTTTGTATTTGGAGCATCATTTATCCTCAGATTTCATTTGCTTTCGCGGCGGCCGCAATGTGCTCGGCGGCACGGAATGCCAGCGCCATTATCGTCATTGTCGGTTGGCCGCGTCCCGACGTTACGAAACTCGACCCGTCACACAGGAACAGGTTGGGAATATCATGGGTGCGATGAAACCTGTCGACGACCGATGATGCAGGGTCATCACCCATGCGACAGGTGCCGAGCAGATGCGCACCGCCTGCCTGCGCATGCACGGGATAGCGCCATGAGCGAATCGCGCCGGCCGCATCGAAAAGCTCCATCGTCCGGTCCTGAAGAAATTCGCACATCGCCAGGTCATCCGGATGGTCTGTGTACGTCATCCTGATCGACGGCCGGCCCCAGGGATCCCTGTGCGTCGGATCGATCGAAATGTTATTGCTGTCAACCGCCAGCGACGTCGTGCTGCCGACAATGGTCATCTGGTGCCGGAAGTTCGATGCCAGCATGTCTTTGTACTCGGCGCCCCAGCGGGGAGCGCCGGGCGGGATACTGAAGTTCGCGAAATTGATCGGGGTAGCCGCGAACAGCGGACGCGCGTCGATGCCGCCGCCGCCGTAGAAGCCCCGCCCCGAGTCCGACTCGTAGAAGTCGTGGATGATGCGCGTTACCTGAACGCCTCTGTATTCGTTCAGCGGATGCTCGAAGAGGCCCTCTGCGACCGAATGGCCGTTCAACATCAGGTTCTTGCCAACGAAGGCGCTTGAATTGGCCAGGCCGTCGGGGAAACTGTCGTTCGCGGAGTTCAGCAACAGCCGGGGCGTCTCGGCGCCGTTGGCGCACACGATGACGGCTCTGGCCTTTTGAGACTGCTCATTCCCGGCGGAATCGTAGTAGAGGACTTCACTGACTCTGCCGCTTGCGTCTGTTTGGAGACGAAATACAGCGCATCGGCTGCGCAACTCGCAGTGACCGCTTGTCTCGGCCAGCGGGATCATGGTTGCCAGCGTGGATGATTTGGCGCCCACCTCGCAGCCGAAGCCCATGCAATAGCCGCAGTTGATGCAGGCCGGGCGGCCATTGAACGGCCTGGACAGGATTGCCAGCGGCTCTACCTGCGCGTGCAGGCCGAGCTTTTTGGCGCCGCGTTCGAGCAACACGCCGGCCGATTTGATCGGCACGGGCGGCATCGGAAAGGGCTGTGAGCGCGGTGAATCGAACGGCCCCGGGGCCCCCGAGACACCGATCTCCCGCTCGACCCGGGTGTAGTAGGGCTCGATATCGTCATAGCTGATCGGCCAGTCCGCAAAGTTCGTGCCGCTGATTGCTCCGAGCACGGACCGCTCATTGAAATCGATGTCCCGGAACCGCCAGAAGTTGCCCGAGAAGTGTACGCTGCCGCCGCCGACCGTTTGCGCGTACTCGGCCGGTAAATGTGATTCGAGAACGGTGGCGACCTTGCTTTCGTCGCTTCGAAAAGTCTGCTGGTGGACTTCGGGGGGGCCGCCGAGAAGCTCGTTGTAATAGACCACGGATAGCTCGTCGTGGGTGAATTGTTCCGGCCTGCGGTACGGGCCCTGCTCGAAGAGAACGACATCGAAACCCGCCGTCGCAAGCTCTTTCGCAATGATGCCGCCGGCTGATCCGGAGCCGACGATGGCGAAGTCCACGGGCTCGCGTGTGCGGAATCTGGCGGCGGTTTCATTCGCCATCATTCTGCTCCCGCATGTACTCGGCATCGTAGTGGCCGAATGGCGGCTGCCAGGCACCGTGGTGCCCGTCGAATCCGATCAGCTCCCAACCGACGTTATCGCGATTACCGCCATAGGAACTCATGGCAAAGAACCCACAAAGCGTCATGAAGCGCATCTGCGCAAAGAATGCCGAACGCTCATGCGATCGCAGATAATCATCCTGATCGGACTCATCCAGGTCCGAGAATGACTCGGCACCGGGATAAGCGGTTGCTATACCGGCCTGGAAATCGGCGAGACCCCGGCGCGCGCCCGGAAGATCGTCAGCCATTATGGATCCGAACGCTTTGTCCATGAAATAGATGACGCCGGCCTCACGGGCGCCGGGCGTATCTGTAGTCGGCAGTATGCGCGCGGCAATTGCATCGAACTCCCGCGCTTCGGTCGGTGAGAGGATTTCAAGAGTGTGGCTTTGGTCTCTCGCCGTGCAGGCGGACTCCGAGAGGGCCAGTATGGCAGCGAGTGAGCCCGTACCCCGCATGAAGAGTCGGCGCGAAATCCTGTCGCCCGGCATATCGTTCCCCCGCATTGTGGTTCTTATTCGCCGCAAAATTAGCATAGTCCGCGGCGAATCGCGCCAACTGGTGCAATATTCAGGCTAATATTGAGGGCTCATGGGACGCTTGACCACACACGTACTGGACACGGCCCGCGGCATTCCCGGAGCCGGTATTTCCGTAAAACTCTTCTCGCTGGAGAACGGCAGGCATCTCGTTGCGACATCCGTAACCAATGTCGATGGCCGTACGGACCAGCCACTTCTCGAAGGCGATACTTTTCGAGCCGGCAATTACGAGCTCGAATTCGCGGTGGGGCCGTATTTTGCGGATACGGCCGTGGCAGACGATCCGCCGTTTCTCGACGAGGTCGTCATTCGTTTCTCGCTTGCCAATGACCCGCACTACCATGTGCCGTTACTCGTATCTCCGTGGAGTTACACGACCTACCGCGGAAGTTAGCTCCGATGAACGCCGACACCATTCGTTTTGTGCTTGATGGGCGACTCGTCGAGATTCGAAACCCCGACCCGACGCGCACTGTCCTGCAATACCTTCGCGAAGACCTGCGAAAGACCGGCACCAAGGAAGGGTGCGCCGAAGGCGATTGTGGCGCCTGCGCCATTGCGATTGCAGAGATAGACAGCTCCGGCAATCGTCTCGACGTCCGGGCGACCAATTCCTGTATTCAGTTCCTGCCGACCCTCGACGGGCGGGAGCTGATCACCGTTGAAAATCTGCGGCGCGATGACGGCACGCTTCATCCCGTGCAACAGGCGATGGTCGATTGCCACGGATCACAATGCGGTTTTTGCACGCCGGGATTCATCATGTCCCTGTTCGCCCTGTACAAAAACGCTGCGGCGCCCGGCAGGCGTGAGATCGACGACGCGCTTGCCGGGAATCTGTGCCGCTGCACGGGCTACCGGCCGATCATCGAGGCCGCCCGAAGAATGTATGCGTGTGAGACGGTCAAGGGTTCGTGGATGGAGGAGCCACACAGGCCGAAAGGCAGGCCCGGCGCGGACGAAAAGAAAAAGGTCGAGTTGCTGAAATCCGCCAGGCGGCCGGCGATGCTGTCGATCGAGCATGGCGGGCGCAAGTTTTACTCGCCGCGAAACGTCGATGAGCTGGCAAGCCTCATCGAAACCCATCCGGATGCGGTGATCCTGGCCGGAGGAACGGATATCGCTCTTTGGGTCACCAAGCAGCACCAGGTCCTGGACACGGTTATTTATACGGGAAACGTCAGCGAGCTCGGAGAGCTGAACGTAACCGGCACGCATATCGATATCGGCGCAGCCGTATGTCTGACGGACGCGATGCTGCCGATCATCGAACAATATCCGGAGTTCGAAGAACTGTTCCTCCGGTTCGCCTCTCCGCCGATCCGCAATGCCGGCACGCTCGGTGGCAACATCGCGAACGGGTCGCCGATCGGTGATTCGATGCCGGCGCTCATGGTTGTCGATACCATGTTGATCCTTCGGCGGGGCAGCCGCACGAGGGAGATGTCGCTCAGCGATTTCTACGTTGGTTATCAGAAGACCGCATTGGAACGCGGGGAATTTCTGGAGCGCGTCCTAGTGCCGCTGCGCGAAAACGATGCGTACGTGCAAAGTTACAAGGTGTCCAAGCGTTTCGACCAGGATATCTCGGCGGTGTGTGGGGCCTACGCGCTAAGACTGAACGGTCGTGGTATCAGCGAAGTTCGAATCGCATATGGCGGTCTGGCGGCGGTGCCGAAGCGCGCGATTCACTGCGAAGAGACGTTGCGGGACAAAGGCTGGAACGAAGAAACGCTGCACGCCGGTATCGAGGCGCTCGATAAGGACTTCAGCCCGATCACCGATATGCGCTCGACGGCCGACTATCGCCGGACGATCTGCGGCAACCTTCTGAAGCGCTTTTATCTGGACACGGGCAGCAACCCGCCGCCCCGGGTGTACGATTATGGACGTTAGAACGTACCCGGGCCGGAAAGAGACGGGCCGCAGGATTGCCGGGGCCGTCGGCAGTCCGATACCGCACGAAAGCGGACGCCTGCATGTCAGCGGCGAAGCGCTGTATACGGACGACATGCTGGAGCCGCGCGACATGCTGCACCTGGCCGTCGGCATGAGCGCCAGATCACACGCGAAGATCAGGAACTTGGATCTGGGGGCAGTTCGCCAGGCGCCCGGTGTCGTCGATGTGATGACCGCCGACGATATCGCCGGCGAGAACAATTGTGGGCCGGTCATTGCCGACGATCCGATCTTCGCTCCCGGGCTGGTGCAATATGTGGGTCAGTCCGTGTTCGCCGTCGCGGCGCGCACGGTCGAGCAGGCCAGAGTCGCGGCAACGCTCGCGAAGATCGACTACCAGGATCTCGAGCCCATACTCGACGCGCGCACCGCGGTCGCCAGGGAGTCTTTTGTATTACCGTCCGAGACGATCGATCGCGGCGACAGCAAGGCCGCCCTGTCGTCTGCGGAAAATCGCCTGAAAGGCAGCCTCCGGCTGGGCGGTCAGGACCACCTGTACCTCGAGGGTCAGATCGCCACCGCATTGCCCGCAGAGGACGGCGATCTGTACGTGTGCAGCTCCACGCAGCATCCCGGCGAGATACAGCGCCTGGTGGCTCATGCGATCGGCAGGCAGGCCAAGGACGTGGTCGTCGAATGCCGTCGCATGGGCGGCGCATTCGGCGGCAAGGAAAGCCAACCCGCGCTGATCGCCTGCATTGCAGCACTGATGGCGAGCAGGACGGGCCGCCCCTGCAAGCTGCGCCTGGATCGCGACGACGACATGGTCATGACGGGCAAGCGCCATGACTTCGTCATCGACTACGACGTCGGCTTCGACCACACGGGACGGATCGGGGGCATCGAATTCATGTTTGCGTCCCGCTGCGGGATGTCCGCGGATCTGTCGGGGGCAATCAACGATCGAACGATATTTCACTGCGACAACGCCTATTACCTCGAAAACGTCAGGATAGTCTCGCACCGCTGCAAGACGCATACGGTGTCCAATACGGCGTTTCGCGGCTTCGGCGGACCGCAGGGGATGTTTGCCATCGAGTATGTCGTCGACGAAATAGCGCGTTTTCTCGGCAAGGACCCGCTCGAGGTTCGAAGGAGAAATTTCTATGGGATCGGCGAGAGAAACGTAACGCCGTATCTGCAAACGATCGAGGACAACGTCATCGACGAAGTCGTTTCCGGGGTCGAGCAAAGCGCCGATTATCAGGAACGCCGCAGGCAGATCCGGGAGTTCAACGAAGCCAACGAGATTTTGAAGCGCGGCATCGCGTTGACCCCGGTCAAATTCGGCATTTCGTTCACGGCGACGCATCTGAACCAGGCCGGCGCCCTGGTGCACGTATACACCGATGGCACGGTCCACCTGAATCATGGCGGCACCGAGATGGGTCAGGGGCTGTTTACCAAGGTGGCGCAGGTCGTTGCAGAAGAATTCCAGATCGACATCGACCGTATCAAGATTACAGCATCAGACACGAGCAAGGTTCCGAACGCGTCCGCGACGGCAGCGTCGAGCGGTTCGGATCTGAACGGCAAGGCGGCACAGGCTGCCGCTGCAAAGATCAAAAAGCGGCTGATCAGGTTTGCCGCAGAGCATTTCAAGGTCGCACAGAAGGACATCGAGTTTATCGACAACGAGGTCCGGATCGGCCATGAGAGCATCAGTTTCGAAGCGCTTGTGCAGCGCGCCTGGTTCGCCCGGATTTCACTGTCGGCAACCGGCTTTTACCGCACGCCGAAGATCAACTACGACCGCTCGACATTCACCGGGCGGCCGTTTTTCTACTACGCCTACGGCGCGGCGGTATCCGAAGTCATTATCGACACCCTGACGGGCGAGTACCGTGTACTGCGGGTCGATATCCTGCACGATTGCGGCGAGTCGCTCAATCCGGCGATCGACATGGGACAGATCGAGGGAGGTTTTGTCCAGGGAGCGGGATGGCTGACCTCCGAGGAGCTCTGGTGGGAGGGCGGCGAGCTCAAGACCCATGCGCCCTCGACCTACAAGATCCCGGCCTGCTCGGATCTCGCCGTGGATTTCAGGGCCACCATGCTGGAGTCCGGGACGAATCGCGAGAAGACGATCTACCGTTCCAAGGCGGTCGGCGAGCCACCTCTGATGCTGGGACTGTCCGTGTTCTATGCCATCCGGGATGCGGTCGCGAGCGTCGGCGGCGACGGGTGCCGGCCACACCTGGACGCCCCGGCGACGCCCGAATCGGTGCTGCGCGCGGTGACGTCGGTGCAGGCGGGCGCGTCGTGAACGAGTGGATTGACGATCTGCGCGAGCAGCTCGAGTGCGGCAACGCCTGCGCGCTGGTGACCATTGCGGGTGTCCGGGGTTCGGCGCCCCGGGAAACCGGCGCGAAGATGCTGGTGACCGCCCGTGAGACCATCGGCACGATCGGTGGCGGACAACTCGAATACCAATGTGCGCAAATGGCCTGTGAACGCTTGCGGAAAAAGGAAGATGGATCGGCTTTACGCAAGATATCGCTCGGCGCCAACCTGGGACAGTGTTGCGGCGGTGTGGTCGAGGTCCTGTTCGAGTCATTTTGCGCTGAAAAGCCGTCATGGCTTGACGCGTTGCAAAAGGTCTACCAACGCAGAGAGCCGGTTGTTCTGGTGACGGCGTCGAACCGGAAGTATCTGATCACCGGCGGAGGCGAGTGCCTCTTTCCCGAAGGTCAAAACGCGGATGAAGATTTGCTGATCGAAGCTGTTCGGATTCTGAGGCAAAACGAGACTGCACAGCGCGTCAATGACGCGTTCTTCGAACCGATCGTCGGCAGCACCCTGCATATAGCAGTCTTCGGCGCGGGACATGTCGGCGCCGCGACCGTGAAGACGCTGTCGGGATTGGACTGCAATATTCGCTGGATCGACAGCAGAAGAGACATTTTTCCGGATACCACGCCCGGCAACGTCCAGACAGTCGAGACCGACAGGCCCGAGCTCGAAGCCGCGGCAATGCCGCCGGGTAGCTGCTACCTGGTGATGACCTACAGTCACCCGCTCGACCAGCAGATCGTCTATCAGGTCCTGAGTCGAGGCGACTTCGCCTATTGCGGGCTGATCGGCTCGGTATCGAAACGACGCAACTTCGAGAAGCGATTGCGTCAACAAGGGCTGTCGCAGTCATGCATCGACAGAATGACCTGTCCGATCGGCATCGGCGGGATCGGCGGCAAGAAACCCGCAGAAATTGCGATTGCCGTTGCGGCGGAGATACTGCAAATCACGCAAGCGAAGTCGGCCGGCGAGGAATTCCCCGAAAACGTAACTGTTCTTCACGAATAAGAATAAAGAACCGGAATGGACGCATACATAGTCGAGTGGCTGAACATCCTTGCGCGATGGCTGCATTTCATCTCCGGAATCGCCTGGATCGGCTCCTCCTTCTACTTCGTGTGGCTCGACAATCACCTGCAAGCCGTCGGTGATTCGTCCGACGAGACCGGCGGCATCGGCGGCGAGTTGTGGTCGGTGCACGGCGGCGGCTTCTATCACGCACGGAAGTACAAGGTCGCACCGCCCGAGCTGCCGGACACATTGCACTGGTTCAAATGGGAGGCTTACACGACCTGGATGTCCGGCATGTTCCTGCTTGCGCTGATCTACTGGTATGGCGCCGAGGTCTACCTCATCGATCCCGCGGTTGCGGAGCTGTCAAATACGGCCGCAATCGGCGTCGCCGTTGCCGTCCTCGCGGGCGGCTGGATCGTCTATGACCTGCTGTGCAGGTCGCCGCTGGGCAGGGACGAGATCACACTCGGCTCCGTATTGTTAGTCCTTATCGGTATCCTCGCCTGGGGACTGTGCCAGTTATACAGCGGGCGCGGCGCGTATATACACTTCGGCGCCGTGCTCGGGACGATCATGGTCGCCAACGTTTTTTTCGTGATCATTCCAGGCCAGCGCCAAATGATCGATGTGGCCAGCCGCGGCCACGAACCGGACCCGGGTCCGGGTATTAGGGCGAAGCAACGCTCGGTGCACAACACTTACTTCACCTTGCCGGTGCTGTTCGTCATGATCAGCAATCACTATGCGATGACCTATGGTCACGAATACAACTGGCTCATCCTGATTGCGATCTCCCTGGCCGGGGCCCTGATTCGCGCCTACTTTATCGCCCGCCACAGGGGCAAGGCGTCGCCGGTGCCCGTCATCGCAGCTGTCCTGATCCTGCTGGCCGTCGCCGCCGCGATTGCGCCGAAATCGAGGGCCGCGGCAGGAGAGCAGGGTGTCGACTTCGAGCGGGTGCGATCCGTGATTCTCGAGAGATGCACGACTTGCCATTCGGCGGCGCCGACGCATTTCGCGTTCCCGGCTGCGCCCGGCGGTGTCATCCTCGATAGCGATGACCAGATTGTCGAAGATGCTTTTCGTATTCATCAGCAGACCGTCGTAACCAGGGTGATGCCGATCGGCAACCTGACACAAATGACCGAAGAGGAACGTGCGATCATCGATCGCTGGTATCAGAGCGGCGGAGCGGCGGAATAGCCCGAAGATTGCACGAGACCGCCCGAGATCATTGACAACGA
>JBHHWI010000052.1:0-20910 GCA_046756445.1 Woeseia sp. | reverse complement strand
TGCTTGGGCATTGCTAAGTGCCTGAAATACTGAGTATCTGAGAGAAGAATATACACCACGAGGAAGGAAGGATATCAGTCATGCGGGAGTAACCCCGCCTGCTCGATCAGGTTCGCTATGCTATTCGGAGCAGCCTGATGAGCCTGGCTTAGCCGGATCAGAACAGTGCTCGCACGAGGAGCAGGAAACCGAATGCGGCGACGGGTATGCCAATGGGTGCTGCGACGACGCTCAGCGTGACGGCGACCCCGGCGGCCATCAGTGCGAGGCCGATCAATGCGCAGATGATGCGGCCGGTGATGTTGAGGATGAGGGTCATGAGGCGCCAGACGGCGTAGAAGGGCCAGAGGATCCAGGGGACTCGTTTTTCCTCATTGTCTGACATGTTGGGCTGTTCCCTGCTTGATGTTGCCTGGTACTGAGTGGTCTTTTTGGATCCCGCCGGTGCTAGCCGAGCTTGCGGATGCCGACGGCGTATCTGATCTCTTCGAGGTAAGGAACCGAGATCGTTCGCGCTTTCTCAGCGCCCATTCTTAGTTCCTGCTCGACGATGCCGGGATCGTCCATGAGTCGCTGGTATTCATCGCGAGCCGGCTTGATCTGGTCGTTGATGCATTCGAACAGGATCTGTTTCATGTCGCCCCAGGAAATGCCCTCGGCGTATTTTCCCTCGATGTCCTTGACTTCGTCTTCCGTGGCGAATGCCTTGTATATATCAAAGAGGGTCGAGTCTCCGGTGTCTTTGGGTTCTCCGGGTTCCAGGCTGTTGGTCTTGATCTTCATGATGAGCTTGCGCAGGCCTTTTTCGTCCACGAATAACGGGATGATGTTGTTGTAGCTCTTGCTCATCTTTCGACCATCCAGGCCTTTGAGAACGGCGGTGTTGTCGTCGATGACCGCCTCGGGCACGACCAGCAGCTCGCCGAAGTGGTGGTTGAAGCGTTGCGCGATGTCACGGGTCATCTCGACATGCTGCTTCTGGTCGCGGCCGACCGGCACTTTGGTGCTCTTGAACATCAGGATGTCGGCGGCCATCAATATCGGATAGCTGTATAGCGCCATGTTGATTCCCTTGTCGGGGTCGCGGCTGCCGTTGTCTTCGTTTGCCTGCACCATCGCTTTATACGAGTGCGCCCGGTTCATGAGGCCCTTGGCCGTCATGCTGGTCAGAATCCAGGTCAGCTCGGTGATCTCCGGTATGTCGGACTGCCGGTAGAACATGGCGTGGTCCGTGTCCAGACCGAGGGCCAGCCAGGCCGCCGCGATCTTGAGCGTCGAAGAATTTATTGTCTTCGGGTCTTCGGCCTTGGCCAGTGCGTGCAGGTCCGCGAGGAAATAGTAGTTCTTGTTCCTGGCATCCTTGCTCGCCGCGATGCCGGGGCGGATGGCGCCGACATAGTTGCCGATATGGGGCGTTCCGGTCGTCGTGATGCCGGTGAGATAGATGTCCTGGCTCATATGGCTGATTGCCTGTCCTCAGTAGCCGGCTGCCTGGCCGTCCTTGCGGGACTCGGATGCACCGTAATAGACGCCCTGCGCGGCGTCCAGCTTGATGGCCTGGTAGCCGCCGTAGATGCCGATATCGGAGGACACGGTGTGGCCCATGGCGCTAAGCGCATCCCTTGTCTCGTCGGAGAAGCCGCTCTCGAGATAAACGGTGCCGCCGTCCGTCATGACCTCATCGGTCGGCTGCGACGAGCCCCGGTGACGGATACGCGCGGCATCCCCGGCTTCCTGCAGGTTCATGCCGAAGTCGATCATGTTGACGACGATCTGTGCGTGGCCCTGCGGCTGCATGGCACCGCCCATCAGGCCGAAACTCATCCAGGGTCGGCCGTCTTTCATGATGAATGCAGGGATGATCGTGTGGAAAGGCCGCTTGCCCGGTTCGATGACGTTGGCGTGTCCATCGACCAGACTGAACAACTCGCCGCGATCCTGCAGGATGAAACCCAGGTCTCCCGGCGTCATGCCGGAGCCGAGACCGCCGTAGTTGCTCTGGATCAGGGAAACCATGTTGCCGTCCTTGTCCGCCACGGTGAGATAGATCGTATCGCCGGCTTCCAGCAGGTCGTCGCCGGCAGGGTAGCTCAACGCCGCTTTATTTTTGGCGATCAGCTCCCGGCGCTCGCCGGCGTATTCCTTGGAGATCAGTCGTTCGACGGGGACGTCGGCAAAGTCCATGTCGGCGTAGTATTTTGCGCGGTCCTCATAGACGAGTTTCTTCGCTTCGACGAAAGTATGAATGTACTGCGCGCTACCGAACCCCATGCTCTCGAGATCGAATCCTTCGAGCAGGTTAAGCAGTTGCAATGCCGCGATACCCTGCCCGTTGGGCGGCAGCTCGTAAATGTCATGGCCGCGGTAGCTGGTCGAGACGGGGGCAACCCACTCCGACTTGTGCGCGGCGAGGTCCTCGTAACGGAGAAAGCCGCCGTGTTCGGTCATGTAGGAGTCGATCTTTCTCGCGATCTCACCCTCATAGAAGGCATCCCGGCCCTCGTCGGCAATCGTCCTGTACGTCGTCGCCAGGCGTGGATTTCTGAAAACCTCGCCTTTTTCGGGCGCTCTGCCCCCCGGCATGAAGGTATCGGCGAATCCGGGATAATCCTTGAGTCGTTCGGCGCCCCGCGCCCACGCCAGCGCGATGTACTCCGATACCGGGAAACCGTCCTCCGCGTAGGCAATCGCCGGCGCCAGCAGGTCTGGCATCGGCAAGCGGCCGTATCGGGCATGCAGTTCGAACCAGCCGTCGACTGCGCCTGGCACGCTGACGGTCAGCGGTCCCTTGGGACCGATCCGGGTCAGGCCTTTCTCCGTGAAATAGTCGAGGGTGAGTGACTGCGGCGATCGCCCGGAGGCGTTGAGGCCGGTCAGCTCGTTCTTATCGGCGTCCCAGACGATGGCGAACAGGTCACCGCCGATGCCACAACCCGTCGGTTCGACCAGACCGAGCGCTGCGTTTGCAGCGATGGCCGCATCGACGGCGCTGCCGCCGGCTTTCAGGATATCCAGCGCAATCTGCGTAGCGAGCGGCTGACTTGTCGCTGCCATTGCGTGCGGCGCGATGACTTCCGACCGGGACGCAAACGGTTGACCGGATACGCGGTCGAAGCCTTGTGCCATCGCCGACTGGCTAGCCACCGCGATCATCGCCAAAAGGGCGGGTCGAATGTAGTTTTTGTTCATGCATATCTCCGGGCCACGCTGGAAAACCACGAATGATGCCTAGATTGTCCGGGGATTGAAACTGTGTCCGGGCCTTGTCGGCCGGCGAATCCGGGCGAGGTCACTGGCTCGCTGAGGCAGCCCGCTTCGCTTATGATGCACTCCATGAGCACGAATGATGCGGAACTCGCCGAGCTTTACCCGGCACATATCGAGGCAGTCAGGGCACGGCACGACCATGCGCTCGAGAGAGCGGGCGCCAGCCATGCGGTCATTTTCTCGGGTGCGCCGAAGGTCGCGTTCCTGGACGACTACCCCTATCCGTTCAAGGCCAATCCTCACTTCATCGCCTGGCTGCCGCTGACGTCGAATCCGTATTGCTTCCTGATCCATACGCCGGGAGAATTGCCGGTCCTCGTCTATTACCAGGAGCGCGACTACTGGCACACGCCGCCGTCCGATCCGGAAGGGTACTGGACCGACCAATTCGATGTTCGGGTCGTGCATTCGATCGAGGACATCGCGCGACATCTGCCGCAGGCCCGTGACAAGTGTATTCTGATCGGTGAGGTCGATGATGAAGCACTGGCCTTCGGCATCGATCGGATAAATCCGGCATCTGCAATCAACATTCTGCATTATGCGCGCGGCGTAAAGACGGGTTACGAGCTGGCGTGCATGCGTGCCGCATCCCGTCGCAGCGTGCGCGGGCACCGGGCCGCCGAAGCGGCGTTTCGCGCCGGCGGATCGGAATATGATATCCATCTGGCCTACTGCCGGGCCGTCGAACATTCGGAAAACGAACTGCCGTACGGCAATATCATCGCGCTGAACGAAAACGGCGCAATCCTGCATTATCAGATGCAGGCACACAGGGCTCCCGCCGAAATCCGGTCGTTCCTGATCGACGCCGGCGCAAGCGTAAACGGCTATGCCTCCGACATCACACGGACCTATTCACACGACGACGGCGCTTTCGAAGCGTTCATCCAGGGCTTCGATGCATTGCAACTCGAACTCGTGAGTGAGGTGAAGGCGGGGACCGACTTCAAGGACCTGCATCTGCTCGCGCATCGAAAGATCGCCGAATTCCTGGTCGCCGCCGGTCTGGTGTCCGGAAGCATCGACGCGCTCATCGAAAACGGGGTCACGTCGGCGTTTTTTCCACACGGTCTCGGTCACCTGATCGGGGTCCAGGTGCATGACGTAGGCGGGTTCATGGAAAACGAGACGGGCAGTACGATCGACCGACCCAGCGGCCACCCCTTTCTGCGCCTGACGAGGACGCTCGAGGTGGACCAGGTGCTGACGATAGAGCCGGGCATCTATGTGATCGACATGCTCCTGGAAAACCTGAAGGGAACGCCCGGCGCCGCCATGGTCGACCACGACAAGGTCGACTGGCTAAGGCCGTTCGGCGGCGTTCGAATCGAGGATGACGTGCGCGTTCTCGAAGACGGCTGCGAGAATCTTACGCGGACCGCATTTGCAGGTCCGTAGCCCGTCTCAGCGTCGCCCCGCCTGCGCGAGCTCGTTCATTTTCCGGGCGAGGTCAACATCGAGGCTGGTGATGCCGCCGGCGTCATGCGTCACGAGCTCCACGTTGACCTTGCTGTAGACATTGAACCACTCGGGATGATGGTTCATCTTCTCGGCCTCGATCGCGGCCCTGGTCATGAACCCGAATGCTTCGACGAAATCTGTGAACCTGAAGTCCCGCTTTAGTTTGCCATCTTCGGCGGTCCAGCCATCCAGCCCGGCCAGCGCTTCCTGAATCTCGCTTTGGTCGAGTCTCTCAGCCATGCGCGACCACCTCGCCCGCCGGCGGATCGAAGAAGCTGCCAAAGGTAAACGCGTCTTCGGTCGGCCCGGCCTGCTCGAGGCGCTCGAGGCGATGTCGGGCTTCCATGATGGACGGAATCGTGCCGGCCGGCTGCCACCAGAGCGCCATGATCGGCCGGTTCTGGGGAATGAACCACTCGGCTCGCCGGCGCAGGATATCGGCGTGATCACTCTTGTATACGAAGTCGAACAATGCCTGTTTTGTTTTCCAGAGAGACATGTTGAAGATCAACTCGGGCTCGCCGAAGACCCGTTTGGCTTGCGCGTCGTTGTTGACGCTGACGTGCCGCCAGACGAATCCGGGCATCGATTCGGCAAGGGCATAGACCCTGTCGAGGTTATCGACGAATCCGGCGAGGCGTGGGTCGACGTACGAGTACCTGGCGATCGCGATGTTCACCTGCGCAAGATGAAAGTTCACGCGCTCTGTTCCTCCTCCATCTTACGCATCCGGGCCTTCAACTTTCTCTTGACGCTGCGCCCCCTGCGGATCAGGAGCGGCTGCGCCAGACGCCCGAGTCCGGGGAAGAGATAGGTCAGAGTTGTCAGCAGGCCGCTGATCGGCGGCATCGATCGCTCCCGCTTGTTGTTACCCACGAGGCTGAGGATCACCTCCGCGACTTCGTCGGCCGTGCTCATCGGCTGCGAAAACGTGATGTCCGTGACGACATCGATATTGGACATGATGAAGCCGGTGTCGATCGGCCCGGGAGAGACCGCCGCCAGCTTGATTCCGCTGCCCCTTAGTTCCTCGCCGAGGGCAAAGGTGAATGCCCGGAGCCCTGCCTTGCTGGCGCAATAAGTGGCTGCCCCCGGCACCGGTGTCCGGCCGGCCAGCGACGCGACGTTGATGATCGCGCCGTCGCCGGCCTGCTTCAGGTACTTGAGGGCAAGCCGGCAAAGGATGATCGGTGCTCTCAGGTTGACATCGATCATCGCGCCCAGTTCGTCGACCGAGACAGTATCCACGGTTCCGCGCTCATGACAGCCCGCGTTATTCACCAGGATGTTGATATTGCCGAACTCGAACTCTGCCTTCTTGAAGAGATTGACGCAGGCATCGGTGTCGGAGACGTCCATGGCGCAGATCTCCACCCGTGTCTTGTCGCGGAGTTTCTCTGCAATCCTTTCGAGGTTTTTCTTGCTTCGCGCAACCAGAAACAGGTTGGCGCCGTGCTCGGCAAACAACCGGGCGGTGGCTGCGCCAACGCCTTCGGAGCCACCTGTGATAATCACGGATTTGTTCTTGAAGTCGCCGGCCATCGAAGCAGTCTAGACGATGGTTCTCGCGGATAAAAGAACCCGGCGTTGCCGGACGCAACGAGAAGGGGGCCGGATCGAATAACGGTCCGGCCCCTCTTTACCAGAAAGTCAGAGTCAGAATCCCAGGTAGCCCCTGATCTTCCTCCACAGTGACGATTCCCAGCCGTAAACCTCGAGTTCCTCGGGATCCAGCGTGGCTACGGGCATTGTCGTCGAGGCTTTAATGGTCTCCGATGCGTCTTCGGGACGCATTTCGAGCCTGCCGGCTGCGCGCTCCTCCGAGGTGTTGAGGCCGTCGACGGCCAGACTCAGATACGGCAGCACCTTGTCATCGACGATGTCGTCCAGAAATACGGCATCGGGGTCAAAGGCGTCCTTGTCCAGTACGACGCAATCGTCAAAAGCGGATTCCTTGCTAATCATTCGTCCCCAATACGAACCAGCCGAAAGAATAGTCACAACGTCGCCGAAAGGCTGTGAGGAGGCTCACAAGACCTGAAACTCCCGACGTTTTCTTTCTAAATCAGTTAGTTATGAGCCGGAGAGGGTGACCCCGGATAGACATGATTCGGGCCTGACGACCCATTGAAAGGACCGAGACCGATTATGTAAACGCGTGCGACCGGACCGCGACTTCGGTGGACGAGCCGGTCCGATCGGGGCGCAATTATTCTTCGGCTTCGGCTGCCGGCCCGTCGACGAGCTGTACGATGGCCATCGGCGCCGCGTCACCCGGTCTCGGGCCGGTCTTGAGGATCCTGAGATAACCGCCGGGCCGGTCCTTGAACCGCGGACCGACGTCCTTGAACAGCTTGCCGACGGCCTCCTTGTCGCGCAGGCGATCGAAGGCCTGGCGGCGCCTGGCAACACCGTCCTCCCTGGCCAGCGTGATGAGCGGCTCGACCACGCGGCGCAACTCCTTGGCCTTGGGCAGCGTCGTCTTGATCGTTTCATGGCGCAGCAGCGATGCGGCCATGTTGCGAAACATGGCTTTGCGATGTGAGCTGTTGCGGCCCAGTCTTCGGCCGGATTTCCTGTGGCGCATGGTGTGTGCCTTTTCCTATATAACCAGCTCATGCTCCGGACGCAGACTCGCCGGCGGCCAGTTTTCCAACCGCATGCCCAGCCCGAGGCCGTGACCTTCCAGAACTTCCTTTATCTCGGTGAGCGACTTCTTGCCGAGATTCGGCGTTCGCAGAAGCTCCACCTCGGTACGCTGTACGAGGTCACCGATGTACATGATGTTCTCGGCCTTGAGACAGTTCGCGGAACGGACTGTCAGTTCGAGCTCGTCGACCGGCCGCAGCAGAATCGGATCGATCTGATTCTCCGCCATCTGGCCGGCGCCCTCTTCCTGGCCCTGCAGATCGACGAATACGGACAACTGGTCCTTGAGGATGCTGCCTGCGCGGCGGATGGCCTCTTCCGGATCGATCGTGCCGTTGGTTTCGATATCGATGATCAGCTTGTCGAGATCGGTGCGTTGTTCGACACGCGCAGCTTCGACGTTGTACGTGACCCGATGAACCGGGCTGAATGACGCGTCGAGTTGCAGACGGCCAATCGGCCCCGACTGCTCCTCGAATGCCGGGCGCTGAGTTGCCGGCCGGTAACCGCGGCCGCGTGCGACCTTGAGCACCATGTTCAGTTCGCCTTCCTTGGTCAGGTTGGCAATGACCATGTCGGGATTCATGATCTCTACGTCATGGTCGAGCTGAATGTCGGCGCCGGTTACGGGCCCGGGTCCCTTCTTGGAAATCCGAAGTTCCGCCGTCTCGCGCGTATGCATGCGCACGGCAACCTGCTTGAGGTTCAGGAGAATGTCGACGAC
Organism: Woeseia sp.; assembly: GCA_046756445.1. Lineage (GTDB taxonomy): Bacteria > Pseudomonadota > Gammaproteobacteria > Steroidobacterales > Woeseiaceae > JACZWL01. The sequence continues at coordinate 12,806 of JBHHWI010000052.1, read as the reverse complement.
ATCTTCCTGTACTCCTTCAATGCTGGTGTACTCATGCAATACGCCGTCGATCTCGGCTTCGACGATCGCCGCGCCCGGCATGGAAGAAAGCAGGATTCGCCGAAGCGCATTACCGAGCGTATGGCCGTAGCCGCGCTCAAACGGCTCGATCGTGACCTTTGCGTGCAAGTTGCTGACCGGCGAGACTTTTACGACGCGCGGCTTTAGAAATTCATGTACGGATTCCTGCATGGGTAAATACCCTCCTGACTATTTCGAGTACAGCTCGACGACTAGGTTTTCGTTGATGTCGGGTAGAATGTCTTCCCGATCCGGCAACGACTTCAATACACCCGCCATCTTTTTCGCATCAACGTCCACCCAGTCCGGTAACCCGACCTGGCTTGCAATTTCCAATGCATTCTTGATGCGAAGTTGTTTTCTGGCTTTTTCGCGGACGCCGACAGCGTCGCCCGCATTCACCTGCGCCGAAGGAATGTTGACGATTTCGCCATTTACCTCAATGCCCTTGTGGCTGACGAGCTGACGGGCCTCGGCACGCGTCGCGGCAAAGCCCATTCGGTAGACGACGTTGTCCAGCCGCCCCTCCAGGAGCCGCAGCAGGTTTTCGCCCGTGGAGCCCTTGAGTTGGGCAGCTCTCTTGTAGTAATTACGAAACTGACGTTCGAGGACACCGTACATGCGGCGAAGCTTTTGCTTCTCTCTGAGTTGCAGGCCGTAGTCGGACAGGCGCGGACGCCGCTGAGCGGCGCCTCCGGGAGGTACTTCCAGCTTGCACTTCGACTCGAGCGGCCTGACGCCACTCTTCAGAAACAGGTCGGTGCTTTCCCGGCGGGAAAGTTTGCATTTTGGTCCAAGATATCTTGCCATTACTTGATCTCTATACGCGGCGACGTTTCGGTGGACGACAGCCGTTATGAGGAATCGGTGTCACGTCCTCAATGTGTTGAATGCGAAACCCCAGGGCGTTCAGGGCGCGAACGGCCGATTCCCGGCCGGGGCCGGGCCCTCGCACCCGCACGTCCATGTTTTTCACGCCGCAATCCTGCGCTGCACGGCCGGCCTTCTCCGAGGCAACCTGTGCTGCGAACGGCGTCGATTTTCGTGATCCGCGAAAACCACAACCGCCTGCAGTCGCCCACGACAGGGCATTCCCCTGCCGATCGGTGATCGTGATAATCGTGTTGTTGAAGGAAGCATGAATGTGCGCGACCGCATCTACTACGTGCTTCTTGACCTTCCTGCGTTTTGCTGTGTCTGCCATTTTCGGTTCCGGTTGTTCGCTTATCGCTTGATCGGCCGCCGTGGCCCCTTGCGAGTACGCGCGTTTGTTCGCGTTCGCTGTCCACGTAACGGCAATCCACGCCTGTGGCGGATTCCGCGGTAGCAGCCGAGATCCATCAGACGCTTGACGTTCATTGAGACCTCACGCCGAAGGTCTCCCTCGACAACGAAATTTTCGACGGCGGTCCTCAGCTTGGCCACCTCCGGCTCCGCCAGATCCTTGACCTGTGTGTCCGGGGCAACGCCTGCTGCATCACAAATCTGCTGCGCGCGCGACCGCCCGATACCGTAAATCGACGTCAGTGAAATCACGACGTGCTTGTTCAACGGAATGTTTATGCCTGCTATACGTGCCACTTGAAATACTCGTAGTTAGCCCTGACGCTGCTTATGGCGAGCGTCGGTGCAGATCACTCGCACGACCCCATTGCGGCGAATGACCTTGCAGTTCCTGCACATTTTTTTGACTGAAGCTCTGACTTTCATGAGCGTTCTCCTGTATTCGCCGAATGTCTCAGCGAACTACCCCACTCCGTCCGTAGTGCCGAAGATTGGCCTTTTGCATCATGCCTTCGTACTGATGGCTCATCGCGTGAGCCTGCATCTGGGACATGAAGTCCATCGTAACGACCACAAGGATCAGCAGAGATGTTCCGCCGAAACTGAACGGTACGCTGGGATAAAACATCCGGACGAGTTCCGGCAACAGACAGACGCCGGCAATATAGATGGCGCCCCAGAACGTCAGTCGTGTCAGCACCCTGTCAATGTAATCGGCCGTCTGTGCGCCCGGTCTTATGCCTGGCACGAAAGCGCCGGACCGCTTCAGATTGTCCGCCGTGTCTCTCGAGTTGAAGACCAGGGCGGTGTAGAAGAAGCAGAAAAATATGATCATCGCGGCGTACAGCAGCACATAAATCGGTTGTCCCGGACCGAGATTGGCGCCAATGGTCTGCAAGGCCCGCTGAACGGCGTTCGGTTCGGCTGCCTGTCCGAAAAACTGAGCGATTGTCGCCGGGAACAAGAGTATGCTCGAGGCGAAAATCGGCGGAATAACGCCCGACATGTTTATCTTGAACGGCAGGTGCGTGCTCTGTGCAGCGTACAGTCGCCGGCCTTGCTGTCGCCTCGCATAGTTGACCGTTATACGACGCTGCGCCCGCTCCATGTACACGACGAAGGTGGTTGCCGCAACCGCACCGATCATCATCAGCGTTGCAGTTGCCGGCGACATCTCGCCGTTCCGCACCAGCTCGGCCGTTCCCGCCACGGCCGCCGGCACGCCCGCAACGATGCCTGCGAGAATAATCATCGATATACCATTGCCGACGCCGCGTTCGGTGATTTGCTCACCGAGCCACATCAGGAACATCGTTCCTGTGACGAGCGTGATACATGCCGTGATCAGGAAGCCCGGACCCGGATTGACGACCACGCCGGGTTGGCTCTGCAGCCAGGTCGCGGCGGCGATCGACTGAAACAGCGACAGGGCAACGGTGCCGTAACGCGTGTATTGGGTAATCTTGCGCCTGCCGGATTCGCCCTCTTTTCGCAACTGCTGCAGCGTCGGCACGATCATGCTGGCCATCTGCATGATGATCGAGGACGAAATGTAAGGCATGATGCCGAGCGCGAATATCCCGAAGCGCGACAACGCACCGCCCGAAAACAGATTGAACAGGCCGAGGATGTTTCCTGCCTGCTGATCGAAGAACGCAGCGAGCGCTGCGGGATCGACTCCCGGTACAGGAATAAACGTGCCGGCCCTGAAGACGATCAACGCGCCCAAGAGAAACATGATGCGGGTTTTCAGATCGCTCAGTTTGCCCGCGGCCTTCGCTGCGTCTGCCGGATTTTGTCTCGGCTTCTTCGCCATTCCTGTCTCTTTCTCTTTACTCAGTCTTCAACGCTGCCGCCGGCCGCCTCGATGGCCGCCCGCGCGCCTCTGGTCACGGCGAGACCTTTGAGCTTCACTGCTTTGTCGAGCTTTCCCGACAAAATGACTTTCACTTTGCTTGCATGTTGCGGAACCAGCCGCGCCTTCTTCAGACACTTGATGTCGATCACCTCGTCAACGGGAATCGCCAGCTCGTGCAAGCGAAGCTCGGCCGTATTCCGCGCCATCCGCGAATTGAATCCTACTTTCGGCAAGCGGCGCTGCAGCGGCATCTGACCGCCTTCGAAACCGACTTTGTGATAACCGCCCGAACGAGACAGTTGGCCCTTCTGGCCGCGGCCGCAGGTCTTGCCCTGGCCTGCCGAGATGCCGCGCCCGGGCCGCTTGCCGGCCCGCTTCGAGCCCCTGGCCGGGGATAGTGTATTAAGTCGCATGTCAGACTTCCTCAACAGCAACGAGGTATGAAACCTTGTCGATCATGCCGCGATTCTCCGGCGTATCGGCGATAACGACGCTCTGGCGGATCCTCCGCAGACCGAGCCCGGAGACACACGCCTTGTGGCTCTTCAGGCGCCCGAAGCGGCTCTTCAAGAGCGTTACTTTTAGCTGTTTTGGCTTCGCCATCGTTTCGTTCCGTTACTCTCTGTGCAATCAGGCCAGAATTTCCTTGACCTTCTTGCCTCGCTTGGTCGCGATCTCTTTCGGTGAACGAATCTCCGAAAGCGCGCCAATCGTCGCGCGGACTACGTTGATCGGATTACGCGATCCGTAACTCTTGGCAAGTACGTTTCTCACGCCCGCACATTCGAACACCGCACGCATCGCACCACCGGCGATGATGCCCGTCCCTTCCGAGGCCGGCTGCATATATACCCGCGTCGCGCCGTGACGGCCCTTCTTCGCATATTGAAGGGTTTCGTTGGTCAGGTTGATCTTGATCATGTTTTTGCGCGCCGACTGCATTGCTTTTTGAATGGCAACCGGGACTTCCCGTGCCTTGCCATACCCGAAGCCGACCCGACCATTGCCATCACCGACGACCGTCAGTGCGGTAAAGCCGAACTGACGCCCACCCTTGACCACCTTGGCGACCCGATTCACCGTGACGAGTTTCTCCAGGAGGTCGTCGGTGCTCTGTGTTTGTTCTATTCTTGCCATAACTAAAACTTCAATCCCGCTTCGCGGGCTGCCTCTGCGAGCGCCTTGACGCGACCGTGATAACGAAATCCGGAGCGGTCGAAAGCCACGGTGTCTATGCCAGCAGCCTTCGCTTTCTCGGCAATTCGCGCGCCGACGATCGCTGCCGCCGCTACATTGCCCGTTCCCTTTGTGCCCTTACGCACATCCTTTTCGAGCGTGGACGCCGACGCCAGCACCGTCCCGCCGTCCGGAGCGATGATTTGCGCATAGATATGGCGCGGCGTGCGATGAACGCTCAAGCGGTTCGCCGCCAGCTCCGCAATCTTCGCGCGGCTCTTGCGGGCTCGACGCAAACGACTTCGTTTCTTGTCCAGTTTCATATCTGCCTGTTCGCTGATCGGTCTATTTCTTCTTCGCTTCCTTGATATGTACTCGCTCGCCCGAGTAGCGCACGCCCTTGCCCTTGTATGGCTCCGGCGGGCGGAAGCGACGTATCTCGGCGGCCACCTGCCCGACCAACTGCTTGTCATTACCCTTCACGACTATTTCGGTCTGGGTCGGTGTCTCGACCGTTATGCCCTCGGGTACCTCGAAATCGACGGGGTGCGAGAAGCCGAGCGTCAAATTGAGTTTCTTGCCCTGCGACTGGGCGCGATATCCCACGCCATGCAATTCCAGCCTTTTCTCGAACCCCTCAGTTACGCCCTTGACCATGTTTGCCAGGAGCGCGCGGGTCGTACCTGACATGGCCGTTGCAAAGCGCGAGCCGGAGCGGGGTTTCACCGTCACGTTGCTGTCTTCCTGGCCAAGCTCCACCTCCGAGTTCAGCTCCATGCAAAGTGAACCGTTGGCGCCATTCACGGTGACCCTGGTTCCACTCAAGGAGACCTCGACGCCCTGCGGCAATTCAACGGGTTCTTTTGCAACTCTCGACATAGACTCTTTCCTCGATGCCTCTCTGCACTATGAAACGATGCAGAGGACCTCACCACCAATGCCCTGTTTTCTCGCCTGCCTGTCACTCATCACGCCGGCGGAAGTCGACACGATCGCGACACCGAGACCGCCAAGTACCTTCGGCAGTTTGTCTTTGTCACGATATACGCGAAGGCCGGGCTTGCTTACCCGCCGCACCCGCTCGATGACGGGAACGCCCTCAACATACTTCAGCTCTACCCTCAGCGCGGCTTTCGCGCCTTCGCCCTCCATGGAGTAGTCGGCGATATAGCCTTCGTCCTTCAGCACCTTCGCGACGGCGACTTTCACTTTCGACAACGGTATGGCAACGCTCACCTTTCGAGCCTTCTGGCCGTTACGGATTCGAGTCAGCATGTCGGCGATCGGGTCGGTCATACTCATATTCTGTCTCCGCCTACCAGCTGGCTTTCGTCAAACCGGGGATTTCGCCTTTCATTGCTGCTTCTCGCAGCTTGTTCCTGCCCAGGCCGAATTTCCTGTAAACGCCATGTGGCCGACCGGTGATGGCGCACCGACTGCGCAAGCGCGTCGGACTGGCATCCCGCGGCATCGCGTTGAGCCTTGCCTGCGCCGATGCCCGTTCCTCGTCGGTCGATTTCGTACTGCGAATAATTTCCTTGAGTGCGGCGCGCTTCGCAGCATAACGCTTGACGAGCTTTACCCGCTTCAGTTCGCGCTCAATCATCGACTTCTTTGCCATACCCTCTTATCTCTTGAATGGAAAGTTAAATGCTTCCAAAAGCGCCCGGCCCTCTTCCGCGGTGTGGGCCGTCGTCGTAATGGTTATGTCCATTCCACGGATTGCATCGATATGGTCGTAATCGATCTCCGGGAATACGATCTGCTCGGAAACGCCCAGGCTGTAATTTCCCTGGCGGTCGAACGACCTGGGGCTCAGGCCGCGAAAATCCCGTGTCCGCGGAATCGCGATATTGACGAGCCTGTCCAGAAACTCATACATGCGCTCGCGCCGTAACGTTACCTTGCAGCCGATCGGGTAGCCGTCCCGAATCTTGTAGGCCGCGACGGATATCCTGGCAAGGGTAATGACCGGCTTCTGCCCGGCAATTCTCGTCATGTCGGCTACGGCGTTTTCGAGCACTTTCTTGTCGGCCACGGCCTCGCCTACACCCATGTTCAGCGTAATCTTTGAGATGCGCGGCACCTGCAAGGGATTGCTCAGGCCCAGCTTTTGCTGAAGCTCGCCGAGCAATTCCTTATTGAACTTTTCCTGCAATCTCGACATTTCAAATACTCGTCAGATGTCCACAGCCTCGCCGCTGGACTTGAAAATCCTCTCTCTGGTCTTGCCATCGTCTGATTCGCGAATCCCTACCCGGTCGCCCCTCTTGGTTTTTGGGTTGAATACCAGTACGTTGGAGATGGCCAGCGGCATCTCATGATCCAGAATGCCACCCTCGATACCGAGGTTCGGATTCGGTTTCGTATGCTTTTTTGCAATGTTGATTCCCTCGACGAGTACGCGGTCATCGTCGATGATCTGCAACACCGTGCCGCGCCGGCCCTTGTCCTTGCCGGCGATCACGATGATCTCGTCGCCTTTACGTATCTTGTTCATAACACTTCCGGCGCAAGTGAGATAATCTTCATAAAGCGGTTCGTCCTGAGCTCGCGCGTTACCGGCCCGAAAATCCGGGTGCCGATCGGCTCGAGACGTGCGTTCAGCAAGACCGCCGCATTACCATCGAAACGAATCAGCGAACCGTCCTTGCGGCGAACACCTTTGCGTGTGCGAACGACAACGGCATTGTAGATTTCGCCCTTCTTCACCTTCCCCCGCGGAATTGCGTCTTTCACACTCACCTTGATCACATCGCCAACGGCCGCGTAGCGGCGCTTTGAGCCGCCAAGCACTTTGATGCATTGAATTCGTCTTGCGCCCGAATTGTCGGCGACATCCAGAACTGTCTGCATCTGAATCATGGCTGCTTTCCAATAATGACTATCTGAGCCTACTGGCCAGGCGCCCGCTCAACGATGTCCACAACCTGCCAGGCCTTGTGCTTCGAAGCCGGCCGGCACTCGCTGATCGTCACACGATCACCGGACTTGCAATCGTTATTTTCATCGTGCGCGAGAATTCTTGTCGTACGACGAATGTATTTGCCATATACCGGGTGCATGATCAGACGATCGACAGCGACCGAGACGGTCTTGTCCATCTTGTCGCTGACTACCCGACCAATGACGGTACGCCGACCCTTCGTCTCCGCCTTGCTCGCTTCTTCGCTCATTTGCCTTCACCTGTCTGATCCCGGCGCTCAAGCTCCCGAATTACGGTCTTCACCCGGGCAATGTTTCTTCGGGTGCGCTTGTGCTCATGCGGACGCGCAAGCTGCCCGGTCGCCTGCTGCATGCGCAGGTTGAACTGTTCCTTGCGAAGCGCAAGCAGTTCCTCGTTGAGTTCTGCCATCGACTTCGACCTGAGATCACCGGCCTTCATCACATCACCTGCCGCGTCACGAATGTCGTAGAAAACGGAAGCTTGGCTGCCGCCAGTCGAAATGCTTCCCTGGCGACTTCCTCGGAGACGCCTTCCATTTCATAAAGAACACGACCCGGCTGAATCTGGCATACCCAATACTCCACATTGCCCTTACCCTTGCCCTGACGAACCTCGAGGGGTTTTTTCGTAATCGGCTTGTCCGGGAATACGCGAATCCAGATCTTGCCGCCACGCTTGACATAGCGGGTCATCGCGCGACGGGCAGCTTCGATCTGGCGCGCCGTCAGGCGGCCACGGTCGGTGGCTTTAAGGCCGTACTCGCCGAAAGACACGGCGGCGCCGCGATGCGCGAGGCCGCGGTTCCGGCCCTTCATCTGCTTGCGAAACTTGGTTCTTTTCGGCTGTAACATGGTTCGATACTCTTAGCGCGCCCCGCTCGCCGCTTCCTGCGGCTCCGCCGCCTGGCCATCGGGCATTTCGAATACCTCGCCCGTGAAGATCCATACCTTTACGCCGATGACGCCGTAGGTCGTATACGCTTCGGCGAGGCCGTAGTCGATATCCGCGCGCAGCGTGTGCAGGGGCACGCGGCCCTCGCGATACCATTCCGAGCGCGCTATCTCGGCGCCGTTCAAACGACCGCTCACCTTGACTTTGATACCTTCGGCCCCGACGCGCATCGTGTTCGTCACCGCGCGCTTCATCGCACGGCGAAACATCACGCGCCGCTCCAGCTGTTGTGCAATACCTTCGGCAACCAGTTGCGCATCGAGCTCGGGCTTTCTGACTTCGCTGATGTTGATGCGCACGTCCTGGATCTTCATGTCGATCATGCGGGCAACTTCAGCCCGCAACTTCTCGATGTCCTCGCCCTTCTTGCCGATCACGATTCCCGGGCGCGCCGTCAAGATCGTGATGTTCGCCTTCTTCGCCGGGCGCTCGATCGTGATACGACTCACCGACGCATCTCTCAGCTTGTTCTTGATGAAGACGCGGAGCTCGTGATCGGTGCGCACGTACTCGGGAAAGGTATGGGAGTCCGCGTACCACTTGGACGACCAGTCTTTCACGATCCCTAAGCGAATGCCGGTTGGATGTACTTTCTGACCCATAATGTTCTCTTTACTCGTCGCCTACGCGAATCGTGATGTGACTGTTTCGTTTGATGATCCTGGCGCCGCGGCCTTTCGCCCGCGCGCGGTAACGCCGAAAATTCGGCGCGTCATCGACGTGGACCACCGACACCTTCAGCTCATCGATGTCAGCGCCGTGATTGTGCTCCGCATTCGCAATCGCCGACTCGAGCAACTTCTTGACGATGCGCGCACTCTTCTTGGGCGTAAAACTCAATGTCTTCAGCGCCTCATCGACGGTCTTGCCGCGGATAGCATCCGCCATCAGCCGGCATTTCTGCGGCGATACGCGCGCATACCGTAATGTTGCTGCTACCTGCATGACCGCCTTACTCCTCCAGGCTACTTGGTCTTTCGATCACCCGAGTGACCCCTGAACGTGCGCGTGATCGCAAATTCACCGAGCTTGTGACCAACCATGTTCTCGGATATGAGCACGGGCACGTGTTGCCTCCCGTTGTGTACGGCGATCGTCAATCCAACCATGTCCGGTAAAATCATCGACCGGCGTGACCAGGTCTTGATCGGACGCCGGTCGTTGGTTTTCACCGCGTCCGATACCTTTCTGGCCAGATGGGTATCGACGAACGGACCTTTTCTAACTGAACGTGGCAATGCCCTGAATCCTCACTGCTGTTACTTACGCTTCTTCCGACGCCGCACAATCATGCTGTCCGTGCGCTTGTTCGACCGGGTTTTGTATCCCTTGGTCGGTGTGCCCCACGGGCTGACCGGATGCCGGCCACCCGAGCTGCGCCCCTCACCGCCACCGTGCGGGTGATCTACGGGGTTCATCGCGACGCCGCGAACGGTCGGCCGGACGCCCCTCCAACGCATGGCGCCGGCCTTGCCGAGCTTGCGCAGGTTGTGCTCGCCGTGACCGACCTCACCGACGGTGGCGCGGCAGTCGATGTGAATCCTGCGCGTCTCGCCGGAGCGGAGCCGGATCGTGGCATATGCGCCCTCGCGCGCCGCCATCTGTGCCGAGCCGCCGGCCGAACGAACGAGCTGGCCACCCTTGCCGGGTTTCAGCTCGACGTTGTGTACGAGCGTACCCACCGGGATGCTTCTCATCGGCAGGGCGTTGCCCGGCTTGATCGGCGCATCCTCACCGCTGATGATCGACGCGCCTTCCCTCAGGCCTTTCGGCGCGAGGACATACCGACGCTCGCCGTCGCGATACTTGATCAGGGCCAGGTGTGCGCTGCGGTTCGGATCGTATTCTACGCGCTCCACAATACCCGGAATCCCATCCTTGTCGCGCTTGAAATCCACGATACGATAACGCTGCTTGTGGCCGCCGCCCTGGTGGCGAACCGTGATTCGTCCTCGATTATTGCGGCCGCCAGACTTCGATTTCTTGTCGACAAGCGGGCCGTAAGGCTTGCCTTTGTGTAGACCAGGCGTATGCACCGCGACAGCGAATCTGCGTCCCGGCGATGTCGGCTTTGATTTGTGTAATGACACTGGCGTTACCCCACCTTATTCCGTACCGAGGAATTCGATCGAGCTTCCTTCTGCCAGCGTCACGTAAGCTTTCTTCCATGCGGCTCGCTGACCCCAATTCAATCCGTGCCGCTTGACCTTGCCGCGGCAATTGACGACCTGGACGTCCTCGACGCTGACCTCAAAGAGCAACTCGACCGCCTGACGGATCTCGTCCTTGGTCGCATCCGATCGCACCCTGAAGACGACCTGATTATGTTCTTCGGCCACGACTGTGCTCTTTTCTGACAAATGCGGTCCTTTCAGCACCGTCATGAGCCTTTCCTGATGATGAACCGCAGTCACGACAATCGCTCCTCGATCAGCTTTAACGCGGGCAGTGTTATCAACACCTTTTCGAATCGCATCAGCACAACCGGATCGACCGATGCTGCGTCACAAATGCCGACGTCTTTCAAGTTTCGCGCCGAAAGAAATACGTTCTCGTCGAACGCCTCATTGACGATCAGTACGTTATCGAGGCCGAGTTTCCCGAGCATGCCGGCCAGCTCTCTGGTCTTCGGCGCCTTCAGGGAAATCCCTTCTGTGACGATCAGGCGGTCCTGGCGGATGAGCTCCGAAAACACCGAGCGCAGCGCACCGCGGAACATTTTCTTGTTCACCTTCTGGTCGTACTTCTTTGGTCTGGCGGCAAATGCGCGGCCGCCGCCCACCCAGATCGGGCTTCGGATCGTGCCGGCCCTGGAGCGGCCCGTGCCCTTCTGGCGGTACGGCTTTGCCCCGCCTCCGCGGGCTCGTGCGCGGTTTTTCTGCGCTTTGGTGCCGGCCCGGCCACCCGCGAGGAATGCCGTAACGACCTGGTGAACAAGCGCCTCGTTGAAATCCGCGTCGAACGCGCTCGCGGCGACATCCACTGTGCCACTGCCCTGCATCTTGAGCTTCATGGCGCATCACCTCTTGCGGCCTTGACAGCCGCCCGTACGACGACGCGGCCGCCCGAGTGCCCGGGAACCGCGCCCTTTATCATGAGCAGGTTGCGTTCAGGATCCACGCGAACGACTTCGAGGTTCTGCGCAGTACGCCGAACATTACCCATCTGGCCCGACATCTTCTTGCCCTTGAAGACCCGGCCCGGCGCCTGGTTCTGGCCAATGGAACCCGGGGCACGATGTGCCAGCGAATTGCCGTGCGTCGCATCCTGCGTACGGAAATTATGGCGTTTGACGGTGCCGGCGAAACCTTTACCAATGGACGTTCCGACGACGTCGACTTTCTGGCCAGCTTCGAAGACCTCCACACCGATCGCCTGTCCAGGCTGAAAATCGCCTTCTTCCGGCTCATCGGCAGGATCGAGGCGAAATTCGGTGAGCAGGTCGCCGGCCTCAACCTTTGCTCTTGCAAAATGGCCGGCTTCGGGCCTTGACACGCGCGACGCCTTTCTCGCGCCCGCTGTGACTTGCAGCGCGCGATAACCGTCGCACTCCACGGTCTTCACCTGCGTGATGCGGTTTGGCGGCGCCTCGATGACCGTCACCGGAATCGATTCGCCGTCATCGGTGAATACCCGTGTCATGCCACACTTCCGGCCGATAAGACCCATTGCCATGTCAAAACCTCGCACCGAGAATCATGGGGACAGTTTACTTATCTCCAAATCCTTCGATTCAGTGCCCACACGAGGAGATAAGTAAACTGTCCCCATGATTCAGACACGCGAAAGGGCCAGCCATCGCCTGGAACATTTCTCGATGTTCCGATGCTGAGGAGCTGACCCCAATCCGGTTGCAAACCGGCCTTCCGGGATTTGCCGAGTACGCCTTCGGTTTCCTGGCGACCTAACATTAGGCGCCACACGCCTGAGCGTTGTGACGCCGTTTTCCGAGCTTGGCCGACTCCCGGCCCGGCCTAGCCCGATCCAGCCCGCTATTATACTGCGGAATAGCCCCAATACAAGAGACGGTGCCGGACCCTAACTTTCCGAACTTTCCCGGCCGGTGTCTCAATAATCGGGAAAGTTCGGAAAGTTAGTGTCCGGCACCGTCTAGTTCAGCTTGATCTGAACGTCGACTCCGGCGGGCAATTCCAGCTTCATCAGCGCATCGACGGTTTTGTCCGTCGGATCGACAATATCCATGAGCCGCTTGTGCGTCCGGATTTCGTACTGATCGCGCGCATCCTTGTTGACGTGCGGTGAGATCAGCACCGTATACCGCTCCATTTTCATCGGCAGCGGAATCGGGCCCTTGACCGTCGCTCCGGTACGCTTGGCCGTGTCCACGATCTCACGGGCGGAGTTGTCGATCAGGCGATGATCAAAAGCCTTCAGACGGATTCTTATGTTCTGGTTGGTTGCCATGTCTAATCTGGTGCCGTGGCCTGATCAGGTGCCGGCACCGTTTCTCCTACTCGATAATCTTGGCCACCACGCCGGCACCGACGGTGCGGCCGCCCTCGCGGATGG
>JBHHWI010000051.1:0-21105 GCA_046756445.1 Woeseia sp. | reverse complement strand
CATAGGGAAAAGTTAGGAAAGTTCGGAAAGTTCGCTCCGGCACCAAAAAAAGCCCCCGCATGATTTCATGCGGGGGCGGAGCCAATTGCTCCCGGACTTTCGGGGAAGGAAATCCGGAAACCTCAATCAAGGCTCAAGGAGATAGATCCCGATCTTGTAGGCCGTGAACACATTGCTGGCCCTGTCGTATTGGCCGCGGGCATATATCGAGCGCGCGGTAGTCGAGCCGTCCAATGCCAGCATGAGTGCCTCGTTGAAATCATCGAAGACGGCAAAGAGCTGCAGGCTGTCCTTTGTTGCGATCGAGAACAGCTTGCGGCCCGTCTCGTGTGGCGCGATCAGCGTGTCCGAATCGAGTGCGGTCAGGTCGATCAGGACCGGGCCCTGCTTGATGTAGTGCCGCTGGTCGATATCCGGATTCTGGTTATTCAGCAGCAGGCCGTCGCTGCCCATCATCGTAAAGGGCCTGAGCGTTCCATCCTTGCCCCAGCCGACGCCGAGCGAGCTGACCACGTCCGAGTAGTCGATGATGGTGCGGCCGTCGAAATCGGGCGGCGCTGCGCCGAACTCGTTGGGGAAACCCTTGGCGGCGACCGGCTGACCGGTCGCATCGGCAGCCATGGTGTTTAGCAGATTACCGGTGGCTACCTCGTAGTCCTGCGGATCGGCATCAGTGCCGGGCTCGCAGCCGCCCGTACAGGTGAAGTCGATTGCGCCGGCCCGAATGCCGCCGAGCGCATGCAGATCGACATTAACCTGTCCGGGCATGATCGAATTGACGATGCCGGTCAGCCCGGTCACGTGCATCAGCACCGCGCCCTGGGTTGCATCGATGTGCACGCCGGTCGCGTCGTTGGCGGTGACGGTGCCGCGTACCGTGACGACCTGACCGGGTGAGATTGCCTTGTGGGTGAGCAACCGGTCGAGAATGCCCAGCGGACGGTCGGCCACGGTCGTCTTGTAGACGATCGTGTCCGGTCCGACGGTGACCGTGATGTCGTCACGGAAAAATGCCCGCGCCGAATCGGTCAGGATTACGCTGCCACCGCGCACGGTAAGCACGGTGTCGCTGCGGGCGACCACGGTACCGTGGGCCGCGGCCTTGTCCCAACCCGGGACGCTAGACCCTGCCAGCACGATGTCGGCCGTGAACTGGCGATCGGTCACGTTCAGTGTTCCCTTCGCGACGGTGATCGTTCCCTGGCCGGCATTCTCGAGCAGCCGCAGGCCTTCGACCCCCTTGCCATGCTGTTCATTGACCTCGAACTCGGTCTCGTCCGTGACGTTGACTTTCATCCGCCCGAAGTCGTTGACCCGGTCGTGGAACGGGCGCACGGTGACCGTGTACCACATCTCTTCGATGTTGACCTGCAACAATCGGCCACGGACTCGCATTTTCTTGGTATCGACCGGATCGATCTCGGCAACGATAAAGGGCTCGGCAGCCGCCACGGCCGGCGTCGCGGCGATGTCCACCGTGTGCGATGCCTCGAGATCGAAATCGACCGACAGGAACGATGCACGGCCCTTGGTAACGAAGAGCCGGTCGCTTGCGGGCAACACGATCTTGAGTGAGGTCTGCGTCAGGGCGTTGCCGTCCGGACCGACGACGGTGGCCGCCTTGGCCGAGCCGTTGGCGTCCACATATACCTCGGCATCGCTGTAATCGAGCGTGATCGTGCCGGCGACATAAGTGCCGGGCGGCACCGTGGCGACGCTGATCAGTTCCGTGAGGTCGACATACTCGGTGAAGTTGATGCGCGCACTGGCCGGCATCGTCTCGAGTATGGCGCCGTTTGCTTTCTCGAGCGTCAGCGAGACGACGTCGACCGAGTAGTTCAGAAAGTCACCGTCGGCATCGGTCAGCCCGAGATAAACGGTACCGCATTCGGCGGCCGTGGAGGGATCGGACGGGATGCATTGCGCGGCGACCGGCGGGTCGTTCGACACCGTGCTGGCGCCGCCGCTGCAGCCTGCGATGGCCAGAACGGCGATTGTCAGCGCTACCCAGGTCCAGAAGCTCAGGGATTTGACACTGCCCGGCAGGCAGCGGGTGATGGTTTTCATGTGCGTCTCCTTGCTCAAGCGCTTTTTCAATCCTTACCCTCACTTAACGCGCCGGCCGGGGGCCGGTTGACAGCAGCCGGTGGAGCTCAAGAACACACAAAAATACAGGGAGTTATCTTGTATTCCTGCTGCGACGTGTCAAAATGCCTGCGTAGCAGATCCATTTCGCTGAAATTGTCGACAATACGTTAAGTCGGCGCCGGAGGCGCAGGCGAGGCCCGCTACACTTGGATCACGGGGATCACGCGGCAAAAAGGACGGCTGAATGGGCACACCGTCTGGTGGCAAAATAGCCGGGGCGCTGCCCCACCGGAGTCGCCGGCCGTGCGTCGGGGAACGCAGCATCGGTGCCGTCGACGCGGTTCAGACCAAGATCGCCGTCAGTCTCCAGAATCTCGATCCCCGCAGCTACCACGATCAGCTCAGACACAACATCGTCGAGCTGCCGGAAGCGACCGGTTGCGATGCGGCCTTTCTGGCGCTGTTCTCGGAAGACGGCTCGACCATCGAATCGGTACTGACCTCGGGGACGATGTTCTCCGGATGCAATCCCGAAGTCCTGACCGGCGAAAACCTCGATGACTGGCCCTGGCTTCACCGCCGGCTCGGCTCCCTGCGCATCATCGAGATCGACGACACCGACGCCGGGCCGAAATCGGCCGCCGCGGAAATGGCACGACTCGCCGAACTCACGATCGGCTCCTGTCTGATCATCGGCTTCGCGGTTGCCGGCGAGATGGCCGGCTTCCTCGCGCTCGCGAACCAGCGGCCGCTGGATAATTGGGACGCGAACCTGCATCTCCTGATGAAACTGGTCGGCGCATCGCTGTCCTCCGGTCTCGAACGCATGCGCAGCGCCGAGCTACTCGGCGAGATCGAAGAACGTAACGAGCTGGTAAGCCAGACGGCAAACGACGGGATCTGGGATTTCGACGGGCAGTCGAAACGAATCGAGTTATCCAGGCGCTGGAAATCGATGCTCGGCTACGACGAAGACGAAGAAGACGTAATGCCTGACTGGTACCGGCTGGTACATCCTGACGACATGGCGCGCGTGCAGGCGAAAATGCGGGAACACCTGGAGGGCAAATCGCAGTTCTTCGAGAGTGTCCACCGGATGCGCCATCAGAACGGCCAGTGGCGCTGGATGATGAGCCGGGCGAAGGCGAAGCTGGACGAGAAAGGGCGTCTGATACGCCTGCTCGGCGTCGAGGTCGATATCACCGAGACAAAGCTCTACGAGGAAGCGCTGTTCCGCAAGACGGAGAGCGCCCAGATCACGCTGCGGTCAATCGGCGACGGTGTCATCACGACCGACCACGAGTGCAATGTCGAGTACATCAATCCGGTCGCGGAGGAACTGACGGGCTGGAAGGTGGATGACGCGAGCGGTCGACCGGTAGACGAGATATTCCGTGGATTTCACGAGGAGACCTGCGAGCCGCTGGAAAATCCACTGGCCGTGTCGATTCGACGCAACCGCTCGATCAAGTCGGTTCGCCCGACGCTCCTGATTCGCCGCGACGGCAACGAACTGTACATCGAAAGCACGGCGTCCCCCATCCGCGACGGCAAGGGCGACGTGACCGGCGGCGTGCTGGTGTTCCATGACGTCAGCGAGTCGCGCGAGCTGAACCGCCGCCTGAGTTATCACGCGAGTCACGACATTCTTACCGGCCTCGTGAACCGGCGCGAGTTCGAGAGCAGACTCGAGCGTGCGCTCAAGAGTGCAAAGGCCAGGGAGACATCGTACGCGCTGTGCTATCTGGATCTCGACCAGTTCAAGATCGTCAATGATTCCTGCGGGCACAGCGCAGGGGACGCGCTGCTGGGCCAGCTCGGGGCGCTGCTGAAGTCCAAGATCCGCTGGCGCGACACGCTGGCGCGCCTCGGTGGAGACGAGTTCGGGGTGTTGCTCGAGAGCTGCAGTCTCGATGAGGCGATGCAGACTGCGGAAGTGTTGCGTCAGGCGATCGGCGAGTTCAAGTTCCTGTGGGACGATCGCAGTTTCCGTCTGGGTGTCAGCGTGGGTGTCGTGCCGATAACCGCGGACAACGAGAACGTCGCGGCCCTGCTGAGCGCGGCCGACAGCGCCTGTGCAGCCGCAAAGGAAGCGGGCAGGAACCGGATCCACAGCTTCCAGGAAAACGACATCGACCTGATGCGGCGTCGGCGCGAGATGCAGTGGGCGGCGCGGATCAACAACGCGCTCGAGGAAAACCGTTTCGAGCTGTTCCGCCAGACCATCCAGCCGCTGCAGCAAGAAGAGCACGGCGCGCATTACGAGTTGTTGCTGCGCATGCGGGACGAGCAGGGCGGCATCGTCACACCCGGTCTGTTCATCGAAGCGGCCGAACGCTACGGCATTACGCCGAGCATCGATCGCTGGGTCATCACGAATGCATTTCGCTGGCTCGTCTCGGAAGCGGACGAGCGTGAACGCCTGTCACTTTGCTCGATCAACCTGTCCGGCCAGAGTCTGGGTGACGAGAAATTCCTGCCGTTCGTCATCGACCAGTTCCGGATGAGTGGACTGGATGCAACCAAGATCTGTTTCGAGATCACGGAGACGGCCGCGATTGCCAGTTACTCGCAGGCCAACCGTTTCATCAATGCGCTCAAGGAACTCGGCTGCAAGTTTGCGCTGGATGATTTCGGTACCGGACTGTCGTCGTTCGGCTACCTCAAGCACTTTCCGGTCGACTTCCTCAAGATCGACGGCAGTTTCGTGAAAGAAATCCTGCATGATCCGATCGATCGTGAGATGGTCCGATCGATCAACGAGATCGGTCACCTGACCGGCAAGCAGACCATCGCCGAGTTCGCGGAAAACGCCGAGATCATCACGATGCTCAAGGGCATGGGCATCGATTTTGCCCAGGGCTACGGCGTTTCCGAACCTAAGGCCGTTGCCAGGGCCGTCGCGTAAAAAGTCTCTTGTAAGTTTGGCGCAGGCTGCTCTTCTGCACCTTTGCCATCGCATTTCGCGGTAACTCATCAACGACAACGACGCACTTGGGGACTTTGTAATTTGCGAGGCTTTTCTTCGCGGCCCGAATGATATCGTCCTGCGCCGGGCTTGCGCCGTCTTCCGGCACGACGACAGCCACCACCGCCTCGCCGAAATCGGCGTGGGGCACACCGATCACCGCGGATTCCTTCACGTCGGGCAGACCATCGAGGAACAGCTCGACTTCCTTCGGATAAACATTGAGCCCCCCTGTTATCACCATATCCTTGCTACGGCCGACGATCGACAGGTAGCCGTCGCGGTCGATCCTGCCCAGATCGCCGGTGTTGAAGAAACCGTCTTCGGTGAAATCACCAACCGTTTTTTCCGGCATCCGCCAGTAACCGATGAATACGTTAGGCCCGCGCACCTGCAGATTGCCGATCTCGTTCGAAGGCAGGACTTCACCCTCGCCGCCGGTAACGCGGACTTCGACGCCGGGCAGCGGCGGCCCGACGGTCCGCGGCTTGCGCGGACCGTTCAACGGATTCGACGTATTCATGTTCGTCTCGGTCATGCCGTAACGCTCGAGAATGCGATGCCCGGTTCGCGACTCGAACTCGGTGAACGTCTCTTGCAGCAATGGCGCCGAGCCTGAGATGAAAACCCGAATGGCCCGGCAAACATCGGCCGAGAAGTCGTCCCTGTCCAGCAGTCTGGTGTAATAGGTCGGTACACCCATCATGACGGTGCATTCAGGCAGGTATTGGATAACCTGACCGGCATCGAACGCCGCCAGCCAGCGCATGCCGGCGCCGCTGAGGAGCGCACAGCCGATGGCGACGAACAGGCCGTGGACATGGTATATCGGCAGCGCGTGAAGAAGCCTGTCGTTTTCGGTGAATCCCCATGCGCGTATCAGCGCGTCGGCGTTACTCAGCAGGTTGCCGTGGCTGAGCATGATCCCTTTCGGTTTGCCGGTCGTGCCCGAAGAATAGAGCAGCGCAGCCAGGTCATCTCTACCGCGCGGCACTACCGCCGCGTCTTCGGAACTGTCATTCGACTGCTCGAGCAGCGATCCCCCACCGTCGGCATCCAAGGTAAATGATTGCGAGACACCGGCCGGATCGCTTATCACGACGGCAGGCTCCGCGTCATGCAGAAAGTGTTCCACCTCCGCGTCGCTGGCCGCGATGTTTATGGGATGGAATACAAAGCCGCCGCGCAGGCAGGCAACATACAACGCCAGGGCGGCCGGCGATTTCTGCACTTGCACGGAGACACGGTCGCCCGGCCTGACGCCGAATTCCCTGAGACGATTTGCGAAACGCGCGGACTGCCGGTCGATATCCGAATAGCTATACGATTCGTTGGCGCCGGTGCAGAGTAGCTCCTTGTCCGCGTGTGCCGCGAACTGTGTTCGGAAATGCGTGTAGAGATTGAAGTCCGGGTCCGACATGACTCAATCGAATCGCATGGATAAATCGATGGCGCGCACGTTCTTCGTCAGCGCGCCGACGGAGACGAAATCGACGCCGGTCGCCGCCACTTGTCTCAACTGATCGAGCGTCACGCCGCCGGACGCCTCCAGCTCGGCCGGCGGATGCCCCTCGGTCCGGTTGACTTCGACCGCCGGGCGAAGCTCGTCAATGGTGAAATTGTCGAGCAGCAGGCGCCTCGCTCCGGCCTTCAGCGCATCGCGTAATTCCCCGAGTGATTCCACCTCTATTTCGATCAATGCGCCAGGAGCCGTTTCGAGCGCGGCCTGCATCGCCTGCGCGATGCTGCCGGCACTCCGGATATGGTTCTCCTTGATGAGAAGGGCATCGAACAGGCCCATTCGATGATTGATGCCGCCCCCGCGTCTGACGGCATATTTCTGCGCGAGTCTCAGGCCCGGGACCGTTTTTCGTGTGTCCAGGATTCCGGCTTTGGTGCCCTTGACGGCGGCAACGCAGGCTGCGGTGATCGTTGCCGTGCCCGACAGGGTCTGCAGAAAATTCAGTGCCGTGCGCTCACCGCTCAGGACGGACCGGGCGGGGCCTACGACCCGGCAAAGGAAGGCATTCTCGTCGATTCTGTCGCCGTCCCCGTAATGCCATTCGAGCCCGACGGCCGGGTCGAGTTGCCGGTAAACCTCGTCCGCCCAGGGTCGCCCGGCCATGACGGCGTTCTCCCGCGCGACGATGCTCGCCGAGGCCGTTGCCCCAGCGGGCACCAGCTCGGCCGTCAGGTCGCCGGTCCCCAGATCTTCCGCGAGCGCGTCGGCGACATTCTTTCGAATCGATGCTGCGAGTTTTTCGTCAATATTCAAGTGTCAGGCGCCTGAACGATGAAACCCGGCACGTGGCCGGGCTTCATGGCCTGAAGTCATTTGCCGGTTACATGAAGAACCCGTGCCCGGCCCCGACCATGCTCATTACCAGCGGCACGGACATCAGCGTGTTGGCACGCGACGCCATGAATGCCACTTTCCGGGCTTTCGCTATTTCATCGGCGCTGGCCTCGACCATGCCGAGGATCTTTTTCTGGTTCGGCCAGATCAGGACCCAGACATTGAACAGCATGATGGTTCCGAGCCACGCCCCGATGCCGATTGTCGTTGCGTACGGGTTTGGCGCGCCACCCGAGAGACCGAGCGCGAACGCGTCATCCAGTTGTCCGCGGTGTAGCAGAAAGGCTGCGCCGGACAACCAGGTTACCAGTGCAGCCCAACGGAACCAGAACAGGGCTCTCGGCGCGACGTACTTGGTGATGCCTGCGCCGCCCGGGCCGCCGTCGTCCGCGGCGGCGTCCGCGAGCGCCGGGACCTGTACGAAATTAAAGTAATAAAGGAGACCGATCCAGGTGATACCGGCAAGGACGTGCAGCCAGATGATCACGGAATTGGCGGGCATCGCCCCGACCATGTGATCGCCCGGCGTGACCAGCACCAGAATAACCGCCAGGACTACGCCTCCAATAATAGTGCCGGCGATGGAATTCAGTGGATTCATATTTTCTCTCCCCGAAAGTTGTTTTTTGTGTGTTGGGCAGCGCGCTTATTATAGTGATTGCCCAAATGAAAAGCAGTGGTCTGACCGGGCCCGGGCCAGCGCGCAGTAACTTATTGATGATTAAACGGAAAGTGACATTTGTTCTGGTAGCCAACATGCGTACAATTGGCGCATCAGGCGAAACCGGGCCAGAAAGACGATGCGATTCCTGTTAGCGGTTCTCGTTTTGCTGTCACAGGCAGCCTGCACCGCCATGCTTGTCGGTGGGGGACAGTCCGGTCAGTATCCGGACCAGCAGGAGGCCGGACAGGGCAACGCGGAATGCGACGAAAAATCGCAGAAGGATCAGTGTACATAGATGGAAATCTTCTCGGGTGGCAGCAATTGGACGTAAACGAAAGAATCGAAGAGCAACTCAGTTCGAATGATGTTCTGTTGTACATGAAAGGAACGCCCGATTTTCCGCAATGCGGGTTTTCGGGTCAGACCGTCGCCGCATTGAAATCGATTGGCCGGCCTTTTGCCTATGTCAATATCTTCGAGGATCCGGAGATCCGGGAAGGGCTCAAGGCCTATTCGAACTGGCCGACGTTTCCGCAGCTCTATGTCAGGGGGGAGCTGGTCGGCGGCTGCGACATCGTCATGGAGATGTTTCAGTCCGGCGAATTGCAGAAACTGTTGTCAGGCGTCGAGGCCTAGCCTGAAAATTGCACGAGACCGCCCGAGATTGCCGAGATGGTCATGATTTTGATACGAATGGCGATCACTCTTGATGGTGACACTTTGTAAGATTCACCGGCTGTCCGGTCTGTGGCCGGATCTCGTTACGCCTGACTGGCTCTTCCTTCGAGCCATAGCCCGCTATGGCTCTCAGTCCAGAGCGGCGTCAGCCGCGACGATCTCTCGCCCACAATCCCGGACTCTTGTGCAACTTTCAGTCTAGGAATCAGAAGTTAAAGCTCAGTCCAATGGAAGCGACCGGGTATACCTTAAAGTTATCGAACTCGGCCTGGAGTTCCTGCCGCTCTACTTCGAGCGCCAGCAGGAACGGACCACTCAGGACCGGGTCGGTGGCGATGGGTCCATCCGCCGTCAGGCCGACTATGGGAGTGTCCTGCCATAGAACGCCCAAGTCGAGGTTGATGCTGGCTTTGCCGAAGGCCCGAAAATCGAAACCGATCCCGGCATACGGCGCCGTCGACTCGAAGGTGATCGCGCTTCGCAGGGTGCCGACTTCGGATGCCGGTAGTGGAACGCCGCCTACGACGATAGTCCCGCTGGTGCCCTGATTCAGCAGGGCGATTTCGTTGCCGTTGGAGAAGAAACCGACGGTAAAACGCATCGGATTCAGTGGGACGCGGAAATTGGCAGTGCCGTAAGCGTTGTCGAGCCCCAGTTCCGCGACATAATTGAGACCTGCCTGTAATCCGGACATATCGTAGTCGTACTTGTTAAACCCGACCCGCAGGTCGAGATAAGGCAGCGGCCGCCAGGTGGCCTCGAGGCCGAGGCCGAGCGTGCCGGCTTTGGCACCGATCCACAGGTTGTCGTCGGCGAGTGACTTGCCGGCGAGCAATGATAAAAATGCTGTAAAAACAATACCGTATCTAAACGCACTCATGACACCACGCTCCAGTTTCGCGATCGTCCGGCACCGAGAGTAAGTGTGGTCGCGGTCGCGGGCAGTGAGTCACGTCACAGGCTGGCACACAGGCAGGTGATGAAAGTCAACTTCTGTGACCCAGGTCTCGAAAGCGGCACTGACGGTCATACCCAAACCGCCAGCGGTCCAATCACGCACCCGACCGACGGGCCCGGAATGGGCAGAAAACGCTGATTGCTGCGCGGGCGCAATCGTATTCACCGCGGTAGTCCGATGATTCGGCGACTTTGCCGGAAACTGGAGTTTTGTTAACGCCGGCACAGTTTCGTCAGGGGTCGCTTCGCTAAACTGCCCCGGAATCTGGGGAGAAATAGTCGGTTTGTATATGAAGGAACTGACCTGTTGGTCGTGCTCCCGCATCACGCCTAGGGCTATAAACTGACAGAAATTCAGAAACTTACACGTGATCCGGTTGCTGCAACCTTTTGAACTACCGATACGTGTAAGGGAACGGGCAGGAAGAAAATGATGAATCTGAGGGCCACAGGCTATGTGTTGCAAAACATGTCCGTCACATGCAAATGACGCTGCCAGGGGCCGCCTCGACCCTGCACCTGATGACAACCCGGGACGGTTGTGATGGTGACGAGGATGAAACCGCTGCCTTCGGTCGGCGGTGATCAGATTTCCACTGCGGGCCACGGGATCGCCGCGCTCAGGGTGTTGTTGTACAGCCATGATTCATGGGGTCTGGGCCATCTCAGGCGAAGCCTGGCGATCGCCGGCGCCATCACAGCTCGCTTCTGCGATGCAAATGTTCTTATCGTCACCGGGTCACCCTGCGCTACGCAATTCGAGTTACCGGACCGCTGCGACGTGCTCAAACTGCCCGCCGTCAGCAAGGATGTGCGTGGACAATACATCCCGCGGACCCTGTCTGGGTGCGTGTCCCGCACGATCGAACTCCGCAGCCGCCTGATCCTGGAGTCATACCATTCCTTCGATCCCCACATCGTCATCGTGGATCACCAACTCACGGGACTGCTGGGCGAAGCGCTGGGCATGCTGCGCGAAGCCCGTTCCCAGGGCAAAACTCTGATTTATGGTATGCGCGATGTACTTGATGCACCAAAGGTTGTGGCCACGGCCTGGGGCTCACACGAACATCAATGGGCCCTGGCGCACGCTTACGACCGGATTTGTGTTTACGGCACCCCGGAAGTCTTCGATCCCCGCACACAGTACACGATGCTCGAACCGTTCCGGCACAAGATCGAATTCACCGGCTATATCGCCGCGCCTCTGAACATGACCAGACGCCGGCCCGTCCCTTCCTTGCGCAAGAAAGTATTGGTGACCATGGGCGGCGGCGAGGATGGCCAGCAAAGGGTGGATACTTATATAAAGGCCCTGAAGGCCAGACCCGCAGCCTGGGATACCCATATCGTGACCGGCCCGCTGATGGATCCACCGAAGGTTCGGCACTACAAGCATGAGATTCACAGGCTGGGCCTGACGGATACGGTCCGGATCAATCGCTTCTGCGCCTACCTGCCGCGTTTGTTGCAGGAGTCCGACGCGGTGGTGAGCATGGCTGGCTACAACAGTTGTGCCGAAATCATGCAAAGCAGGGTGCCGGCCATCCTGATGCCTCGCCTCCGGCCGAGAAAAGAACAATTGATCCGCACACGGCGCCTGGAGCAAATGGGACTGGTCAGATGCGTTGCAGACGCCGACCCACAACGGCTTCGCGATGCCATAGAACAGGCACTCGAACGAGAGCATTCCTTGAAGGGCTACCCCAGCCTGAACGGGCTGGACACGCTGTGCGACATGATCAGCGGCCTGATAACCGTCGGCGCAGAAAAAATCGGGAAGCGCGCTGTCCCGAAACTCAAGGTCGGCGGAGCGTAAACTCGTGTCGACCGAGCAAGATCATTCGCTGATCCGGCGCGAAACTGCGATACCCGGTTTCCGCTACCTCCTGCATCCCGACCGGCTGGCGCCACTGCTTGAAAGTGGTTGTGGAATTACCGGCCTTCAGAACCTGCGGCTCGATTACCTCCGCTACAAAGCCGGCATGAATTGCATCGCGCGCTTCGAATTCCAGGACCGCGGGGAGTGGTCGTACGGCTATGCCAAGGCATTCGGCGCGGATGCCGCAGTCAAGCTCAAAAAGGCGCGCGAGAGACCGGATTGTCGCAGCCCGCTCGGCCCCGGGCGGATTATGCTGGATGCGCAGCAAATCCTGATCTGCTTTTTCCCGAACGATGCCAAGCTCGGGAGCCTGTGCAGGCTGTCGGAGCAAAGTTCCCGTGAAGTACTGCTGTCCCGTATCTTCAAATCACGCAGTGGTTGGGAAGAGGCGGAATATGCGCCGCTGAACTACAAACCGGAACGGCGTTTCGTCGCTCGCTTCACCAACCCGGCCGGCGATTGTGCAGCCGTGAAGTTTTATTCCCGGGCCGAATTTGACAAGGTCAGGAAGTTCCGCAAGCGCCTGCGGGATACCGAAGGCGTGCGGATCCCGGCGTGGATCGGCGGATCGAAGGCGCATCATGCGCTGGCCTACGCGTGGTTGCCCGGTTCGACCTTGCGCCCGCATATCGCCGACCGGCAATTGGCGGTTGTGGAAGCGGCCGGCGAAGCCATCGCTCATTTTCACGGCGGCACCCAGCCCGGACTGGAGCACCTGGACCACGGACAAATGGCATCCAGCCTCGACGCGCTGGCGAGCGAGCTCGCCAACCTGCTGCCGGAGCTGAGGGACCCGGCCGTCAGACTGGCGCGACAGTTGGCCCGGTGGTGGCTGGACCGGGACGATCCCGGCGTCCCGATACACGGCGACTTTTACGACAAGCAGGTCACAGCAGGCGATGATGGCGTGGCGCTGATCGACTGCGACAACGCGTACCTGGGCGATCCCCTGAGCGACGTCGGTTGTTTTGTCGCGCACCTGGAGCGCAGCGCCATCAATGGCCAGATGGAAGCCGCGGACATTCCGGCAGTGGTTTCGGCCCTGTTGCGCGGATATCAGAACGTCAGGCCGCGACTGAACACGGGCGAGTTGAACCGATACATAGCGCTCAGTCTTTTCCAGTTGATCCATAACCCCTTCCGTGACCGGTCGGAGGACTGGCCCTCGCAGACCGTCGCGCTGTTGCAGCGCTGCTCCGAATTATGGGCAGCGGCTGGTCCAGCAACACGACAAATGGGAGAGGCGACGGCAGAACAGCCGCGGATTGCTTACGTGCTCAAGGTTTACCCGCGTTTCTCACAGACCTTCGTGGTGAACGAGATCCTGGCACATGAAGCAGCCGGCCTGCCGCTGGACATTTTCTCGTTGCGCCTGTCGGATGACGTCCGCTTTCACGAATCCCTTGCGCGAGTCCGGTCGCGGGTCCACCAGATCCCGCGGCCGTCGGGCAAGGCATCCGGATTCCTCGAGCAGTTACATGCGACCGCAAGCGTGCTGCCCGACGTCTGGCAGGTGGTCGCGGACAACCCTGGAGTCATCGCGTCGGACATGTACCAGGCCATGGTGCTGGCGGGTAAGGTCCACGAGAAAGGCATCCGCCACCTTCATGCCCATTTCGGCACGGTGGCCACAACCACCTCCAGGTTGGCGGCGCGCATGGCGGGCATTACCTACTCTTTCACCGCACACGCCAAGGACATTTTCCACGAGTCCGTGGATGAACAGGTGCTGCGCCGCAAGCTGGCAGACGCCGCCGCAGTAGTCACGGTCAGTGACTACAACCTCAACTACCTGAAATCGCGGTATGGGTCGGCGGCGGACCGTGTCATTCATATCGATAACGGCCTGCCCCTGGAGGAGTTTCCCTTCCGCGAAGCCCGGGGCCGGGAGCCCCTGATTCTCGCCGTCGGCCGGCTGGTGGAGAAAAAAGGCTTCGCCGAGCTCATCCGGGCCTGCCACCTGCTAAAGGCAAAAGGCAGGCAATTCCGCTGTGAGATCGCCGGCGGCGGTGTGCTCATGGAAGAGTTGTCCGCCATGATTCAGGAGCTGGGACTGAGCGATCGTGTCCACATGCTGGGGCCACAGCCTCAGGGTGAGATACGCAAAAAGCTGCACATTGCGGCCATCCTGGCGGGACCCAGTGTGGTGGCTGCTGACCAGGACCGCGACGGACTACCGACCATCCTGCTGGAAGCCATGGCGATGGGAACGCCTTGCATCTCGACGGATGTGACCGGCATCCCCGAGGTGTTGCGCGAAGGCGAAACGGGCTTGTCGGTACCGCAAAGGGACGTCGAAAACCTGGCCACCGCCTGCGAGCGTCTGCTGGACGATCCGGAACTCGGTGTTCGACTGGCCCGGAATGCCCGTCGTCAGGTCGAGGAGAGGTTCGATATCGTGACCAATGCCGGCCTGATCAGGCAGATGATCGAATCGGTCATCGAGGGAGCGGGCTCTAGATGACGAGGATCGCGGCCGTCAACCAGGACGCGGGTATTACACCCGACCGCAGCAAGGGCGCCGCCGTACATCTGGTTGCCATGCGCGACGCCTTCGCCCGGCTGGGCTGCGATGTCGTCGCTTTCGACCAGCCCGACGATGCCGTGCTGGAATCCGCTCTGTTATCCGGCCGGGCTCGGCGCCCTTTCGACCTCGTGTATGAACGCTACGCGCTGGGCAAGGCCACGGCTGCACGGTTCGCGCAGGAGTCGGGTATTCCACTGGTTCTGGAGGTCAACGCACTACTGGCGGACGAACAAGAGCGGTTTCGCGGCGCAGCGGAAACCGATGTTGACCGGGAATGCGACGAGTTCCTATTCAGGCAGGCCGACTGTGTCGTGGCCGTGTCCAGTGCAATAGCAGAATATGCCTGTACCAAGGGCGCCGATCCCGATGCGGTGATGGTGTGTCCCAACGGCATTGATACGCGACGCTTCAATCTGCAGGTGGACGGCGGTGCGGTGCGAAGCGAGCACATTCCTGCGGGCGCGTTCGTGATCGGGTTCCACGGCAGGCTACGAGCCTGGCACGGCTTTGGTCATCTGGTGTCCGCGGTTTCGAGATTGCTGGCGCAGGACCTGCCGGTCCATCTGCTGGTCGTTGGTGAAGGTGAATTCGAAGCACTGGGCAGGCTGCCCGACAAACACTTTACGCGTGTGGGCTGGCAGCAGCATGCGAGAATGCCGGGATTTGTCGCGGCCTTCGACGCCCTGCCTCTGACCTACCAGCCGGACGGCCCCTGTTATTTTTCACCGCTGAAGCTGATGGAGGCCATGGCTTGCGGTGTGGTGCCGGTTGTGCCGGATCTCGGTGACCTGGCCCGCGTCGTCGATCACGGCAGAACCGGCTACCTCTACCGCCCGGGTGACACGAGCGGCATGGCGGACTTGCTGGCGCGGCTGATCCTGGACCCCGGGAAACGGAATTCGATCGGCCGGCGGGCCGCCGAGAGCGCAACGGCATACAGCTGGGACGGCATCGCGGCCACGGTCCTGGACCGTGTGACCCGAAACGGCCGGGTGGGGAACCGCAGGAGCGTCAGGGGATGATGCAAACCGCAACCGTTTCGCCGCTCCAACATCTGCTCGAGAGAATCGAGGACCGGCTCGAGAGTACCGGAACCCGGGGTCATATTGCCCGGGTGGAAATCAACGGCAAGGGTACCGTGCAGCTGGAGGTGGCGCTGGGTGAGCGCCGCTGCTGGTATGCCTGGGAAAACCAGGAACTCAGCGAGCTGGCAGTAGCAGAAGACAACAAGATACCGTTGGCTGCCAGGCTCAATGACGCATCGTTCGCAGCCAGGACCAGTCTGCTGAGCTACCGGCCCGGCCGGCGCCTGACGCTGATCGATTACTCCACGCAGAAACCCAGGATCCTGAAAGGTTTTCGTCGCGGGCACCTCGACCGCATGGTCCACAAGTACGAGGTCGCGAATGCGGCCCTGGCCGGGGGTGGTGTTCATGCGCCGGAGGTGATCGAGTACGACACTGCCAACGAAGCGCTGGTGATGGTATTGAAAGCCGGCGAACGATTGCGTTTATCCGCAGAAACCACTGACCTGTTTCACCTCGTCGGGAGAGGGCTGCGTGACTTCCAGGAGCACGACGCGCTGGCGGATGAGTGCGCGTTCGACAGCGCCGCTGAACTCCAGGTGATCGACAAGCATGCGGCTCGCCTGGAGCAAATGGGCGGACAACTGCCGGAGCATTGGCCGTGCTTACGCGAGCGCCTTGCGGACGCACGGGCCGAGTTGGCTCCGGCGGCTATCGGACTGGCGCACCGCGACCTGCATGACAAGCAGTTCATTCAACAGGTCAAACACCTGACTTTGCTGGACTTCGACCTGATGTGTCGGGCCGACGTGGCGCTGGATCCGGGCAATTTTCTCGCCCACCTGGTCCTGCGCAACCTGCAGGGCGCACAGGACGCAACGCAACGCAGCATCGATGCCGGCGGCAAGAAGTTTCTCCAGGGACTGGCCAGGAACGAAGAGCCGGGATTCTGGGAAAGGCTGCGGTTTTATCAGGCAACTACGTTTTGCCGGCTGGCTCTGGTTTATGCGCATCGCCCCAGGTGGGCCAGCCTGGTGCCCGACCTTGTCACCATGGGCCACCGCTGTCTGGATGACCTCAACAGGATCAAGGAGACTTAAATGAGAAAGTTATTGGACGTATTCACGACACCCGCATGGCTGCTGCTGCTTGCGCACGCAACCTGCCTGGCGCAATCCCAATCCTCCGTCGACGTGCTGACGGAGGGTCACTGGCTTGAGGTAAGAGGAAGCTACCAGTCGGACGGCTCCTTTCTCGCTCAGCGCGTGGATCTGGTGCAGCCGAGCCGCTACGAGAGCCTGATAGGCACCATTAGCCGCGTGCAGCAAGGCCGGCATTTCACGCTGTTGGGCCAGCGCGTTGAAGTGCAGGAAAAAACCGACTTCGGCAGGGTGGACAGGAACGCGCTCCAGGGCATGCGCGTGAAAGTGGAAGGCTATTACCGCAGCGAGGAGAGATTCTCCGCAAGAAAAATCAGCCCCAGGGGCGAGGGCCGCGAAAGAATCACGGGACGCATTGACGACACCCGCAGAACCGGCAGAGGGATCGAGGCGAGCATCATGGGTTACCGTGTGCTGATTCCCGGGGAACTGCCGGTCCGGCACGAGCTGCGACTATCCGGTTACGCGTTGGGCGAGACCCGCGTGCAGGCGATCGTGGACCGCAACCGGGACGAGGATGACCTGTTCGGCAAGGGCGTGTGGGTCACCGACAAGCTCCTGCTGGCCGGCCAGGTAACGGCACGAGGAATCATGGAAAACGACTTCGACCTCGATGCGGCCGACCCGGCCGACCGTAACGATCTGGAAGGCTATTTCCGGGCAAGGGCCGTGTTCCAGCCGACGTCTTCATTTTTTGCCGTCGCCGAGTTGTTCCACCGCCAGTTGATTCGTGATGACGACGTAGACGGCAGTCTGACTACCGGGGACACGAGGCCCGGGGAGACCTACCTGTACTGGATTGACCCTTTCGGGATCGGCCTCGATTTCCAGATCGGCCGTGCAGATTTCGACGATGAACGCGAATGGCTCTATGACCAGAACCTCGACACGCTGCGCGCAATCTGGACCGGCAATAACATCAGGGCGGAACTGTCCTACAGCGAAACCCTGGCCAACGGCAACCTCGTCGATGAGGCAGCTGCCAACAGCATGCTGTACATCTCCAACAATGATGATGACCGGCACCTGGCCGGTTACGTCATCCATCGGGATTTTGATCTGCCAGTACCGGTCCAGCGCACGCACTACGGCTTGCGGGCATTCGGCGAGTGGCTGCCGCACCAGGAAAGCTGGGTGGAAATTGCGTACATGGACGGCAGCATCGGCCAGATTGACAACCGGGGCTGGGCCTTCGATATCGGATCGACGTGGCAGATTCATGACCGCTTCGCGCTCACGCTGGGCTACGCGATGGGCCAGGGAGACGACCCGCAATCGACCGAGGACAACACGTTCCGGCAGTCCGGGTTGCAGGACAACAATGCCAAGTTCGCCGGCGTCACCTCGTTTCGTTACTACGGTGAACTGGTGGATCCGGAACTGGCGAATCTGGAAATCCTCACGGCCGGCCTCGGCTGGCTGCCCAGGAAAGGCATTTCGCTGGACCTCGTCGGGCATTCCTACAAGCAAAACGAGTTGAGCCTCTTCTGGGTCGACAGCGATATCGACGGTCAGCCCAACGGTATCGACCCTGATCTGGGCCTGGAAGTCGACCTCGTCCTGGGGTGGAGAACCGGCAGGCAGTTGGACCTGGAAGTCGTCGCCGCCTGGTTCAGTCCCGGCGATGCCTTCAACGCAGCCGATGACGCTTATCTCGGCAAGCTCCAGTTCCGGTACCGGTTCTGATACAAGCCGTACCATACACGAGTCCGGCGATAATAATGAACAGCGACCGGCGGGATCAGCTCCGGCCTCCCGTGTCCGGGCTCGAGAGCGTCGTGCCGGTCGAGCGGGTGGCGCCTGACAACGTCGCACTGTACCAGGCGCTCACTCCGGAACGGGCAAACGGCGATCGGAAACTGAAATGGCCAGACCTGAAACACTGAGACAGGCAATACCGGGTGTCTGGCGCCTGCTGCATCACATGTGGCCGTACATGCGCGAGTACCGGTCATTGCTGGCGGGGTCGTTCCTGGCCCTGTTTGCCGGGGTGGCGATGCGGGCGCTCGAGCCGTGGCCGCTGAAATTCGTTTTCGACTATCTAATCTTACCCAACACCACCCAGAAGCATCCCTCGGAGTGGATTCAGGGTCTCGAGCCCATGACTCTGGTGAGTTTGGCGGCCTTGTCCATGGTGACCATTCTGGGCTTGAGGGGGCTGTGCAGCTACTACCAGAAAGTCGGTTTCGCATTGGTTGGCAACAAGGTCCTCACCAGGGTGCGCGGGGCGCTGTTCCGGCACATTCAGTGCCTGTCGCTGTCCTTCCACAGCAAAGCACGCAGTGGCGACCTGATCGTTCGGGTGATCGGCGACATCGGCCTGCTCAAGGACGTCGCTGTCACCGCGTTCATGCCGATGATCGGCAGCGCTCTGGTGCTGGTCACCATGGGCGGACTGATGCTTTGGTTGAACTGGAAACTTGCGCTGCTGGTCCTGATTTGCGCACCGTTGTACTGGCTGCCGACGGTGTTCCTGAGCAGGAAGATCCAGGGCGCGTCGCGCACCCAGCGCAAGCGTGAAGGCGCGATGGCTTCGACGGCAGCGGAATCCATCAGTGCCATGCAGGTGATCCAGACGCTTTCACTCGATGACGCGTTTGCGGACGAATTCACGCAGCAGAACGAAAAAAGCCTTAAGGAGGGCGTCAAGGTCAAGCGACTGCTGGCCCGACTGCAGGGCACCGTCCAGTTGATGACCGGCGTCTCGGCCGCCGCGGTATTGTTCTACGGAACGCTGCTGGTGCTGCGCGGCGCACTCAGTGCCGGGGAGCTGCTGGTATTCCTTTCCTACCTGAAGGCCGCTTTCAAGCCCATGCAGGATTTTGCGAAATACTCGGGTCGCATGGCGAAGGCCTCCGCGGCGGGCGAGCGCGTTATCGAGATTTTCGCTATTCCGCCGGATGTCGCCGACGCTCCGGACTCACGCCCGGCGCCGCCGTTCCGCGGGGCCGTCGAATTCGACCAGGTGAGCTACGGCTACGAAGCTGCTCACCCGGTGCTGGTGGACGTCAACTTCTCGGTTCGCCCCGGCCAGCTGGTGTCCATTGTCGGGGCGTCCGGGGCCGGCAAGTCAACCATTATCGGCATGCTTTCCAGGCTCTACGACCCTGATCGGGGGAGGGTCCTGATCGACGGTATCGACATCCGTCATGTCACGCTCGCGTCCCTGCGCTCGCAGATCAGCGTAGTGCTGCAGGATACCTTGTTGTTCGCTACGAGCATCCGGGAGAATATAGCCTTGGGCATGCCCGGCTGCACCGATGAGGAGATCAGTTATGCGGCGCGCCAGGCTAATGCCCATCAGTTTATCGAATCCTTCCCGGACGGCTATGAAACCCGGGTCGGTGAGCGGGGGATTACCCTGTCCGTCGGGCAGCGGCAGCGAATCGCGATTGCACGGGCTACCCTCCGGAAAGCCCCTATCCTGATCCTGGACGAACCGACTACAGGGTTGGACAGGGAAAACCGCGAGGCCGTCATGGACGCCCTGACCAGGCTTTGCACGCGGCAGACCACTTTTCTGATCACGCACGAATTCCAGGACAGCGTACCTGCGGACCTGATTCTCTACATAGAGAACGGCGCGGTATCCGAACGCGGCACCCATGAAGAACTGATTGCGGCGCAGGGCAGCTATGCCAGGCTGGCCCGCAGCTGAGCGGGACGAGGTGCGGTCCGTGCAGGGAACGGCAACAGAAAGCAGGAACCCCTTCGTTTTTGTGGTCGGTTGTCCCAGGTCCGGCACGACACTGTTGCGGCGAATGTTGGACAACCATCCGCAATTGACCGTCGCCAACGATACGCACTTCATCACCCGGGCGGTAAAGAAGGCGCTCCGCAAGGTGTCCGACCCGGCATTGACGCGCGAGCTGGTTGACCAGGTCCGCAGCTACCGTCGCTTTTACCGGATGGGCCTGGATGAGGCTGATATCGAGGAAGCCGCCAGGGGTTGCCGGTCTTACAGCCAGTTCGTCTCCAGGCTCTACGATCTTCGTGCCGCCCACAAGGGCAAGCCCCTGAGCGGCGAGAAGACCCCGGATTACTGTCGCCAGATCCCCGCCCTGACCAGCCTGTTTCCGCGCGCGAAATTCATCCATATCATCCGTGACGGGAGGGACACTTGCCTGTCGGCGATGGATTGGGCAACCGCTACCAAGGGACCGGGCAAATGGTCCTTGTGGGCGGAAGATATCGTGGGGACCTGTGCGCTATGGTGGCGCTGGCAGACGGGAACAGGGATACGCGACGGACATTCGCTGGGTGAAGGGCTGTATCATGAGCTGAAGTACGAGGACCTTGTTGCAGATTCACAGGCCCTGCTTTCAGCTATTGCCGCTTTCCTGCAGATTCCCGACTCGGAAAAGATGGCCGACTATTTTGCAGGGAAAACCATAAAGAACCCGCACTTGTCGGCCAAGTCTGCCTGGTTGCCGCCGCACACAGGGCTTAGGGACTGGCGAAACCAGATGATGGAAAAGGATATCGCGGTCTTCGAGGGGATTGCCGGCAAGTTGCTTGCACAGCTAGGCTATGAAGCGTCCGGCGCCGATGCTACAGGAGGCGTCGAAAAACGCATTAATCGTTGTCTGGACTGGTGGCAGGCGCAAAAGATGTCGCAGGCCGATCACAAATCACTGCATGGAAGTTGATGTCGTGACAGGCCGAGACTGCTGCACGGATTCACGAGATATTCTTACTTGAAGAACCATCGCGCGCCGATTGTGAACACATCGAAGTCACCCGCCAGTTCCAGGGTGGCGCCCGCGGAGACCCGCTCCGTAATATAGTAGTCGCCTGCCA
>JBHHWI010000050.1:0-21258 GCA_046756445.1 Woeseia sp. | reverse complement strand
CTAGCCTGAATATTGCACCACTACAGGGTGCCGTCCACGTGCTTTCGCTTAGTCTTTGATCGCCTGAGGGATTTTCCTCGTTCGGCAATAGACACCGTTATTCCACTCACTCGGAAAATCCCTCAGCCAATCAAATCCTTAACCGATCTCACGCGCCAACTGGTGCAATATTCAGGCTTGAACTCAATTCCGAAGCGGGCGGCCGTGCTCGAGCTTGTCCGGGTGCAACAGGCCCGGCTGGTTCTGGTCGAGCAGACGCTCGAGGGCTCTCTCGCCGACGGCGTTGCGATTGTCGCTGCCGGCCGGGACATCGAGCAACAGCACATCCACGCCGAAGTTGGCAAGCTGGCCGGCAATGCCTGAGCCCATGGTTCCCGCGCCGATGACGGCCGCTCTGTCTATTTCGTACATAAGAAGAAGGAATAGGTGATCAGGTCGGGGGATTGTTGGCGAAGATGAATGTCTTTAATAGTCGCCGGCAGGTGTCCGGCGCCTCCAGCGGAATCATGTGTCCACTTTCTTCGATGACGTGGACTTCGGGATCGTTCAGGTGTTCGACCAGCTCTGCCGTCGCCTTGCGAGGCGCCATGCGATCCTTGCCTGCGATGATGACCTGAGCGGGA
Source organism: Woeseia sp. (assembly GCA_046756445.1). Taxonomy (GTDB): domain Bacteria; phylum Pseudomonadota; class Gammaproteobacteria; order Steroidobacterales; family Woeseiaceae; genus JACZWL01. The sequence goes on along the minus strand of JBHHWI010000050.1, from coordinate 20,635 downwards.
CAGGCAATAGCGGCGGCCGCTTTCCTGCCGTTCCTGTAGGCATCGCATGCCTTGAGGTCGACGGCCAGCTCTTCGGGCACGTTGCCGCGCATGACTTTTCGGCCACCGGCCATCATGGAATTCCCGGGAATCGGCCCCTGGTGAAAATGACCGGCGGAACCGAATCCCCACGAGATCATCATTGCGATCGCTTCCTCCGACCGGTTTTCCGCGGCATCGATCAGGGCGGGATTGACGGGCGTCGCAAGACCGCTGGCAATGAACGATACTGTCCTGATCCTCTCCGGGTGACGCGACACGAACTCCAGCGCATCGAGGCAGCCCTGTGAGTGCGCCACGACGGAGACGTTGTCGATATCCAGGGTTTCAACGATATCGTTGAGCCAGCCCCCGATTGCCTCGATGGAGGTCAGCGCCGGGCCTTCGGAATGTGAATGTCCCGGAAGGTCGGGGACCAGCACCGCGTAATTTCTGAAAGCGAAAAACCGCGAGTGCAATCCCCAGAAAGTGTGGTCGAGACCACTGCCATGCAGGAAGATGATGGCAGGCTTGTCATTGCTGAAGGGTTTGCCGCCGGTAGTTGCGAATACCTGCTTGCCGTTGACCTCGAAGTTCATTGTCAGGTGCTTGCTATTCGCTTTGCTGCGCGGAATCCGTTTTCGAAATCGCTGATCAGGTCTTCGACGTCTTCGAGTCCGATGGAGAGCCGCACCATGTCCTCGGTAATGCCGGCGGCCTTCAGCGCGTCAGCGTCGATGCGCGAGTGCGTCGTCGTGGCGGGATGAATGATCAGTGTCTTGGCGTCCCCGACATTGGCCAGGTGCGACGCAAGCTCGGTGTGCTCGATAAAGGCCTTGCCGGCCTCCCGCCCGCCCTTGACGCCGAAACTGACGATGGAGCCCGCGCCCTTCGGCAGATATTTCCTGGCCAGCTCGTGGCTCGAGTGCGATGGCAGATCCGGATGGTTGACCCACGATACCTGCTTGTGATTCGTCAGGTACTCGAGTATTGCCCTGGTATTGGACAGATGCCTGTCCATGCGTAAAGACAGGGTCTCGATGCCCTGCAAGATCAAAAACGCGGTCATCGGGCTCATCGATGCGCCAAAATCCCTCATGGCTTCGGCGCGAATGCGGGTCGCGAAGGCGGCCGGGCCAAATTCTTCCCAAATGTTCATGCCGGAAAACGGCGCGTAGGGCTCGGTGATCGTCGGGTACTTGTCTGTCGCGCCCCAATCGAAGTTCCCGCCATCCACCACGACGCCACCGATGGCCGCGCCATGGCCCCCCATCCATTTGGTTACGGAGTGAATGGTCATGTTGGCGCCGTAGTCGAAGCACTTGCAGAGATAAGGTGTGTTGAAGGTCGCATCCACCATGAACGGGATCTGATTTTCGCTGCATATTGCAGCAACGGCCTTGAGATCCAGGATGTCGAGGCCGGGATTGCCGATCAGTTCACCGTAGACCAGACGCGTGTTGTCCCGGATCGCTGACCGAAAATCCTCGAGGTCCGTCGGATCAAAGAAAGTCGTCGTGATGCCGAAGCGCGGCAGCGTGTTTTTCATCAGGCTGATGTTGCCGCCATACATCTGTGAAGAAGCAACGATGTGGTCGCCCTGTCCGAGGATCGCCGAGATCGCACAGAACGTGGCAGCCATGCCGGAGGCTGTGCACACTGCCGCGGATCCATCCTCGAGCGCGGCAATGCGCTGCTCCAGCACACCGACGGTGGGATTGGTTATGCGGCTGTAGGCGTGTCCGCCGCGCTCCAGATTGAAAATGGACGATGCGGTGTCGGTGTCGGGGAAAACGTACGATGTCGTCTGATAGATCGGCGCGGCACGGGCGCCGAATACGGGATCGATCGTCTGTCCCGCGTGCAGGCTGAGGGTGTCAAACAGATAGAATTGTGACATTGTCGCGGAATCTTGTGATTCAGGGGCTTGGTTGCAGCGGGTCGTCCGGGTCGATTCCCGGCATGAACTGCGCATGTCGATCAAGGCTCGTGAGTTTGTATACCAGCCCGAGCCAGTTATTGACAATCGCCTTGCCGGTGTCGCCCCAGGTATTGTGCACGAGCGGCTCGATTGCCGATTCCGGAAACTCCGGGATGGCGGTGCCGTCGCTTCTGGCCGTTTCCACCCGTTCCATGAAATCTGCGACGATTTCGATCGCTTCGTCCGAAAAATAATTTTCTGGATATCGCGGCGCGGCTTCCCGCTCGCCGTTCAGATAGCGGGAGACCTCGCGCTTGAATTCCTTGAACAGACTGTTGGCGTGATATTCGGGGTGCCCCTGGAAATAGATGATCCGGAACTGATCCGGGCTGACTGCAAGATGCACGCCGGCTTCCCGACTTTCTATCAGCACGGTCAGGCCGGCCTGATCGAGTTGTGACTTCGTGACTTCGTTGTATCGCGAGTGCGGCGCGTCAAACCTGGTGTTGATATTCTTCATCAGGGGATGCTCGGGCCGGCTGATAGTATGCGTGTAAACGCCCCACTGTTTGCGCGGCAGACGCCGCCGGTCTATCCCGTGCCGGTGCTTGACCAGCGCATGGGTCGCGAGGCAGGAACACAGGATGGATGCGACATTGTGTTCGGCCCAGCTCACGATATCGATCAACGGCTTCCAAAACGGTTCCTCATCGAGGGAAGGATTGGCGACATTTGCGCCCGAGATGATCAGTGCGTCGAGGCCCTGGTCCGCCAGCTCTTCGAAATTCGCGTAGTACTTTGCGATATGGTTCTCAGCCGGCGCACCGCGATTCAGCTCCGGAATCGAGAACGGGTGCACATAGAACTGGGCTATCTGGTTACTGCTTCCGACCAGCCTGATGAACTGTCTTTCGGTGGCCGCCAGGGCCGCGTCCGGCATCATATTGAGCAGGCCGATATGGAGTTCGCGTATATCCTGATGCCGTGCCCGCTCGAGCGTCAGCACTTCCTGACCAGAGTCCCTCAGCCTGGCAAAGGTCGGCAATTCGTTGTGTGCAACCAGGGGCATGGCGCTCGCGAAATCAAAACAACGAAATCTAGCCCCGTTTGACCCTAATTCATAGAGGGATGTCGGCGAGCGCGGTGCGGGGTGTCAGAAAAACTGCCGTTAGATTAGGATCTGCGCGTGAGCATCTGGTCACAAGCCAAAGATCTGGCCGCGCAAACCCCCGAAGAGCGTAATCGGTACGTGGACTTCCTGCGCGCCGTCTCGATCCTGGTGGTCGTCACGGGCCACTGGCTGATCGCCGCTTTCTACTACCGCGACGGCAATTTCATCCCGGGCGACCTGCTGGAGATTCGACCCTGGACGCAATGGTTGACCTGGGTGTTTCAGGTGATGCCGATATTCTTCATCGTCGGCGGCTACGCGAATGCCGTGTCGCTCGAGGGTGCCCGCCGGCGGGAGATCGGCTACGCTGGCTGGCTGGCGACACGCCTGCACCGGCTCGTCACACCGCTGCTGGCATTGGTACTGGGCTGGGCAGCGCTCGCGGCAGTACTGCACTTTTGGGGCGTCGGCGGAAATGTCATTCGGCTGGCGTCTCGCGCCGCCCTGATCCCGATCTGGTTCCTCGCTATCTATATCATGGTGGTCGTGCTTGCCCCGGCGAGCTATGCCGCCTGGCGCCGGTGGGGTTACGCATCGTTTTGGGGAATCGCGCTTGCCGGTGCGCTCGTCGATATCGCCTTTTTTGCCGCCGACATTCGATGGACGGGCTGGAGCAACTACTTCTGGATCTGGCTCGCCGTTCACCATCTCGGCTATGCATGGCGGGACGGGCGCGCCGGCAGCCCAGGGCGACTCCTCGTTTACTCGGCGCTTGCATTGCTGGTACTGCTGTTGCTCGTGGTCGAGGGACCATATCCCGTCGCCATGGCCGGATCACCGGGCGAGGAAATCAGCAACTCACTGCCGCCCAAGATAACCTTGCTGGCGCTCGGAGTCTGTCAGTTCGGGCTGTTTCTTGCCATTGAGCAACCGATGCGACGCATCCTGGCCGGTCTTGGCGCCTGGGTGGCCACGGTGCTGATCAACAGCATGATCATGACGCTTTATCTCTGGCACCTGACAGTCATGGTGATCGCCGTCTCGCTGTCCTACCTGGCCGGCGGACTGGGCCTCGGGTTCGAGCCCGGGACGACCGAGTGGTGGCTCACGCGGCCGATATGGATTGCCGTCCTTTACGCAGCGCTGCTGCCGACAACGCTCCTGCTGGCAACATTCGAAAGACGTTCACGTGCGCCCGATGCCGCCGCGCCGGCGGCCGCGAGGCAGGTCGGCGGCGCTGTCCTGATCTGCCTCGGTGTTGCGCTGCTTGCCCGATACGGAATCGGCGATCCCCCACTGCCGGGGCTGGATATCGTGTCGCTCGCTTCCATCGTCGTGGGTGCAGCAATCAGCGGGCTGTTGCCCGGTTTCAGATAAGGCGAACCGTCCCTGATGGCGATGTCTGCGGCATGCCGTGGGGACGCCGCAGTTCACAGATTTGGTGATTGCCGAATCGGGCCGGCGGCATTAACGTGCCGCCGGCCCTTTATTTAAGCCAAATTCATGGCTTTTCCCCGTTTATTCCCGTGTCCCCGGGGATGGTGATTGGTTCAACGTTTTAGTGGTACCCGCCCGGTAATCTGATTCACGGGTATTCGTACCGGCCGGTTCTGCCGGCTTGCTTGGGGCACGCTTCACGATGATCCATCGTCTGTCAACAGCATCGGCTGTACTCGGGATCGCCGCCTTGTCATCAGCGGTCGCCGGTCCGCTATTGGTGGCCGACTTCGGCAAGGGACTGAAGGCCTTCAACGCCGAAAATTATGCGGCTGCGCTCGAAGAATGGCTGCCGCTGGCCCAAAACGGCGACCTCAACGCCATGTTCAACGTTGCCCTGATCTATGACGAGGGTCTCGGCGTACCGGTCGACAAGGTCAAGGCCGTTCAGTGGTATCTGGAGCCCGCCAAGCGCGGTGACATCGCTGCGCAATTCAGCCTGGCGACCATTTATGACTACGGCCAGGGTGTCGAGGAGGACGATCGCGAGGCCATCAAGTGGTATCGCGCCGCTGCCGAACAGGCGGACGAGCAGGCGCAGTTCAACTTGGGTTTCATGTACGGCATCGGCGAGGGAGTCGAGATCAATCACGGCGAATCGATCAAGTGGTACCGACTCGGTGCCGACCAGGGTCACGCAGCATCACAGTACAACCTCGGTTACAACTACGACATGGGACAGGGTGTAGATGAAGACAACGAGGAAGCGCTCAAGTGGTACGGCAAGGCGGCGGCACAGGGCGACCCCGATGCACAATATGCGATCGCCCTGATCTATGACGAAGGCGACGGTGTTCCCGAGGACAACGCGAGAGCGGTCGACTGGTATGAACGCGCCGGAGAAAATGGTCATGTAAAGGCGCAGTTCAACGTCGCGGTCATGTACGACGTTGGGGAAGGCATAAGCGAAGACAACCAGTCGGCAATTCGTTGGTATCGCGCGGCGGCGGAACAGGGTCATGTCAAGGCGCAATTCAACCTGGGAGTGATGTTTGAAATCGGCGAGGGCACCGAAGTGGATTTTGCCGAGGCAATGAAATGGTATCGCCTCGCGGCGGAGCAGGGTTCGCCGCAGGCACAGTACGCTGTCGCCCTGATATACGATAACGGCAGTGGCGTCATCGAAGACAATACGGCGGCAGTTGCTTGGTACGAGCGGGCCGCCCGGCAAGGCGATGCCGATGCCCAGAACAATCTCGGTGCCATGTATGACGCCGGAGAAGGTATCGGGGAAGACGATGCCGAGGCAGTCAGGTGGTACAGCCTCGCCGCAGATCAGGGCAACCCGATCGCGCAAAACAATCTCGGTGCCATGTACTTCGTCGGTGAAGGTGCGGAACTCGACCGCGTCGAAGCCTACAAGTGGTTTTATATAGCCGAGAAACTGGGCAGCGATGACGGCAGGAAGAATCGTATGCTGTCGGCCAGAAGCATGAAGTCGGCCGAGCTCCTCGAGGCAAGGCGGCTTGCCCGGGAATGGCTGGTCGACCACAGGGAACAGGAGTGAGACCAGCCCTTTAAATCTGCTCGGCAGACCTTATTAAGGGCAGCATGAACGGTTTTTTCCTCAGAACACTGATAACCATACTGGGGTTGCTGCTGGCCTCTGCCATCATTCCCGGTGTGGACATCAAGGGTACGGGCAGCGTCATTCTCGCCGCGATTCTGCTGGGACTGGTCAATGGATTCGTACGGCCGGTCGTGTTTCTGCTGACGCTGCCTATTACGATCGTGACGCTCGGCCTGTTCCTGTTCGTGCTCAACGCGGGGATGTTCGGTCTGGTTGCAGCGATGCTGGAAAACTTCACGGTCGCGGGATTCTGGTCCGCGATCTTCGGCTCGCTGATAGTCGGCATTACGAGCACGGTGGCATCGTGGTATATCGGCCCGGATGGCCGTATCGACGTAATCGTCGTTCGACGGTAACCCCGGCATTGAAAGGAATGACCGGGGCAGCAGGCTGCCCCGGTGATCGCGATCAGGCCGCATCCTTGCTCATGAACGCCTCCAGCACGGGCCGTGCTTCCTCGTGTGTCCTCTGAATAGATGGCCGCTCTTTCAGCCGCTCCCAGTAGGCGGAGATGTTCTTGTGGTCTGAAAAGGGGGCCGTTTGCTCGGCATAGAAGAGCGCCGGCGCCGCGGCGCAATCGGCCATCGTGAATTTCTCCCCGTTGGCAAATGACCGGTCACCCAATTCGTGCTCCATGAAGCCGTACATCGTGTCAATGCGGAACTGTGCAGTCTCGATGCGCTCCCGGTCCTGCTGTTCCTCGGGCTTCATGCCCTGGAACAGCAGCGTTACGACCGAATCGTTGAGATACAGGTCGAACATACGGTCCTTGAAACGAATCTTGCGGGTCGCCTCGGTGTCGCCTTCGATCAGTCTCGGCTCCGCCAGGCTGTCGATATACTCGATGATGATGCTCGATTCGGGGATCAGATGATCGTCGTCGATGATCAGGCAGGGCACTTTGCCGAGCGGATACACTTCCCGGTACTTCGCGCGCTCATCCGGAGCCATAAGGTTGACGACGTTCGCCTCGAACTCGAGGCCCTTCTCGTAGAAGGCAATCAGCACCTTCTGAGAATAGGTGGATATCGGGTTGTAATAGAGTTTCATTATTAAGGTCCTCCTCTCCAGAATCTAGAATATCTGCTGCAATTTCGCCAGGCAGCCTTCCCAGCCCTGAATATGACGATCGCGTATTTCAGTTTCGGGAAACCCTTCATGCCTGAGTGTCAACTCGGTCTCGGTGTCACTCAGCGCACGCAGGTCGATCGTGACCCGCGTGACCAGGCCGGAATCCGCCCACTTCCAGCTGAATACGAGCCGCTCATTCGGCACGATCTGTTCGTAGGTACCGCCCGGTGAATAAGTTTCTCCTTCGGCGTCCTCGATGACCATGCGATAAGCGCCGCCTTCGCGCACGTCCAGCTCCGCCACCGGTACGCTCATTCCCTCGCTTGGGCAAAACCATTGCTTGATCATGGCCGCCTCTGTCCAGGCTGCGAATACTCTCTCCCGGGTAGCCGGTAGAACTCTCGTCAACACGAGCATGGTGCCTTTTTCCATCAAACCACTCCTTGTCTAGTACGATTTTTGATTTCTCAAGAGGTCATCCAGGGCGTCCAGTCGGCACTCCCAGAATTCACGATGGAAGCTGATCCAGTCCTCGGCTGTCTTCAGGGCCTCGGTCGCCAGGGTGCAATGGTGCTGGCGTCCCTCGATCCGCCGTTTGATCAAGCCTGCTTTTTCGAGGATTTTCATGTGCTTGGAGATAGCAGGTGAACTGATTTCGAAAGGCTCGGCAAGCTCGCCGATGGTCGTAGAACCCGCCGCCAGGCGCCTCAGAATCGCGCGCCGGGTGCCGTCGGAAAGGGCGAAAAACACCTGATCGAGATTGCCGTTGGCCTGTTGCATAGCGGTCTATTAGTTAACTGATAGGTTAACTATATTTGAAAAGCCACTTTCATTGCAAGCCTCGTCTCCTGCCGGGCCTGCGCCACGTTGCGGGAGCGCAGGAGTCACGATGCAGTGAGCTATCATTGGTATTCAGGCTCGTGGGGCACGACGTGACAATCCACACAAGAACCATCGATTATCAAGACGGCGCAGTAGAACTTCGGGGGTACCTTGCCTGGGACGCCGCCATTGAAGGACCGCGGCCCGGGGTGATGATTTGCCATGCCTGGGCGGGGCGGGGCGATTTCGAAAACGGCAAGGCGGACGACCTTGCAAGACTCGGCTACGCCGGCTTCGCACTCGACCTGTACGGCAATGGCGTACTCGGAACGAGCGCCGAGGAAAACGCTGCGCTCATGCAGCCTTTCCTCGATGATCGGGAAATGCTGCAGAAACGATTGCAGCTGTGCCTCGATGTCTTGAAGGATCAAGACGTGGTTGAATCCGAGCGGGTAGCCGCGATGGGATTCTGCTTCGGCGGCCTGTGCGTTCTCGACCTCGCCAGGACCGGCGCAGATCTGAAAGGTGTCGCCAGCTTCCACGGACTGTTCGGCTCGCCCGGCAATACGACGCGCAACAGGATCAAGGCCAAGGTGCTTGCGCTGCACGGCTGGGACGATCCGATGGTCACGCCCGACCAGGTCGTGGTACTCGCTGAAGAGCTCACGAGCATGGGGGCGGATTGGCAGTTACACGGTTATGGCAACACGATGCATGCATTCACCAATCCGGAGGCGAACGATCCGGACTTCGGTACGGTCTACAGCGCCGATGCGGACCGGCGATCGTGGAACGCAATGCAGAATTTCCTGTCCGAGATTCTTGAATAGCCGTCCAAATCAAGACCATACCTGTGATAAGGTTGCCGGCGTTTGAAATCAGCTGGTGGGGAAATAACGCTGTGAGACATCGAATCTGTATTGCTTTTCTGAGCCTCATCTTCGGCATGTTCCTGTCCGGTTGCGCTGAGAGCGAGCCACCGGCCGAAGTGCCTGCCGCACTGGCTGATGAATCGGACTCCCGAAATCTTGCTGCGCAAGAGGCGGCCGCACGGATCTCGGGCGAAGTTATCAGGAGAATCGTCAAGGAGATTTCACACGACAGATACGAGGGCCGCGGTCCAGGCAGCAAAGGGGATGCCGATGCGCGACACTATCTGGCCGCAGAACTCGAGACGATGGGTCTGGACCCCGGCGCTGCCAACGGCAGCTGGGAACAGATATTCGATCTGATTGCAGTGAACACGAAGCAGCCCGATGAGTGGACGTTCCTGCGCGGTGATGAGTCGCTGACGTGGAAGCAATGGGACGACTACATCATCAACAGCGGCATTCAGGCCGAACGCGCCGAGGTGGCAGGCGCCGAGATTGTCTTCGTCGGCTACGGAATCCAGGCGCCCGAATACGACTGGGACGATTACAAGGGTCACGACATGACGGGCAAGGTCTTGCTCATCATGAACAACGATCCCGACTGGGATCCCGAGTTGTTCGATGGCGAACGTCGGCTCTGGTACGGCCGCTGGGATTACAAATATCAAAAGGCTGCGGAGCAGGGTGCGGTCGGTGCAATCATCATTCACACGACGCCCTCGGCAGGATATCCGTTCCAGGTCCTGCAGACTTCGGGCACCGGCCCGCAATTCGAGTTGCCGGCGGGCGATGAGCCGAGGAGCCAGTTTACGGCCTGGGTCATCGAAGACGCGGCTCGCAGCCTGGTCGAGATGGCCGGGCTCGATCTCGATAACGTCCGCGAGGCCGCCGATAACAGGGATTTTCAACCGATTCCGCTGGGCATAACGACATCGATCGGCATGGACGTCGAAATCGAACGCACTGCCTCGGCGAACGTGCTTGGTTTGATCCGGGGCAGCGATCCCGAATTGAACGACGAGGTCGTCATTTACACGGCGCATCACGATCACCTGGGCATAGGTGAGCCGAATGAGGACGGAGACACCATCTATAACGGGGCGTACGATAATGCAACCGGCGTTGGCGTGGTCATGTCGATCGCGCAGGGTTTCAAAGCACTGCCGCAGCCGCCACGCCGCTCCGTTCTCATTGCACTCGTCGGCGCGGAAGAGCAGGGCTTGCTGGGCTCAAGGTATTACGCTGAGAACCCGACTTTCCCGCGCGGCAGGATTGCCGCCAACATCAACTATGACGGCGGCAACATCTGGGGCCACACGCATGACGTCACTTTCGTGGGACTCGGTAAATCGACGCTCGATCAACTCGTGCAGATGATTTCTGAAGAGCAGGGCAGAGTCGTGAAACCGGATCAGTTTCCCGATCGCGGTTACTTCTATCGTTCCGACCAGTTCAGTTTTGCGAGAATCGGCGTGCCGGCCGTTTATCTGGACCCCGGCATGGACTTCGTCGATCGTCCCGAAGGCTGGGGCAAGGCACAGATCGATCACTTCACCGAGGTGAACTATCACCAACCGTCGGACGAGTACGACGATAGCTGGACCTTCGAGGGCGCGGTCGTCGACGCACGACTCGGCTTCTGGACCGGGCTCGCCGTCGCCAATGCCGACGAAATGCCGGCCTGGAACGAAGGCGACGAGTTCGAGGCCGCGCGTCTCGAGGCGCTGGCGGCAGAGGGCGACTAGCGCTGGCGTGACTAATGTTTTACTTATATAACAAACACTAATAATAATAATATGAAGTAAAATCTAGTACGTTTTCCGGTGCTTTTTTGCCGTGCCTGAATCTCGTATCTGAATTCCGTCGATCAGAATCGAAACGTGTAGCTGAATTTGAAGGCGATATCGGAAGAAGCGGACTTGAAGCGTCGCCGCTGCTCGAAGTGCTGAAATTCCCGGTTGACGACCAGCACCATTTCACGGCCGGCCGTGGGAAGCCAGCGCAGGATGCTGTTCAGCCCCAGGCTGTCCGAGACGTTGTCGTACTGTACGAAGTTTTCCCAGTACCAGGTCGACGTGAAAGCGATATCGGCTCTGAGGCTCGCGAGCCGCGTGATGAACTCACCTTGAGGCAATTCGATGTCGTTGACATCGTAACCGAGGAACAGTTTGAAGTGGCGGTTCGGACGCCAGACCAACTCACCGTTGACGTTGACGCCGTCGCCATTGAAGAACTCTCCGTCACAATACAGGATCTCGGCGGACAGACTCCGGTGCTTGCCGGACTCCGTCGCGACACAGTGCTGTTCGAATGAATACAAACCTGGCTGAATGAAAATACCTGCGGTGATCTCGAACGGTGCGACGATCTGTTCCCTGAACATCCCGTAGTGGAGCATCAGTTGATCACTGGACGGATTTTCGATCTCCAGCACCCGTATGGTGATCATCTCGGACTGCAGGTCGCCCGCAACCGTGTCGATGCGTTGCGCGTCGATGCCGCCGTAGACTCTTCTGATGGCCGGGCTGTCGGGAATCCAGGTGTGGCCCAGCTCCAGCGTATAGTTCCGTACATCGACGCGGTTGACGAATCCCAGCGCCGGGTAGTAATTGGCCTGCAGCTCCTTGAATCCGATCCCGCCGCGGAAACCCTGTCTGTTTGGCATCTTCAGGCTGACGCCGAATGCCGCATCGTCGCCGTCGACACCTTCCGTATCCGTCTGCTGGTACCAGACGGCGCCCTCCAGTGTGCTGCCGCTCGCGAGGCGCGTGTTCAGATAGCGGAAGTCCACGCCGACAAGCGTGTTGCCGAGGTCGGAAAGCGGGTCCCCGTCGGTAACGATCACGCCGAGCATCGACTCGGCCAGGATGTTGACGGCTGCGCGGCCCACAAAGAGATTACTTGAACCGGCTCCGGAGTGGGCAGACTGCTCGATGTCCAGGACGCCGATTTCCCAGCGGCCGAGCCGTCCGGTGAGCTTGGCGCCGACCTCGAGATCGATGGTCTCACCGGTGTCGCTCAAGCCGATTCGGCGGGAGAAGAACGGGCGACCGCTTTCCTTCTCGACCTGATCGAGCGTCGTGAGAAAATAGGGTTCGCTGCCGCCGAGCCGGCCGAACTCGAATATATCGGTGTCCTGAAGGAAAAAGTCCCGACGCTCGGGGAAGAACAGGCCGAAGCGCGTCAGATTGATCTGTCGGGCATCTGCTCCGGTGCCGGAGAAATCCGTGTTGACGGTCAGTGCCGCGGTCACGGCGGGCGTCAGCTTGTAGAAAACGTCAAGCGACGGCTCGAGGCCGGTTGCCGAGCGCGCCGTCGCAAACGGCGTCGCAAATGTCTTGCTCTCGTGGACGCGAATGCCGGGTGCGACATCGAGCCCCGTTCCCTGCTGCAAACCGACGATGCCCAGCAACTTACCGGAGTTCGCGGGATTGACAGCGCCGTTGTGTGATACCCAGCCATAATACTCGCCGGATCGAGCACGCCAGCGCATGAAGTTAATGCCCCAGGTGTCGTTCGTCGGATCGAAAGAGAGGGTCTTTGCCGGGATCTCGAACTCCGCGACCCATCCGTCATCGTCTTTGTTTGCAGCGCCGTCCCAGATACCCTGCCAGGCCCAGTTCTCCTTCGTGACGTCCGAAAAAAGGGCCTCATTGCGAACACCGTTCGGGTTCAAGTCGAACATGTAACCGCTTCGGCCGTTGTTGTGAGGGTCAAGGAGAACGGTCGATGACTCGTCGCCGAAAGTGAAGTCACCATTCCGAAGTATCCGTGCGATCACGTGATCCGGATTACTGTCCCAGAATTTCCCGGCGACATAAATTGCGTTGTCGTCGTACAACACGTAAAAACGAGACGGCTCTGACGTTTCACTGAATTCGTCAGGGCTGACTTCATGCAAGTCGTCGACGAATGCGGCCCTTTGCCATTCGGGGTCGCTCAAATCTCCATCGATTTTCGGGGCGGTCTCTGTCCGAACCGCATTGATGACCTTGGAGGTTTGCGATGCGTTTGCGGCGCTTGTCGCCGCCGGCCATGCGGCAGCCGCAAGGCAGACAAGGATTTTGACTGCTTGTCCGAACCGATCAGACGGTCGGGTCAATATTTGCATTTAGACGGAACAGGTTGTCCGGCAGCAAAAGGCGCGCTCGCCGACTGTCGCTGAGTTCCTGGACGGCATCCTTTTGCAGGATTGTCTCGCCACCGCTGCCGGTAATCGCATCGATATCACCGGATACGGTGGTCAGCATCCGCAAGCGGGCGGCCAGCGACTGAGCGGCAGGAAATACCGTGGCGACGGCAGGGCCGATGGCAGATCGGCAGTAACGGCGGCGATCCATGATTCACCCCCCTTGAGCGGGTTTATTGCTCTTGTTTGGCTGCCTACCTTAAGACCATATTCACAGATGCGGCCAGCGTCGACAAGGGCTTCGAGGAAGTTCACAGACTACCGCAATCGGGGCAAGCTTGACGCCTGCGGGCTCTTGCCCGAAGTCGCCTTCCGGTGCCCGCCCGGGCCGTCGATCAGACCTTGTTGCCCTTGGTCAGGAAATACATGCCGGCCGCGAGAAGCAGCACCTGGAATTCCATGCCGCTGTTTTGTACGAACCAGCCGTTCTGGAAGTGGACAAGACTGATCGCGCCGATCATGATGATCACGACAATCAATCCGCCGAGGCGCGTCAGGCGCTCGTCGGTGAATGCGCCGACGATGAGGGCCAGGCCGGCCCCTACCTCACCGAAGGCGACGAGCCAGCCGACGACAACCGGCATGCCCATCTGCACCAGACTATCTGGCGGAAACTTGGGTATGCCGTGTGTAATGAAGGTAGCTGCCACCGACAACCTGATCAGCCAGTGCATGTGAGGGGCAAGCTTATCCAGAAAGTTCATATTGTTATCTCCCGCATTATTTTTTGCTCGGATCGGACTCCCTGACTGTTGCGCAGATCATGCACGATTGCAATTGTTTCGATCGCGTCGATAATCGCGGTTACTGATGAGTACCGCAGGATTCAATAATTGTGATGCGATTTTGCCCGCTTCTCTGGCCCATGTTCTTCCTGTTGTCGGCTTGTTCCGATGAAGCTCTGATGCCACCCGTTGCGAAGAAACTGCCTCACCGGCTGGAACTTCACGGTGATGTCAGAATCGACGACTACTTCTGGCTGAATGAGCGCGATAACCTCGATGTGCTGGCCTATCTGGAGGAGGAGAACGCGTACGCCGCCAAGGTCATGGCGCACACGGCAAAATTGCAGGAAACCCTGTTTCAGGAGATGAAGACACGCACTGAGCCCGAGGAAGAATCGGTGCCGTACAGGTACGGCGATTACTTCTACTACTACCGTTATGAGAAGGACCGTGAGTATCCGATCTACTGCCGCAGGAAGGGATCGCTGGATGCGGAGGAGGAAATACTGCTCGACGTCAACAGGGTCGCCGAGGGACACGACTATTACGACGTCGATGATTTCGAACCAAGCTCGGACCACAAGCTTGGCGCTTTTCCGGTCGACGTCGTTGGTCGCCGCTTCTACACGCTGAAGTTCGTTGATCTCGAAACGGGGGAGTTGCTCGATGACAGCATTCCCGGGATCACCGACAACTTCGAGTGGGCGGGCGACGGGAAGACGGTGCTCTATGTCAAACAGGACCTGGAGACCCTGCGCTGGGACCGCATATACAGACACGAAATCGGTTCGGATACGCACGAACTCGTCTACGAGGAAGAAGACGAGACCTTTAACGTTTCCGTCAGCAAGGCATTGTCGGAGCGATACCTGTATATCACGACCTATAGCACCGACCAGTCGGAGGAGTACTACCTCGACGCAAACGATCCCGGCGCGAAACCGACACTCTTCCTCGCCAGGGAACCGAAGCATGAATACGAGGTGACCGATGGCGAGGGGCGCTTCTATATCGTGACCAACGATGGTGCGGAAAACTTCAAGTTGATGGTGACGCCCATCGACAAAACAGCGAAAGAAAACTGGCGCGTTGTGGTGCCGCACAGGGATGATGTTCTCCTGGAAACGGTCACCGTGTTCAAGGACCATATCGTCATCGAGGAAACCGACAAGGGTCTCGGCAAAATCGCAACGATCGACATAAGTTCGGGCCAGCGTCGCATAGTCGAATTCGATGAGCCGGTGTATGCGGCTTCGGGCGACGACAACTACGAATACGATGCGAAGTCTTTCCGCTTCGTCTATGAATCCATGACGACGCCGGAGACGACCTACGACATCGACCTCGACACTCACGCGAAGACGTTTCTCAGGGAAGAGCAGGTGCTCGGCGGCTTCGACAAGAACAATTATCGGTCAGAGCGCCTTTTCGCGACGGCCCGAGACGGTGCCGAGGTACCGATCTCGCTGGTCTATCGAAAAGGCATGGTCAGGAACGGCAGGAACCCGCTGCTGCAATACGGTTACGGCTCCTACGGTGACACGATCTATCCCGAGTTCGATGAGACCGTTCTTAGCCTGCTGGATCGCGGATTTATCTACGCGATCGCCCACATACGCGGAGGTTCAGAACTGGGTCGCAAGTGGTACTACGAGGGCCGGGAGCTGAACAAGATGAACACGTTCACCGACTTCATCGACTGTACGAATCACCTGATCGAGCAGGGATACACATCATCCGAGCACGTTTTTGCGACCGGCGTCAGTGCCGGCGGCTTGTTGATGGGTGCGGTTGTCAATATGGCGCCGGAACTTTACAAGGGCATCGATATCGAGGTCGCATTCGTCGATGTTGTCACGACGATGCTCGACCCCGAGATTCCGCTGGTCACGTCGGAGTACGACGAGTGGGGCAATCCGAACGACAAGCGTGACTATGAGTACATGCTGTCGTATTCCCCCTACGACAACATCGGAAACAAGGGCTATCCGAATATCATCGCGACCGCCGCGCTGCACGATTCGCAGGTGCAATATTGGGAACCCGCGAAATGGGTGGCCAGGCTCCGGGCGAGCAAAACCGACGACAACCGCTTGATCCTCAATACGGATATGGGTGCCGGGCACAGCGGCAAGACGGGCCGTTATCAGCCGCTTCGCGAGCTGGCGCTGGTTTATGCGTTCTACCTGGATCTTGTCGGCGTCACGGAATAGGCCGCCCGCGGCCCTGCGGAGTATCGAGACAGGCGCCGGGCTTCATTCTGCCCTGAAAATCAGCACGTCACAGGACAGGTGATCGAGTGCTCTCTCCGCGGTGCCGCCGATCACCGTACGCGGAATATCGTCGGGTCCTACCATTACCGGAATTCTGTCGCTCGTTTTGCTATGTACCGGGACAGGCTTCGGGCGCTCCCTGCGTCTGCGGCATTTCTGCCAGGTCTTCGGCATCGGCTACCGGCACGCTCCAGTCGTCCGGCCAGATGCACTCCCAGAAATAGCTGCGCCGGAAGTAGGGTTCCCACGCAGCAGTTCGGCGCTGTAACAAGGGGATCATGTATATGCGTTGCAGGGCCTCGATCTCCCGGGACATGCGCAATGGTCCCGAATCCACGGGATCGAGGCCCATTGCGGCGACAATCCTGCCGACCTGTTCCTTTGCCGCACGGTCATCTGCCGCAATCGGCACTGTGACGGGTCCGCCAACGACCTCCGGGTCATCGATGACGAAGCTGCCCAGGGTTGCAAACGCCTTCACGACGCGCGCGCCGGGATTCCAGGACTGGATCATCTCGGCGCTCGAGGTTTCTACCATCGACACGGGATAGCCATCTTCCCCCTGGTCTGCCGGCATCGAGATATCGATGACGATCTTGCCGTCAAGCGGCCCGAGGTTTTTCGCAACCGTCTCCATGGCCGGCCACGGTACTGCCAGTACCACAATGTCCCCGGCCTGTGCCGCGCCCTTCTGAGTCGTCACGCGGGCTTTGTGGCCGGTCTTTCTGACCAGCGACTGAGCCTTTTCACTGGCCGGGTCTCTTGAGCCATAAACAACGGAATAGCCGAGATCGGCAAAGCGCGGACCGAGGGAATCGCCCATGTCCCCCGTTCCGATCACACCGACGACCGGATCGGAATCGCCATCATCGGCCTCGCAGACATTGACGCCGGTGAGGAAGACCAGCATCGAATTAATCAGAATCACGCGCCGGCTTGCTTTCATCTTTTTCATCTTTGTGGTCCATTCTTGTTGTTATGATGGCGCTCTCTGGTGGCACCATCATAGGCTGATTGTTCCCGATCAAGTGCTGGCAATACTTGGGACGAATAACAATACATATTTATAAACAAAAAGTTAATAAACATTATTAAAGAAACATATCAGCAAGAAAATGATCCTCGTTGCGCGTAAATCCGGCGTCCTGTGCCTGGCCCTCGCCGCCTGCTGCCTGGCGTCGGCACAGGAGGCAGAGCTGGTTCTCAGGCGCGGTGTGATCTGGACTGTCGACAGCGACAAGCCGAGGGCCGAAGCAGTGGCCGCACTCGGGCAAAATATCATCTACGTGGGGTCCGATACAGGCGTCGAGGACCATATCGGCGATCGGACACGTGTGATTGACCTCGGCGGCAGGCTCGTATTGCCCGGATTCAACGACAATCACGTGCATTTCGATCAGACCGGCAAACTCCTGTATGGCCTGAACCTCCTCGATGTGTCGGAAGAGCGGGAATTCGCATCGCGCATCAGGGCGGTTGACGCGCGCTACGCGCCGGGGACCTGGATCACCGGCGGCGACTGGTCCGCCTACCAGTCCTGGGCGGCAGGTGATATCGGCGAAGCGGGCGTCGAAGTCAACCCGGACGACCTGTACGGCGAGTTGTTCCTGCCCAGCAAGCACATGATCGACGGATTCACGGGAGACCGGCCTGTCCTGGTCAATCGCTACGATCGAAGGGTCTATCTGGCCAACAGCAAGGCAATGGAGATCGCTGGCATCGTCCGTGGGAGTCGCGATCCTGCCGGCATTGCCGTCGAGCGCGATCGTATCGGCGAGACGACAGGCGCGCTGTTCAACCCGGTGGAAGGCTCGGTCGAGTCCACAGTCATGGTACGGGACAACGTTCGCGCGTTTTTCAATCAGTTCATCCCGGAGCGGTCCAGAGAACAGCGCGTTCAGGAGACACTCAAAGCCTGGGATCAGATGAAGCGCGTCGGTGTCACGAGTTACTCCGACGTCACCTCGGCACCGATTCAGGTGGACCTATACAGGGAGTTGCGGGACAGGGGATTGATGACGGCGCGTGTGCGCTATCGCCCGCCGCTCGATCAATGGGACTCCATGGCCGCGCTCGGCATTCGCGTCGGCTTCGGCGACGAGTGGATTCGTTTCGGCGCGGTCAAGGCATGGATAGACGGCATCATGGGCAACAGCTCGGCGCGATTCTACGAACCCTATACACACAACCCGGCGAGCCGCGGCATCTGGCGTGACATCATGTTTCCGTTCGAGCGTCACCCGGAACATCCCGAGCTCATGCAAAGCCGTCTCGAGCGATTGGCGCTCGAGGCCGATAACGCTGGCATTCAACTGACGGTACACGCGATTGGCGACGAGGCGAATGCGTACCTGATGGACATGCTCGAGCGGATCATCGCCAGGAATGGCGAGAAGGACAGGCGATTTCGTCTGGTACATGCGCAGGTCATGACCGACAGAGACATCGAGCGGGGCGGCAGGATGAACATCGTCGCGGAGATGCAGCCGTACCATACTGCCGATGACATGCGCTGGATGGAAGAGCGCATTGGCCGGGAACGGTCGCGGGGCGCCTATGCGTTCCGTCGCATCTGGGACTCGGGATTCGTGCTCTGCTTCGGCTCGGACTCACCCGGTACCAACGCATCGCGTTATTACCTCAATCCCATGCTCGGCCTCTACGCGGCGGTGACGCGCAAGACCTTATCGGGGCAGCCCGAAGGCGGCTGGTTCCCGGGCGAGAAGATCACGATCGAGGAAGCGATACAGGCGTATACACTGAACACGGCATATGCCGCATACGAGGACGACATCAAGGGCTCGATCACGGTTGGCAAGCTCGCCGACTTAGTGGTCCTTTCGGACAACCTGCTGACAATGGATCCCGACGGCATCAAGGATGTCGCGGTGTTGATGACGGTCGTCGGCGGAAAGGTGGTTTATGAGAAATAAGAGCAAAGTGATCTATTTGCCGATCATGCTATTTGCCGCAGCCTCCAGGCTGGCAGCGGACGACCTTCCTGGGGAGGAGTATGCGCAAAGGGCTGTGGCCGCCGGCATCGACATTCCGGCGCCGGCACCGGACCGTCCCGATGGCGAAGGTCGGGGCCCGTTTGACCTGTTGATACTCAAAGATGTCGTACTCATCGATGGAGCCGGCGCGCCGCCGCGCGGCCCGGTGACGATCACGATTCGTCGCGACCGCATTGCCAGCATCCAAAACGAGGCACCGGAGGATTCCGAGGGCGCCTATGTGATCGATGGTGCAGGCATGTATGTCATGCCCGGACTCATCGATTCGCATGCGCACGCGGGCAATCCGATGCAAGGGCTCGCCGGCCCGGTCGTCCCGCCCGAGTATGTGTTCAAGCTCTGGATGGGCCACGGTGTTACGACAGTAAGGGATGTCGGCGGGATCATGGGCCTCGGCTGGACCGTCGATCACAAGAAACGCAGCGCTGCGAACGAGATAACCGCACCCAGGATCTTTGTTCACAGCATGTTTCCCGGCCGCGACATCGTCGATGCGAAGGGCGCGCGCGAGTGGACGAAAGCAGTGATCAGGCGCGGCGCCGATGGCGTGAAATTGCGTGGCGCGACCGAGCCGGCCAGCAAGGCAGTGATTGCGGAAGCAAAGCGCCTCGGCAAGACCACATCCAGTCATCACGACCAGGTCGGCGTGTACAAAGTGAACGTACTGACGAGCGCAAGATGGGGCCTCGACAGCATGGAGCATTGGTACGGACTGCCCGAGGCGCTTTTCGACGACCGCACGATCCAGGACTATCCACCCGGTTACAACTACTACGATGAACAGTGGCGCTTCGGTCAGGCCGGCAGGCTGTGGAAGCAAGCCGCAGCCCCAGGCTCCGAAAAATGGAAGGGGGTGTTGAACGAACTCTTGTCGCTCGACTTTACGCTCGTACCGACATTCACGATTTATGAGGCCAACCGCGACGTCGTTCGTGCGCGCGACAGGGAATGGCATGGGAAATACACGCTCCCCGCATTGCGGAAGTTTTTCATGCCGAATCCCGAGCTGCATGGCTCGTATCATTTCGACTGGACGACCACCGACGAAATCGAGTGGGGCAGGAACTTCCGGCTCTGGATGCGGTTCATCAATGATTACAAGAACGCCGGCGGCCGCGTTGCTACCGGTTCGGATGCCGGTTTTATCTTCAAGGTCTATGGTTTCGCCCTGATTCGCGAACTCGAACTGTTGCAGGAAGCGGGCTTTCATCCGCTCGAAGTCGTGCAGGCGGCAACGCTGAATGGCGCAGAGCTCCTGGGTTTGGATGAGGAAATCGGCTCGGTCGTACCGGGCAAGAAAGCGGACCTGATCATCATTGATGAAAACCCGGTTCAGAATCTGAAGGTGCTGTACGGTACCGGCCATATGCGCCTGAACCGGGAAACCGGCGAACTCGAACGGGTGGGCGGCGTCCGCTACACCGTCAAAGACGGCATCGTCTGGGATGCCAGACAGCTGCTCGCGGACGTCCGATCAATGGTGCGCGAAGCCAGGTGAGGTGCCGGAGCGAACTTTCCGAACTTTCCCAACTTCCGGCAGAACAGTCTGGAA
>JBHHWI010000049.1:0-21296 GCA_046756445.1 Woeseia sp. | reverse complement strand
GACCGATTGCACACCGCCGCAGTAGATTCCGCCTAAGTCCGACAGACTGCTAGCCCGGCACCACTCCACGAAAAGAGTTGGCACGGTCCAGTTCACGCCTTATATGCGCATCCTGCGTGACCGGCTCGTATTGCGGCGGATTCTCCAGGCTGACGAACTGCGGTAGCGGCGCCACTGTGTAGTCCCCGTCTACGGCGAAGAACAGGATCATCGAGTAACGGGTCCACGGCGTGTTGACGACGCGGTGCCCGGTCGCCTTCAGCCAGCCGTTGGAGAATCGCTCCATCATGTCTCCGAGAATGACTGTGAAGGCGCCAATATCTGACGGTGCTTCGCACCAGCGCCCGCCGACATCCGTGAGTTCCAGTCCCGGCGCAGTCTGATTCATGATCGTAAAGCACTCGAAATCGGTATGTGCGGCGATGCCGACATTACGATGGCTTGCAGGAGCATCGTTCGCGGGATAATGCAACAGGCGCATCGTGCGAGGCGCTTTGATGCCGCTGTGTTCGTTGATGAAGTCTCTTTGCAGCCCGATAGTCTCTGCAAAGACCTCACTCAGTGCCCGGCCGAGCCGGGTAAGCTGTTCGTAGTACTCGAGAACCGCATCCCGGAATCCGGGCAGATCCGGCCAGATGTTGGGATGGATACCGACGCTCCGGTACTTATCCGGCGTCAGTTCCTGACTGATATCGAAGGACTCGAGGTGGGCAACCGTGTCTCTCTGATAGGCCGGCTCCCCGAACATCGGCGTCCAGCCCTTGTGTCCGTTCACATGCCTGTTGTGAATACCCTGCTTGATCGAACTGTCGTCCGGCAGATCGAAGAACGTCTGCATGGCCGCCAGCGTCCTTTGGATGACAATGTCGTCGACGCCGGTGCCATGGACGTAGAAGAACCCCGTCTCCAGGCAGGCCGTGCGGACCTGATCGACCAGTGTCGCGCGCCCGGCATCGTCACCCGAGAACAGGCCACCCAAATCAAGATTCGGAATGCTTGCGCGATCCAGGCTCCTGGCGGGCGCGTTGTGGTCGAGTTGTTCGGTGCCGGGCATGGCACCGGAGAATATCGCCTATGTGTTGGCGCCACCACCATCGCCTTGCAGGCGGGTGATCAGAGAACGCAGGAAGACCTTGTTGAATCGCAGCTGACAGGCAGAGGAGACCTGCTCCATCAGGGTCGAGCTGACTCTGAGGATCGTCACCGGACCCTTGGCCTTGATCGATGCGGTTCGTTTCGCGCCCCGGACGTAGCTCGTTTCTCCGAAGCAGTCGCCATTGTCCATGACGCCCAGCCGCTTTCCGTTGGCCTCGACCTGAACCTGCCCCGAGACGATGATGTAAAAGCGGTCGTCCATCTCGCCTTCACGTACGATGTCCTCGACATCCTTGTACTCGTGCCAGTCACTGGCGCGAAGCACTTCCCAGATTTCCGCGTGCGAGAACTCGTGAAAGAAGGTAAGCGTGCGCAGCAGGTCGAAGTGTTCCTGGTTGTCGAGGCTGTCGTATTTCGTCCGGAGGTCCTGATAAACGCGCGTGAGGTCGGCTGCCATTGCAGTACCGTTGGCGCATCGCTTTTCCGGGTCCTTTTGCATCGATGTCGCGACGACGTTTTCCAGCTCCTCGGGAATGTCGTCACGATAGGTGTGAATCGGCGGCGGCGTCGCATAGACGATCTGATGCAGCAGCTTCGACAGATTATCCGCGCGAAACGGCCGGAATCCGGTCAGTAGTTCGTATAAGACGGCGCCGAGCGAATAGAGGTCCGATCGGGGCGTCAGCTCTTCCGATTGCACCTGCTCCGGTGACATATAACTCGGCGACCCGGCGATGCCTTCGATGCGCGAGATGTCCGAGTCATTGCAGATCGCGATGCCGAAGTCGATGATCCTGACGTCGTTATCGATCGTCAGCATGACGTTGCTGGGTTTGATATCGCGGTGAATGACGCCCCTGCCGTGCGCGTAATGCAGCGCTTTGGCGCATTTGTAGATGATTTCCACGACATCGTCGACGCGCAGCAGATTATCCGGCCGACAGTAGGCTGCCAGCGTGCGCGCGCCCTGAACATGTTCCGTAACGACATAGTACTTGCCGTTCTCTTCGCCCGCATCGTAAATCGGCATGATGTTGGGATGCTGCAACATGCCCACCATGTGAGCTTCGTTGAAAAACATCTTTCGGGAGACCCGGGCGCGATCGGGATCCTCATCTTCCTCCAGGTTATAGACCTTGATGGCGACGTCGCGGCGATAATACGGGTCGTGTGAGAGATAGACCGTTCCGGTAGATCCCTTACCGATTTTGTTGATGATGACGTACTTGCCGATTTTCTCGGGGACGTCGGATGGTCGCTGCAATTCCGTTACGTTGCGGGCCATTTGCTCTCACTTGTCAGAACATCAGCCACCCCGCAAAACCGAGAATTGATGCGGCGTACAGAGCAGCAGCAAGGTCATCCAGCATAATTCCGAGGCCTCCTTTTAGTCTGTGATCCAGGTCGCGAATCGGCCAGGGTTTCCACGCATCGAAGAGCCTGAAAAGCCCGAATCCCAAGGCCCAGAGCACGATTGACGGCCTGGCGGCAAGGAGGACCAGATACATGCCGGCGATCTCGTCCCAGACGATGCCCGGGTGGTCATGGACGCCGATGCGGCGGGCGCTTTCGTCGCAAATCCAGATACCGCTCAATATCAGGGCGACTGCGACCACAAGTCGCAATTCAAACGGCAGCGGTAGCGTCGCCCAGGCCAGCGCCGCGCCGAGCAGCGACCCTGCGGTACCCGGGGCGATGGGCGACAGTCCGGCCCCGAGTCCGAACGCCAGCAGGTTCACCGGATCGGTGAAGACCTTGCGTCTGATCTGTGCGTCGGTCCCCGCCATCTAGAAATGCCGGTAACCCGGGTCCGTGTATTCAAAGGGTTCGCCCGCTCTCACGCATTCGATGCCATTGCCCGATATCACTTCGCCGATGCGCGTTACCCGCAATTGCATATCCTTTGCCAGCGCCTGAACCTCGGCGTCAGCCGATTCGGCGGCCGTAAAACAGAGCTCGTAATCGTCACCGCCGGCAAGCGCGAAGTCGATCGCCTTTCGGTAGTCGAACCTGGCGAGAATCTCCGCAGAAAGCGGCAACAGCGCCAAGTCAAGCTGCGCACCGGCATTGCTTGCGGTTATCAATTTCTGCAGGTCCGAATAGAGGCCATCGGATATATCGATTCCGGCACTCGCCAGTCCGGCGATCGACGAGGCAAATTTGATCCGCGCACTGGGCCGCACGAAACGGCCGATGAGATATTCGCTCTCGGCCGTCTGATCGGACCCGCCTTCGAGCAGGGATCGGCCGGCGGCCGCATCGCCGGGCGTCCCCGTTACGAAGATGCCGTCTCCCGGGCCGGCGCCGGACCGCTTCACGACCGCGTGCGGATCGATTTCGCCCAGAATCTGCACGCTAACGACGGTCGTCTCGCCACGGGTCGTGTCTCCGCCGACCAGGGACACCTGAAATTCCGACGCTGCCGTGAAAAGGCCCTCCGCAAAAAGTGACAACCACCCCGCGTCGGCTTTCGGAATAGTCAGCGCCAGTGTCATCCATCTCGGTGTTCCGCCAATGGCCGCCATGTCAGACAGGTTAATGGCGACCGAACGATATCCGACGTCGAATGGCGAGAGGTCGGCGGGATAGTGAATGCCGGCGACGATCGTGTCCACGACACAGATCAGTTCCAGCTCGGGGTTTGGTGCGAGGATGGCGCCGTCGTCGCCTATACCCAGGCGAATGCTGTCGTCTTTCAGCGGCCGGTCGAAGAAGCGGCGAATGAGCGCAAACTCATCCACTGCCGGATACTTCAGCCGGCCGCAACTTGTCAGCCGCTTTGTCGAGCAGCGCGTTGATGTATTTGTGGCCGTCGACCGCGCCGAACCGTTTCGCCAGATTGACCGATTCGTTGATGACGACACGGTATGGTATCTCCGGCCTGTCGGACAGCTCGAAGAATCCGAGCAGCAGAATGGCCATTTCCACGGGATCGAGCTGTGACAGCGGCCGATCGGCCAGCGCCTCGATCTGCCCTTCAAGCGCCGACCGCGCTTCACATATGGCCGCCAGTGATTCGTCGAAATATGCCCTGTCGGCGCGCTGATACGCAGCCCGGCTCCTGAATTGCCGCAGCAATTCCGCGGCATCGTCTCCGGTCATATTCTTCTGATAAAGGGCCTGCAAAATCAACTCGCGGGCGCGGCTCCTTGCTCCTGCCGAATCCGACTTGCTCATCAGCGCTTCTTGTCGAGCATCTCCGGCAACAGCGACATTTGCTCGCGAGACGCGGTCGCGTCGGAAATCTCCTGGAGGCGCTTTATTTCTTCCTGAAATTCGGTGACGTCCTGAAAGCTGCGATAGACGGAGGCGAATCTGACGTAGGCTACTTCGTCGAGGCCTCGCAACTCCTCCATAACGAGTTCGCCGACCAGGCGGGAGGGCACTTCGCGTTCCCCCATGGTCCGTAGCCTGTGTATCAGTCGTCCTACAGCCTGCTCAAACTCGTCCGATGGGACCGGTCGTTTCTCGAGTGCGCGGCGCATGCTATCGCGAAGCTTCGACTCATCGAAGGGCTGACGGCTGCTGTCATTCTTGACGATCCGCGGCATGACGAGCTCGGCGGTCTCGAAGGTCGTAAACCGCTCGTTGCACTGCAGGCACTGGCGTCTGCGTCGAATCTGCCGCCCGTCGCCGGCCAGTCGCGAATCGATGACCTTTGTTTCTTCGTGGCTGCAGAACGGGCAGTACATCAGGAATAAACCGGAAAACGCCTGCAGAGCTCCAGAACCTTGCTCCGCACACGCTTAATCATAACCTCATTACTGATGTCGTCTAATATGTCGCAGATCCAGTGACTCAAGAGCCCGGTTTCCTCGTCGCCGAGTCCCCGGGTGGTGATCGCCGGCGTACCCAGCCGCAGGCCGCTCGTCACAAAAGGCGAGCGCGTTTCCCTGGGCACAGTATTCCTGTTGACCGTGATATTGGCGCAACCGAGGCCCGCGTCCGCGTCCTTGCCGGTCATGTCCTTGTTCAGGAGGCTCACGAGTATGAGGTGATTGTCGGTTCCGCCGGAGACGATATCGTATCCACGCTCCACGAATATTCTTGCCATGGTCCTCGCGTTCCGGATGACCTGGCCCTGATATTCCTTGAACGCCGGGTTCAGTGCCTCGAGCAGGGCCACCGCTTTCGCCGCAATCACATGCATCAGCGGTCCGCCCTGCGTCCCCGGGAAGACCAGCGAACTGAATTTCCTGGTCAGCTCATCGTTCTCTCTCGCCAGGATCATTCCGCCCCGTGGTCCCCGCAGGGTCTTGTGCGTTGTCGTTGTCACAACATCCGCATAAGGCAACGGATTCGGGTACAGGCCCGCCGCAACGAGGCCGGCTACGTGTGCCATGTCAACCATCAAATAGGCGCCGACGCTGTCGGCAATCCGCCGGAAGCGCTCCCAATCGACGATCCGGGAATAGGCCGAGAATCCAGCGACTATGACGCGAGGCTCGTGTTCGCTCGCGAGCCTCTGTACCTGGTCGTAGTCAAGCAGCCCGGTTTCCGGCACGACGCCGTATTGCAGTGCGTTGAACATCTTGCCGGAGAAGTTGACGCTGGCACCATGGGTCAGGTGACCACCGTCGGACAGGCTCATGCCGAGGATCGTCTCGCCGGGTTCCAGTAGCGCCAGGTATGCCGCCGCGTTCGCCTGGGAACCCGAGTGCGGCTGGACATTTGCGTAGTCCGCATCGAACAGCTGCATCGCACGGTCGATGGCGAGCTGTTCGGCTACATCGACATATTCGCATCCCCCGTAGTAGCGCTTGCCCGGATATCCTTCCGCATATTTGTTCGTCAGTACGGAACCCTGCGCTTCCAGCACGCGAGGACTCGCGTAGTTTTCCGAGGCAATCAGCTCGATATGCTCTTCCTGGCGACGTGCTTCTTCAGCAATAGCGTGAAAAAGCTCTGAGTCGAAGTCTTCGATCGATGTTGTCTCGAGGAACATTTGGGAAGGTCTCCCTGGAGCTGGTGTTTTCGGAGATGCGCATTGTACCGAAGCGAAACCACACGGCCACTCAGGAAGCGAATGATTGCACAACCCGCGTCCAGGCGCGGGCCAGGTTACGGAGATTGTAGCCACCGCCGCCGGTGCCGACGATACGGCCGCCGCAGTGGCGATCGGCGAGCATGCACAGATCCCGGGCCGCGCCGCCGTGCGCCGCTTCCGTATAACGCAAATGCGTGATCGGATCGCCGGCCAGGCTGTCCGCGCCACACTGGAAGATGATGAACTCGGGCTCCGCGGCATCGAGGTGGTCAAGCACCCGGGCCCAGGCAACGTCGAACTCGGAATCTCCGGCGCCCGGGAACATGGGTATGTTGAGTTTCGTGCCTTCGGCATCGCCTCTGCCGGTTTCTTCGGCGAAACCGGTGCCCGGATACAGGAAGCGTCCGTCTTCGTGTATGTCCGCAATAATCAGGTCGGGGTCGTCTTCGAAACCGTAATAGACTCCATCACCATGGTGCGCGTCGATGTCGACATAGGCAATGCGTCGTACGCCGTGGTGCTTTCTAAGATGTTCGACCGCGATGCCACAGTCATTGAATACACAGAAGCCCGCCGCGTGGGACCTGCCGGCGTGATGCAACCCGCCAATCGGCACGAATGCCCGTGTCGAATCGCCCGTCATGATTGCATCGACCGCGGCGAGCGTCGTGCCGACGACATCGGACGCGGTGTCGAAAATACCGGGATATGCCGGCGTGTCGCCCTCATCGAGAAAACCCGTGCCCTCCTCCGACATCCTGGAGACAAAGTCTATGTAGTCTGTCGTATGAAACAACGCGAGGTCCTCGGCCTCGGCGTGACGCGGTTCGGCATATTCGATTGCAGCGCCGAGATTCGCGTCGGCAAGGGCGGTCTGGAATGCCTCGTGACGGTCGACGCCGAAAGGATGTTCATCGCCGAAGCCATAATTCGCCAGCGCGTCTCCCTTGTAGACGAACATCGTTTTTTTCTTCACAGTGTCGCTTTCCCCGGGTAGGACTCACTGGTATGGCGCAGTATATCCATACGATGAACCGGGTGGCCAAAATCATGCCGACCAGGCGATACATCCTTCGGAACATATCCATGGCCTCTTCCCGACTGCAAATACCGGCGGGCTCGCCCTGATATGAACGCCCTTGTCGGAATCGGCCTGATCTTTACGCTCGTTGCGTTCCTCTTTTTCATCAGGACATTTCGTTGTGTCCGGCGTGGACGCCTGGTCCGGGCGGGCGGAGCCGGCATGAGCAGTGTCGCGTCAGCGGCGATTGCGGCTGCCACGCTGCTGCTGGCGCTCAGCTATTACGGCTACGACCGCCTGACTGCGGAAAAGGTGATATCGACAATCCAGTTCACGCAAACGGGGCCGGACGAGTTTGACGCGCGGCTGATGATTGCGGGAGAAGGCGACCGGCTGTACCCATTGCGCGGCAACGAATGGCAGTTGGATGCACGACTCGTCACCTGGAAACCGCCGGCGACGATTCTCGGCCTCGACCCCGTCTATCGCCTCGAGCGTCTGAGCGGACGCTTTTCCGAGATCGACCGGGAGCGGCATGAGGCTCGCACCGTGCACGCGTTGTCGCCGGAGAGTCTCCTCGACGTCTGGACCGTTGCGAGACGGTTTCCGCTGCTGACGCCAGGCATCGACGCATACTACGGAACGGCCACCTACGTGCCGATGGCGGATGGCGCGCGTTTTGACGTCAGCCTGAGCCGCGATGCCCTGATCGCCAGGCCGGCCAACGCCGCGGCAGAGAGGGCCCTTGGCCGCTGGCAGGCTGTGACCGAGTAGAAACTGTCAGAAAAGCAAGCACTTATTGCGCCTTTTTCCAAGTTATGTTCAAGAACTGCAGTCGAGATCGATGCTGAGGATATACTGCCAAGACGCTGTAAGGCTTCACATAATCGAAAGTCACCAGCGGCCTCGAGAGCAACGATGCCAATAACAATCGAGCGAAATCAGGGGCTCACGCAACAGACCGACGAGCAATTCGGTCTGGAGTGTCCGTACTGCGGAGTCTATGCGCACATGACGCCGCAGTCCGTGCCGGACCCTGCCGTTGTCCTGAAAGACAGACCGAAGCATGTGGGACTCGTCTATGAATGCGATGCCTGTCGCGCGCCGGTGTTCCTGCGGTTCGCGGTCAAGGAATACAAAGAGGACAGCATCGAGCTCTACCACAATTTCATCGAGCTCGAGAGGCCGAAAGAAAAATTCGCGTTCGCATATTTGCCCAAGCAGACGGAGATCCTGTTTCGGGAAGCGCTATCGTGTTATTCGAACAACAATTTCAACGCCTTTGCCTCCATGTGCAGACGGGCCGCGGCGAGTTCGTTTCCGGCATTGGGCCGAGGCGGAAAGCTCCGTGCCTTCGACGAAGTCATGGCGGCGCAGGATATCGCCGAAATAGACGATGACAGTTTTGCGCCGATCAAGAAGGTCCTCTTCGAAGCGAGTGAGGAAGAGGATCTGCCGTTGCTGAATCGGGCGCAGGCCGGCGTATTGCTCGAGATCCTCAAAGACATGTTCTATCAGTGCTTCGTTCGCCGCGGCAAACTCACACGCGCCCTCAAAGTCAGACGGTTTTTCGTTCAGGAAGGCAACGGCGGCCTGAGGCCGACGGCCTGACGGTGCCCTTAGCCCGAAGATTGCACGAGACCGCCCGAGATCATTGACAACGATATGATTTCAATACAAATAAGGAATTTCCAAGCGGCGACACTTCGTCGTTTTCGCTGGCTGCCCGGCCTGTGGCCGGATCTCGTTGCATCTGACTGGCTCTTCCCTCGAGCCATAGCCCGCTATGGCTCTCGGTCCAGAGCGGCGTCAGCTACAACGATCTCGCGCCCAAAATCCCGGGCTCTCGTGCGATCTTCGGGTTAGGCTATTGCAACCCTTGCGTTTCTGAAGATTCGCATCCAGGCACCGTCCTCACCCCAGTCGTCCGGGTGCCAGGAGTTCTGTGTGGTTCTGCAGACGCGCTCCGGGTGCGGCATCATGATCGTAACGCGGCCGCTCTCGTTGCTGAGACCGCAGATACCGTCAACGGAGCCGTTCGGATTGCCCGGATACGATCGGGCCATGGCGCCATAGTTGTCGATGTATCGCAGCGCAACCAGTGACTCGGCAACAAGGCGGTCGGTCTCCGCGAGAAACGTCGCCCTACCCTCGCCATGGGATGTCGCAATCGGGATTCGGCAGCCGCTCATCCCCGACAGGAATATCGAGCGGCTGTCACAGATTTCGACCAGGCTGAGCCTTGCCTCGAACTGTTCGGACTTGTTGCGTGTGAACACAGGCCAATAGGCCGCGCCCGGAATCAGGTCCCGCAGGCGGGATAACATCTGACATCCATTACAGACGCCGAGTGCAAATCTGTCGCCGCGAGAGAAGAAGTCCGCGAACTGATCCCGAGTCCGCGCGTGATAGAGAATGGATTTCGCCCAGCCGCCGCCGGCCCCGAGCACATCGCCGAATGAAAAACCGCCACAGGCGACCAGGCCCTGATAATCAGCGAGCTCGTCCCTGCCCTCCAGGAGGTCGCTCATGTGCACGTCGTACGCCTCGAACCCGGCTCGCATGAACGCCGCCGCCATCTCGTACTGGCTGTTGACGCCCTGCTCCCTGAGAATCGCGACCCTGGGCTTCGCGCCGCCGATGAAAGGGGCCGCGATGTCTTCGCCCGGGTCGAAGTTGAGGTGAACATTGAGTCCCGGATCTGTGGTGTCCATTATGCGGTCGTACTCCTGCCGCGCTGTCTCGGGGTTGTCGCGCAGAGACTGCAGCCGGTAGCTGGTTTCGGACCAGGCCCTCTGCAAGCGTGTCCGGTCCATGCTGAATACGACCTCGTCGCCTGCCCGGACGATCAGCCGATCGTTCCGGTCAACCTGTCCTACCGACGCCCACGATGTGCCGAAGCGCTCGAGAACGGCCTCTGCCTCGGCCAGCTTGCTGTCCGCCACTTGCACAACGGCGCCGAGCTCCTCGTTAAACAAAGCGGCCAGAATGTCGCCCTCCGGCCCGGGCAGCTCGAGCGCGACCCCCAGCCGGCCGGCGAACATCATTTCGGCAACCGTCGCGAGCAGTCCGCCGTCCGAACGATCGTGATAAGCGAGGATCAGGTCCTTTTCCTTGAGTTCCTGTACCGCTGCAAAGAAATCCCGGAGTGTCCGGGGACTATCGAGGTCAGGCACATCCCCGCCGTCACGGCAATAGGCCTGAGCGAGACAGGATCCGCCCATCCGCGCCGCGCCTTGCCGTAATTCGAGCAGCAGCAGGCGGCTGGTCTCGCCGATGCGCCGTAGTTGCGGCGTCAGGTGGTGACGAACGTCCCGGACCGGCGCAAACGCCGAGACGATCAGGGATACCGGCGCAACGACCCGGTATTCGCCATGCTCGTCCCGCCACCGGGTGCTTAATGACAGGGAATCCTTGCCGACCGGAATGGCTATCCCGAGCTCTCGGCACAATTCCTGACTGACTGCTTTTACCGTGTCGAACAGGATTGCGTCTTCGCCGGGATGCCCTGCGGCGGCCATCCAGTTTGCGGAGAGCTTGATTCTGCGTATGTCATCGACCGGCGCCGCAGCGATATTGGTGACTGCTTCCCCGACGGCCATGCGCCCGGAAGCCGGTCCATCGATGATTGCCAGCGGCGTGCGTTCGCCCATCGCCATCGCTTCTCCGGTCACCCCGTCAAAACCGCTTGCCGTGATGGCGACGTCACTGACGGGTACCTGCCACGGGCCGACCGGCTGGTCCCGGACCGTGAGTCCACCGACCGTTCGATCGCCGATGTGGATCAGGAACGATTTGTCCGCCACGGCCGGGAATCGCAACACGCGAAGCACGGCGTCTTCGAGTTCGATGCCGTCGAGATTCAGATGCTGTCGGACGCGGGGCACGCGCCTCACATCTCTCGTGGTTTTCGGCGTTCTGCCGAGCAATATTTCCATCGGCATGTCGATGACGCGGCAGCCGAATTCGGTGTCCGTGACAACCAGGCGCCGGTCTTCGGTCAGCGTTCCGACAACGGCAAAAGGACAGCGTTCACGTTCGCAGAGACCGGCAAATTCCCCGATCCGGTCGTCGGCGACGACGAGCACGTATCGTTCCTGGGCCTCGTTGCACCAGATTCCCATTGGCGACATGCCCGGCTCCGCATTCGGTACGTCACGCAATTCGACGCGCGCACCGAGGTGGCTGTGGTCCACTGCCTCCGGGATTGCATTCGACAGGCCGCCTGCGCCGACGTCGTGAATCAGCAGGATCGGGTTTGCCTGTCCCATCGCCCAGCAGCGGTCGATGACTTCCTGGGCGCGCCGCTGGATCTCCGGGTTGCCCCGCTGAACCGAGGCGTAGTCGAGATCCTCGTGGCTGGCACCGCTGGCGAGGCTGGATGCGGCCCCACCGCCGAGACCGATCAACATGGCGGGACCACCGATCACGACCAGCCTGGCGCCGGCCGGCACCCCGGGTTTCAGGGCATGTCCGTCACGAATATTGCCCACGCCGCCGGCGACCATGATCGGCTTGTGGTAGCCGCGGATCTCGTTTTGGTGGCGCCCCGGCGCCTCAAAGCTGCGGAAATACCCCAGTAGGTTCGGGCGGCCGAATTCGTTGTTGAATGCCGCGCCTCCGATCGGTCCCTCGAGCATGATCTCCAACGGAGTAGCCATCCGGTCGGGGTGCGGGCATGGCCGCTCCCAAGGTCGGGAACAGCCCGGAATTCGCAGATGCGAGACCGTGAAACCGGTCAGTCCGGCTTTGGGCTTCGCGCCCAGCCCGGTCGCGCCCTCGTCCCGGATCTCTCCGCCCGCTCCGGTGGCGGCGCCCGGAAACGGCGAGATTGCCGTCGGGTGATTGTGCGTTTCCACTTTCATCAGGATGTGGATCGGTTCGTTGCAGTAACGATACTGCCGGTCATTTCCCGGCATCAGGCGTTTGCCGCGCCGGCCCTCGATGACGGCAGCATTGTCGGAATACGCGGATATGACGCCGTCGGGGTTCGCCGTCGTGGTGCTGCGAATCATGCCGAAGAGTTTTTCTTGCTGCTCCTCGCCGTCGATGATCCATCGCGTATTGAAGATCTTGTGGCGACAATGCTCGGAATTCGCCTGGGCGAACATCATGAGCTCCGCATCGCCCGGGTCGCGACCCAAATCCTCGAAGTTGGCGTGCAGATAATCGATCTCGTCACCTGACAAGGCGAGGCCGAGTTCTCTATTCGCCCGTACAAGCGCGTCGGTACCGTCAGCGAGTACAGGCACGGTCGAGGGGGCCACCGGCGCGTGCGCCTGGAACAAGACCCATGCCTGGTCGGCGCTTTCGATGACCGTTTCAGTCATTCTGTCGATCAGGTGCCGGCTTATCCCGGCGGCCGATGCCCTGCTCGGGGCTTGCTCGAACTGCAGGCCATAGCATGTTCCGCGCTCGATGCGCTCGATCATGTCCAGTCCGCAGGCATGAGCGATATCGGTAGCCTTGCTCGACCACGGCGATATCGTGCCCGGCCTGGGCACTGCGAAAAGTCTCAGACAATCCGGTAGCAGCTCGAATACGGGGTCATCGCCAAGCAACAGATCGTCGAGGCATGCGTGCGCGTCCGCTCCAAGCGACCGAGCGACATGGACGAAATAGGTGTACCGCGCACATATTGCGGCAACGCGGTGCCCGGACTGCTGCAAAACCGACCGTAATTTGCGCAGGCGGAATCCCGATAGCGCCGCCTGCCCCGGCAAGTCCAGCACCAAATTCGAAGTTTGAGCGGGCCGTTCAGTCGCAGGTTTGGACAAGCTGACGCAACCTTGATCGCGGACAGCCCGAATATTCCGTCAGGTGTTGTGTGAAATATTCGGGCTCAGGACTATTCGAGGTACCGGGATCATACCCAAGCCTTGACCGGCCGGCCAGCATCGGGTGTCAGGTCTTGTTTTCGCCACCCGGCGTGTAGATGGGCACCGGAAACTGCGCCACATTTCCGCCTTCCAGCTTGCTGATCTTGCTCGCACCCTGTTTCTCTACCTCGTCGATCCGAATGATGGCGTGCATCGGCAGATAGGTTTTCTGCACGCCCGAGAATTCGGTCTTGATTTTCTCCTCGGAGGGGTCGACCACGACAGTGCTGCGCTCTCCGAAAACCAGCTTCTCGACCTCCACGAAGCCGAACAGGAACCCCTGTCCGACATTGCGGGCATAAATCTCGTACACCTGTCCATGGCTGACGAATACGATTCTGTACAGTCGTTTTGCAGTCACTTTGGATCGCCTGCGAAAAACGGTGCGGTAGTTTACCCAAATTTCGCCGGTGAGGCCGCAGGATTTGACGCACCACAAAATTGGTCATATATGGTCTGATTATCTCTATGCTGGTGTCCCCGCGGATCTGAAGCAAGATGATTTATGTGAACTGCTCGGCAGCGCCAAGTCATTGCTTCACTGCACTATTTGGCCTGTCTGCACCCCGGGCCGGAGGCTACCGTACGCCGATCGATCCGGTCCGACGAGTGATGCCATGGCACTGGTTCTGGAAATAACGAGCGAGCACAAGGAACTCCTTGGGGACGACTACGTCCGCGAGTTCAACGAGAACGGCGGCACCATCGGTCGCTCGCTCGACAACGACTGGATACTTCCGGATCCGGACCGTTATATCTCCGGCAAGCACGCGACGGTCGATTACCAGAGCGGCGCCTACTTTCTTGCCGATGTCAGCAGCAACGGCGTCTACGTCAATAGTGACAAGGAACCGCTGGGACGGGGGAACCCGCGCCGACTGTTCGACGGCGACAAGCTCCGTATGGGCGATTTCGAATTCCTGGTGTCGCTGGACGAAGGCGAGAGCCTGAGGATGCCGCCCGAGGAGCCGATGACCGTTGTCCCGGATCACATCGAGCAGCTGGTTCCCGAAGACTCCGTCAAAACCGGTATTGAGCTCCTCGGCGAGGAAGAGATAACGGGCGACGAGGAATTTCAGGCCGCGTTGTTCGGCGGGCCGGAGAAAGGTGCCGGCGTCGAGAAGGCCAGTGAAATGGCCGACAGGCAACGGAATCCATTCGCGCCACCCGAGAAGTCAGGACAACTGACGCCTGCGGATCTGCTCGATGCCATGCTCGAAAGCGCCGGCATCAGCCGGTCCGATATTCACCCGTCGGTCGACCCCCTGGACGTGATGCGCAATGCCGGAGGGGTTCTCAGGGAATTCATCGAGGGCGTGACCGACTTGCTGAAATGCCGGATGAATCTGAAGGGCACCTTCCGTCTCGATCAGACAACGACATTGCCGCGGCACAATAACCCGCTGAAACTGTCGGAGAGCACCAGGGACTCGCTGAAACAACTGCTGATCGGCGAGGAAGGCGAGTACCTCGGGCCGATCGATTCCGTCAAGGAAGTCTGTCGCGACCTCAAATTCCATCACGACGCCCTTCTTGGCGCCATGAATGCGTCGTTCAGCGAATTCGCCGACCGGTTTGATCCGGATGAGCTCAGGGAAAACTTCGACAGGACCTTAAAGAAAAAGCCGCTGTTCCAGATAATGAATCAGCTCAGATACTGGCGCCTGTATTGTGATCTCTACCCGATCATG
Organism: Woeseia sp.; assembly: GCA_046756445.1. Classification (GTDB taxonomy): domain Bacteria; phylum Pseudomonadota; class Gammaproteobacteria; order Steroidobacterales; family Woeseiaceae; genus JACZWL01. The sequence continues at coordinate 6,623 of JBHHWI010000049.1, read as the reverse complement.
ACTCAGCGCGTCGCGGGGCAATTCCCACATGTGTTTGGCGAAGAGTTCGTCAGGGAATACGAAAGACAGATCGCCGAATCCAAGCGGCTCGATAGCGGCGCCGGCGACAGCCGGCGGGTCGATGCCGTCGAACCCGTACCGGAAGCGCCGGCGAAGGACGAGCCGCTCGAGGACCAGTCGGTCGAGGCACAGGCCAACCCGCTGGTGTGACGCCGCGACCCGGGTGTCGTGCACCGAATAATCTGACTTGAACCTGTCTCAGAATACCGCGTGGCGGCTCACGCGGTATTCTGAGACAGGTTCTAATTGAGCTAGCGGTTCATGCGATTCTCGACAAGATCGTCGACCACGGCGGGATCGGCAAGTGTCGAGGTATCGCCGAGATCGCCGTAATCATTCGCTGCGACTTTTCTGAGGATTCGCCGCATGATCTTGCCGGAGCGGGTTTTCGGTAGCCCGGGCGCCCACTGAATCAGATCCGGCGTCGCAATCGGGCCGATCTCCCGGCGCACCCACTGCCTGAGTTCGCCGAGCAATTCGTCGCTTGCGGGCACGCCTTCCATGAGCGTCACGTAGGCATAGATGCCCTGGCCCTTGATGTCGTGCGGGTAGCCGACGACTGCGGCCTCCGCCACATCCTTGTGTGCCACCAGCGCACTTTCGACCTCGGCGGTACCCATGCGGTGGCCGGACACGTTCAGCACGTCGTCGACGCGGCCGGTAATCCAGTAATAGCCGTCTTCGTCTCGCCGAACGCCGTCGCCCGTTACATACGTGCCTTCGAAAGTCGAGAAATAGGTATCGACAAAGCGCTGGTGATCTCCGTAAACCGTGCGCATCTGCGCTGGCCAGCTATCGAGAATGACCAGGTTACCTTGCGCCTCGCCGTCGAGCATCGTTCCATCGCCATCGACGATGGCCGGCCGGATACCGAACAACGGCTTGGTCGCGGACCCCGGCTTCAACGGGGTGGCGCCGGGCAGCGGGCTGATCAGGATCCCGCCGGTTTCCGTCTGCCACCAGGTATCGACGATCGGGCATCGGTCATCGCCGACGACATGGTAATACCACTCCCAGGCTTCCGGGTTGATCGGCTCGCCGACGGTCCCCAGCAGACGCAGGCTTTCCCGGGACGTTCGCCGGACCGGCTCGTCGCCCTCGCGCATCAGCGCCCTGATCGCGGTCGGTGCCGTATAGCAGATATTGACCTGGTGCTTGTCACACACGTCCCAGAATCGGGAAGCAGCCGGGTAATTCGGCACGCCCTCGAACATCAGCGTGATGGCGCCGTTGGCGAGAGGCCCGTAGACAATATAGCTGTGTCCGGTGACCCAGCCGACGTCCGCAGTGCACCAGTAAATGTCACCCGGGTGATAATCGAAAACGTATTGATGCGTCAGCGCGGCATAGACCAGGTAACCGCCGCTCGTATGCAGCACTCCCTTCGGCTTGCCGGTCGAGCCCGACGTGTACAGGATGAACAGCGGGTCCTCGGCGCCCATTTCCTCGCACGGACAATCCTCCTCGACCTGCTCTTCCAGGTCGTGCAGCCAGGCATCGCGTCCCGCTACCCAATCGATATCGCCGCCTGTGTTCCTGACGACCAGGACCTTTTCCAGCGTCGTGACATCGATGTTTTTCGCCGCCTCGTCGACATTCGCTTTGAGCGGGATCGTCTTGCCGCCGCGAACGCCCTGGTCCGCCGTAACGACGATGTTCGATTCGCAATCGTGAATCCGGCCGGCCAGCGAATCGGGCGAGAAACCGCCGAATACCACTGAATGAATGGCGCCGATGCGCGCGCAGGCCAACATCGCAATCGCGGCCTCCGGAATCATCGGCATGTAAATCGTGATCCGATCGCCGCGCTTGGCGCCGAGTTTCTTCAATGAATTTGCGAACCGGCAGACACGCCCGTGCAGTTCGCGATACGTGATCTTGAGATCGCGGTCCGGGTCGTCCCCTTCCCAGATAATCGCAACGTCATCGCCTTTGCTGTTCAGATGACGGTCGACGCAGTTATAGCAGACGTTCAGCGAGCCGTCGTAATACCAGCGAATGCGCAGATCGTCCTTTGCGAACGAGACGTCCCTGACTTCGGTGAATGGCTCTATCCAGTCAATCCGTTTCGCCTGCTCCGCCCAGAAGCCCTCGTTATCGGATACGGATTTCTCATACATTTCCTCGTAAGCGGCTGCATCGATGAGGGCCCGGTTTGCTGTTGCCGGGTCAACTGCGTAGGTCTTGGTCATCGTGACACCTTATTTTTTCTGTTCTGCGAGTTCCAGGATGCGTTTGGCCCGTACCCAATGCGGTCGATCAATCATCTCACCGTCCATGCCCAGCGTACCCGCCTCGGGGTTCTCGGCAAACAGCTCAACGATTCGCATTGCGCGATCGATTTCCTCGCTGCTCGGCATGAACGCCTCGTTGATCGAATCGACCTGATCCGGATGAACCGCCAGCATGCCCGAAAATCCGTCGCGGCGCGCTCGTCCCGCGCGTCGCGCCAGGCCTTCAGCGTCCTTGTAATCCGTAAACACCGTGTCGATCGCCGGTATCCTGGCCGCCGATGCCGCAATGAGGCAAAGCGATCTCGCCAGTTGGTACGGCGGCAGCCAGTCGCCCTGCTCGTCCCGGCTGCCGGTGGCGCCCAACGCCGTGCCCAGGTCCTCCGCGCCCCAGGTCAGGGCGGCCAGTCGCGGCGTCGCGCCGATATATTCGTGTAGATGAAAGAGCGCCGCGGGCCGTTCCGTCGCAATCGGCAGGATCAGTGTCCGGCCCTGCGGCAGGCCGCCTTCCTGCTCGAATACGTCGAGCAATTTGGCCAGCTGAATCGCGTCTTTCGCGCCCCGCGGCTTGGGCAGGACGATGCCGGCAGGCCCTGCCGGCATCAGAGAACGCAGGTCATTCAGCGCGTCCTCGGTGTCGAGCGGATTGATTCGCACCCACACATTTCGGTCGCCGTGACCGGCCAGGAAACTCGCCGCGGTCTCGCGTGCGCCGGGTCTTTCGGATGCGACGACGGAGTCTTCGAGATCGATGATCAGCGCATCGGCCTGTGTGTCCGCGGCTTTTTGCAGCTTGGGTTCGCTGTCTCCCGGGACAAAAAGGAAACTGCGACTCACGCAGGCATCCTGAGCATCAATGCCGATCGCCTGCACTCGGCGACCAGATCGTTGTCCTGGTTGAACGCGCGATGCGCAAATATGACGATTCCGTTGTCGGGTCTCGATTTACTTTCGCGCAGTTCCAGCACTTCGGTTTCGACATGAATCGTATCGCCATGAAATAAGGGCCTGGGAAAGCGCACTTCGTCCCAGCCCAGGTTGGCAACGGTGGTACCGATAGTCGTATCGTTGACTGAGATGCCGACCATGAATGCCAGCGTCAGGCAACTGTTCACGATCGGCTTGCCGAACTCGCTGCCCTTCATGTACTCGGCATCGATGTGCAGCGGCGCCGAATTATGCGTCAGGGCACTGAACAATACGTTGTCGGCCTCGGTAATCGTTCGTCGGATCGTGTGCTGAAATATCTGCCCGACAGAGAATTCTTCGAAATACAACCCTGGCATATGTCCTACCCGCCTGTGACCGTAGTCGCATCATAATGCGAGCCTTGGGCGAATAAAACTCGATGTCAGGCGGACGGCAACGAATCGATCAGCGCCTCCATTCGCCGTTGCATGACATTATCGGGAAGCTCGCCGATGGCCGCGCCAAGGTTGTCCAGCATGTGCTTCGGCTTGCTGGTGGCCGGCGTTACGGCCGTTATCGCCGGATGAGCCGCAGCGTATTTGATGAAGAATTGCGCCCATGACGCGGCGCCGAACTCCGCCGCCCAATCCGGGACCTTGCGACCGGCGACGCGACGCCACAAGCGCGTGCGCCCGAACGGGACGTAACCGAGAACGGCGATGCCGCGATCTCGGGCCAGCGGCAGAATCTTCTCGGCCGAGACGCGGTTGTCGACCGCGTAGTCGACGCCGATGAAATCGACAGGCTCTTCGCGCATCACCCTCGCAAGATCGTCATAACGACTCGCCCTTGTCGATGTCGTGCCGATATACCGTACCCTGCCCTCCGCCTTCAGCTCTTTCAAAATTCCCATCTGCGTGGGAATGTCGGCGAGGTTATGCACCTGGATCAGGTCGATCGGGTCTTTGCCGATCCGCTCGAACGACCGCTCGATCTGCGCGCGGGCAGCGCGCGGATCGGCCGTGCCGCCCCGGCGGCCGGCCCCCGGGTGTTTGGTGGCCCAGAAGACTCGCTCAGTCGCGCCGAGTTCCTGCACGATTCTGCCGGCTACCTTTTCGGACGCGCCGTAAGCCGGCGCCGTATCGAATACGCTGCCGCCGTGTTCGAACAGCACGCGCAATACCTCTCGCAACTTGCTGAGGTCGTCGCCTCCGGCTGCGCGCGAAAACGTCGCGGAACTTCCCAGGCCCACGATTGGCAGCTCTTCCCCCGAAGAGGGTATGGCGCGGGTGATCAGCTTCGGCCCCTCCATCGCCCTCAACAAACCGGGTTGCAGCGTTGAAAGAATGCCGGTCAGGACCGAGTATCCGAGGTAATCGCGTCGCGTTATCAATTCACCTCCTGTACGCCTGTCAGCAGACCGACCGGATGCCCGTGGTAGCCAGCGCCAGCGCCGCCGGATCGTGCACGTCCCCGTCAGCATAGCGAAAAGCGCTGATGCCGTTCTGCAGGATGACGACGAAGTTGCCGCCGAAGCCCCACATATATGGAATTCGTGCGGTACAGGTCGACGGACCCACTAATTCGAAAGACCAGAACGAATTGAGATAACGCGCATTCTGGCTCGACCCGATAATCGGTATGGAGGCATACGTGCTGAACCCCATGTCCGCCGTCTTGTACATCGACTGTCGCGTGCGCTCGCGATGCAGAATCTGCTGCCCGTTGTACACGCCGTCGTTGGACAGGAGCTGGCTGATGCGGGTGGTGTCATAGGCATTCAGAAACAGTCCGAAGCCGTATATCGGAATGGGCTCGTTATCCACGGTCTGGATCGTCGGCACCGTCTGAATTCCGATCGGTCCATACACCTCGTCGCGCATCATTTGCCACACATTCGCGTTCGGGCCCTCCATTGCTTCATAGAAGCTGTGCATTGCGGCACCGAGAATGAATGTGTGCGCCGTGTTGTACCGAACGATCTGGCCGGGAGCCCAGGGGTAGTCCCCGTACCGAAATGCCGCTGCCAGCTTGTCTGCCCTGGCAAAACTGTTCCAGACGGCCGCCCAGATCTGGCTGCTGGAGTCATTCTCGTCCGCGAACGTCACCTGGGCATTGGGATCCGGAAAGCGGTCGCCAATTCCGGCAACCATGCTGAGCAGGTGGCCGAACGTCACGCCATTCCAGCCGCCGTGCGTCGCCGTCACGTTCAGATAGTCTGTAATGAACAGGTCGAACACCTGTTCCCCGTACTTTTGGGCCAGACGCAGCATTGTCAGGGCTGCCTGCGCCGACTTGGTGACGGAAAACACGCCGTGGCGCATTTCCAGAGGATATGGGTAAGCGCCGAAGCGCGTGTTGGCGGCCGTGAAGTACAGCGTATTGTCAACAAGGATTCCGGATGCGCTGATATCGGTGGCCGGGATATTTCGGGTGAACTGGCTCAGGTCGGCTCCCGGATAATCCACGCCGATAGCCGACCAGTCCCTGACCTCGACCCTGGCGCCGACCTCGTTCAGAAAATCCTGCTCGATCTGAGCGGCATTGCCGATGACTTCCGGCGAATAGGATGCCGGGGCAATGCCCCACATATCCGCCTTGTTCCAGACCGCGGTTTCCTGCGTGACCTGGTATTGCACGTTCGATACGCTCACTGCGTCAAACAGGAAAGTCGCCACGCCATTGTGCGCTTCGTTCCACTGATTGGTCACGAGAGTGAACGGAAAAGAAGCCCTGGACAAACCCTGATCGTTGGACTCCGACCAGATTTTTCCGGGCGACAGGATTATGTCCCAGGCGCCAGCAGTGCCACGCCGTATCACGTCGCGCTCGAGCGGTAACAGGACATCGCCGACCGAAATAAATTGCACGGCAATCGCGGGAAAAAAAACACGTCCGGTCGTCTCTCCTGCGGACACGGACATTCTGTCCGCCGTGATGCCGAGCGTGCCCGAAAACTGATGTAAGGCCGCCGCGGAATCTGTGCCCGGCAGATAGAAACCGTTGTTCACCAGCGTTGCCGTCGTCCCGTTCAATAGCTGGTCTGCACAGAGCTCCGCCCGGTCGACGCAGGTCACGCCGACCGGCGGTGGAGCCGGCTGCGGATTGCCTACGGGCTCATAGCCGCCCCCGCCGCAGGCTGTGAGGGATACTGCCAGGCTGACGAGGGCCGATGCGGTTCTTGTCGCCATTTCCGGCTTTGACCTGCTGATACTCCGGCGGTTCACGCTGTCCGATAGCAAACGGGGTCCTTTGGACCCCGTTCGGATTGTGGCGGAGAGGGTGGGATTCGAACCCACGGTACGGTGAAACCGTACACCTGATTTCGAGTCAGGCCCGTTCGACCACTCCGGCACCTCTCCTTCTTCTACACCTGATTTCACTCGGCAGCCCTCTGCATGCAGGGACGCGAATCATACTCGT
>JBHHWI010000048.1:0-22057 GCA_046756445.1 Woeseia sp. | reverse complement strand
TGTTGTTGGTGCTGGTCGCACTGGTACTGCTGTACCTGCTGCTCTGGCCCGTGCCGGTATCACCGGTCGCCTGGGAGGCCCCACGGGATTCGGGCCTGGTCGATCCGTTCGAGCCGAACGATGTGCTCGGCCTCGCGACACCCATCGGCATCGGCACGTACGAGGGACCGGAGGACATCGCCGGCGGCCCGGACGGTTACCTGTATGCCTCGGCGCTGACCGGTCACATCATCCGCTTTCGCGCGGACGGATCGCACTTGAGCGTATTCGCCGATGTCGGCGGCAGGCCGCTGGGCCTGGAGTTCGACGGCCAGGGTAATCTCTATGTCGCCAACGCTCCTTTGGGCCTGCAACGCGTCAGTCCGGAAGGAAGCGTCGAATCACTCGCGAGTGAGTTCGAAGGCGAGACAATCGCCTACGCGGACGATCTCGCCGTGGCAACAGACGGCAGGGTCTTTTTCTCCGACGCCAGCAGCAAGTTCAACGCCGCAACGACGAACGATTCCTATGATGCCAGCCTGCTGGATATCCTCGAGCACGGCGGCCACGGCCGCGTCTTCGAGTATTCGCCGGCGACCGGGCAGACCCGGTTGATCATGCAGGGCCTGAATTTCGCCAACGGCGTCGCGATCAGCGCTGACCAGCGCTTTCTGCTGGTCAACGAGACCGGGCACTACCGCGTATTGCGCTACTGGCTCGATGGAGCAAAAGCCGCGACCACCGAGGTGATCATCGACAACCTGCCCGGCTTCCCCGATAACATCAACAACGGTCTGAACGGCCGCTTCTGGATCGGCCTGGTCGCGCCCAGAAGCAAACTGCTGGACGACTTATCCGACGCGCCTTTTACCAGAAAGATCGTGCAGCGCTTACCGGCATTCGTTCGACCGAAGGCCGAACCCGCATCTCACGTCATCGCAATCGACGGCGACGGCCGCGTCCTGATGAACCTGCAAGACACCACCATGCGTTTCCCCGCCCTGACCGGCGTGCACGAAACGGACCGGTCCCTCTTTCTCACCACGCTGTTCGGCAGTCGGCTCGGCCGCCTCGACAAGAAAGACCTGCAGTGAACTAATTCGGCAACAGTGCCTTGTCTCCCTCGTAGTCCGCGCCCAGCATCTGCTCCCTGACCAGCGGGATGGGGGGATAGCCGTAGCTCAAGAATTGGTCGTGGAAGTCTCCCCAGGCCTCGCGTCCGCCGCGGTCTTCGGTCCAGTCTTCTCTGAGCTTGCGGATCATGAGCTTGCCGAGTGTGTAATTGAGGTATCCGGGGTCGTAGGTGCCGCGTAGCGATTGCTGGTATGCGGTGCCGTATCCCGAGAACGCCTTTTGCTCGAACAACTGGTGGCTCTCCTCGATGGTCATGCCCTCGGCGTGCAGACCCACGGCCGACAGATACCTGACGTTACGGAGCAAAGCGTTCAGCAACTGCCCGATGCGTATGTCCGGCCGGCCCTCGTCGAGCCCGGCATCCGCCATCATCTCCTCGGTGTAATGCGCCCAGCCCTCGCTGAACGTGTAGGTGCCGAAGTGCTGGCCGATATTGTTCCTGGCACGGTTCGAGTGCAGGTATTGCAGGAAGTGACCCGGCCACACCTCGTGCACGGATGTGAACAGCAGGTCCGACTCGCCGGGGATATAGGCCAGTTGATCCTCGTCCGACCACTCGGGGTCCGGCGGCGCGATGTAGTACACCGACGGCAGGCCGGTCTCATACGGGCCCGGTATTCTAATGTAGGCGGCGTTGGTGCGGCGGTGCGGCGGCGCCTCGTCGACCAGCGCTTCTTCCGTTCCCGGAATCGTCGCGAGCTTCTGTTCTTCCAGGAACTTGCGCAGGCCCGGAAGCTGGGCGCGGGCACCGGCAACGGGCCCGCCCTCGGGCTTTTTGTCCTGGACCCCTTTGACGCACTCGGCGATGGGCTTGCCCGGCGCAAATGCCTCGCACGCCTGGTTCAGTAACGCGAGGTTGCGCTCGAGATCGCGCTCGCCCGCCGCCTTGAGCTCGGCGAGCGTGATGTCGACGCCTTCGCCCGCCCGCAGCATTTCCAGGAATCGCTGCTCGCCCAGGGCGAAATCATCGTGTGCCGTCTCGCGCAGTCCTTCAAGCCACGCCAGGGTGGCTTGCACGGCTTCGAGCGCCGCAGTGTTCGCGGTAGCAAATTCCGCCTGCAGTGCCTCGTCGTTCACATCGGCGAAGATCCCGGGAACGGTGGTCTCGAGGTATCCGATGAGACCGCCGAGTCTGGCAAGACTCGTTTCGATGAACGGCGCTGCCAGCGGCGGCTGGAGGTTCGATTTCATGGTGTCCAGATAGGCCGGCACGTGCGCGATGTACTGCGTGTAGCCGCGCATGCGGACATCGAGTGGTGCGTATTCGCGGTCCAGGTAGACGCTGAAGCCGAGCCGACCGATATAGGCGGCCGGGTTGCGGGACAGGTACCCGGAGCTCTCCCCCCAGAACAGCTCCCGGTTCATCGCCGCGACCAGGTAGTCGCGCTCGAACGCCTCCGGATCTTCCAGGTCGTCGTAGGACTCTGCCGCGGCCCGTGTCTCTTTTACCCAGGCGAGATAGTCCGCGACCGCGGCTTCGCTCAGGTCGCTGATCTGGCCGTCGTACTGGTGCAGGCCCGCGTCCACGGCTTCTTCGGGATTACGGCGGTAATACTCCGCGACGGTCGTCGCGGCGAACTTCGCCCACGGCGCCTTCGCTTCGTGGGTGACGGCCGGCGCGCCGGCGTCCTTTTGGCCACAGGCGCTCAGTGCGGTCACTGAAAGCAGCATCAACGCTGCGAGTCTCGCAGTTCTGGTCATGTCGGGATTCCTGTCTTGTTATTGAGAATTCTTGGTGTCAGTCGAGGCCGAGCTCCGCAACCCCCATGTCGAACACGATATCCACCGGGATGTTCGCATGCGTCAGCCGGTCGAGGTCGCCTTGCAGCTCTTCGGAAATGACTCCTTTGGTCGCCGTCAGTTCCGATGCGCCGTCGTGGTCGCCGTTGCCCTGAAGCGTCAGCAGCAATTCGGACAGCGCGGCCATCGCGTCCTGCATCCGGTCGTAGTCGGCCCGGTATTTGCCCGACTCCGGATCGCGTATGAACGCCCCGTGCTCGGCGAAGAAATTGAATCGCACCATGTTCGCCTTGCCGTGCGCGCTGCTCGCGCCGAAACGGATCGAACGAAAGATGCTGGCCATGAAGGTCACGTAGTTGTCGCGCAGGTCGATCTCGCCGAGCTCCCCGGCTTCGTGCAGCGCGGTAATCATATAGAGCCCGAGCACGTCGGCCTTGCCTTCCTCCATGCTGGAGGCGACATCCAGCAAGGCTTCTCTCACCGTGCCCTTGCCGTTGATCGTGTTTTTGATGCCGAGCCCGTGGGCGACCTCGTGAAACATGGTATTGGCGAAGAAGGACTCGAAGTTGACATGATCTCGCTGCGACTCGTCGATCAGCACGTCGGCAATCGGATCGAGGATCTTTTCGAACTTGGCCCGGATCGCGTTCTTCAGCTGCAAGCGGCGGGTGCCTTTCTGCAACTGCACGGCTTCATCGTTGGGCAGGTTGATGGCGATGGTCTTCGAGCCGGCGTTGCTGTGACCGGCGTAATACACGACGTCATAGGCGTTGAGGTCCGAATCGGTGCCCGGTGATTCCTGCTTGTACTCGTCCGCGACCGGCAGCCCGCGCTGCAGCTCGGGCAGGAAGTCCGCGAAGCGCGCCAGGCGCTCGCTCCAGTCGCGGTCCTTGACCAGCACATAGGACTCGTACGCCGCCTTGTATCCGAACAGGCGGTCCTCGTAGGTCTCGATGGCGCCGATCACGACATCGATGGGGTTGGTCTTGACGTCCATCCAGATCAGGTCGCTGGCTTGATAGTCGTCGGTCACCAGCGTGTCCGCCCTGGCGCGCAGATAGGTCGCAAAGCCCTCGTGCTCGGCGAGGTCCGCGGCCCGTCTCAGAAGCGCCGCCGCACGGCCGAGCTCATCCGCATAGGCGACGTGATAGGGAACGACCGTGAGCGCGCCGCTTTCATCCCGGCGCAGCAGCGTGTAAAGGCCGCCCTTGCCCTCGAGATCCGCGGCCTCGAACTCGTCCTTTGTCATATCGGCGGGATACAAGTTCGCGCCCAGCGGCTTTGCGCCGACCCCGTCCATGAACGGCTTGTCGTCGTCCAGCCGGTCCCATGGCCCGTAATTGATCTCGGCGAAGCGCCTCAGGTCGGCCACCCCGATCGACGCCAGCCAGTCCTGATAATCATCACCGTAGGCCTGGCGCCAGAAGAGGCCATCCATGATCTGCGATGCTTCGATCAGAATGCCGATCATCCGCCGCTGCGCCTCGCTCAGGTAGGAAAGATCGGTGGTCAGCGCAAACGGCGCATAGACGTCCGGGCGCGGCTGGACCTCGGCGGGTGGGCCCGCCGCCGGTTCGGCTTCGACTGCCGGGCTCTCGGCGGACTCACGCGTACAGGCGGTAAAGAGGATGGGCAGGACAAGGAATACGGCCAGGTGGCGCAACGCCATGCAGATTCTCACTGTGTTTTCCCCACCAAAAAACAGGCTGGCGATTATCGCACAGCTTTGGCCGCCAGTTAGAACCGGACGGGCCCCCAGCCTGCATAGCGCGGGATTTTGCGGCAGAACTCGGCGTAGCCTTCGCCGAATACACGACCCAGGTGCTCCTCTTCCACCAATACCAGCAGATGCAGGCTGATCGCCACTACCAGCAACGCCGCCAGACACCACAGCGACCAGTCGTTGAGCGCAAAGCCCAGCAGGAACAGAAACCAGCCGACGTACTGCGGATTGCGGCTCCACCGGTACGGCCCGGATACGGTCAGCGTGCCCGCGTCAATGCACAGGACCTTCAACACCGAACGGAAGGCCTTGATGCTGATCAGACACAGTGCCAGCCCCACGGCGCCCACGAATACGCCAAAGTAGTCCAGCATCGTGTCCGGCATCTGGTACGTCGTTGCATATTCGAGCATGAGATTGGGCACGAACAACATGGCGCAGAGTAACGACAATCCCAACAGGGTCAGCCTGCCGCGCACACGGTACTCCCATCGCGCATAAAGCAGCGCGACCGCCGTCACCGGAACCGTCAGAGCGAGCAAGGAGACCAACAAGACCCGGCTCCTGTCCGCTGGCCGACCCGGCCCCGGGACTCGACGATCTCCCGGAGCCGATGCAGCGCTTCGGCCCGGCAATCGGTGGATCTTATGTGATCGTCAGCCGATTTCATACGCTGCATGGTTGCGTTGCCGTCGATCGATAGTCGTGACCTTGCGGTCTGGTCGTTACTTGACGGTGATCGTCAAGGTCAGTTCCGGTGCGTCAAAACGAAATTTGGCGTTCTTGAACTTGGGCGGCCCGAATCTGGCCGGGGCATTGTTTGAGGCGCCGGTAGGCTCTTTCGGTTTTCCGTACCAGTGTCGCTCCATTTTGCCACTGGCGTCTACGTCGTGATGCACCAGCACCGCATACACGCCGTAAGCGAGGTCCTCGACGGTCCAGATGCCCTGACGGTCATCTATCTCGACCACTGCCGAGCGAACGGGTCTCTTGAGAAAGTCCTTTTTTGAATCGAACAGAACAAAGCGCAGCCCGCCCTCATCCGACGACAGGCCCTGTGCATGCACGATCAACGATCCCGTGTCTGCCTCGGCATCCGTTGGCTTGTCGCGGCCGTTGTCCATGTCGCCTTCGGCGCTTACCCGATTCAGGGAGCCTCCGAGCAGCAATGCGAATGCCGTGACCAGTGAAAGTCTTCTTGATAACCGCATTTCATTTGCCCCCGCATCGTGTCGCTCGTGGTGAGCGAATCATATAGTGATTCTCGATGATATGCGGAACAGGATAGGCGCCGATTCAACGGTTCAGGTGCTCCCTCAGGCCGACGGAGTACGCTTCTTTTACCAGTGCTTTGAAGTCCGCGTCTATGTCTGTCGGAGCGTCCAGGCGAAACCGATGGCCGTATGAGCGGTGGCCGAATTTGTCCACCCTTTGAAGCCTGGCGTGGCTCACTCTGCGTGTCAGCCAGAGGTCGGCGAGCAGCCACTTGTTTCTGACCACGCAGCCGGCGAACCGAACCCGGGCCTGGATGGCGATTCGGGTCTTCTGCGGAATGACCTCGACACGGCCGCAGGTTTCGATCACCTCCAGAAAGCGATCGAAAATCAACCGGACTCGGGGCTCGCGTCCCTCGAAATGATACTCCAGCGGGTAATTGGAGCAGGAATGCCACATGTTCCTGGTGACGAACCGGTGGCCGCATTCCGGGCAGGTCCAGAGATCGTCCCTCACCGCGCCGTACTCCCCTGATCCGTTTCCCGCTGATTGTAATACCACAACGGACTCCCGCGACGTGCCCTGCCTGCGGCGGTTATCCGCCCCAGGCTGGCATTGGCCGTATTGCGGTGCCAAACTTCGGCGAAAGCGTCAAGAAAACCGGGCCACGGTATGGGCCTTGTCAGGAAATTTCTTTACTCGATCGGCGCGCTGCTGCTGCTGCTCGTCGTAGTCGGCATATTGTTACCGTCGCGGGCGGTGGTAGAGCGAAGCATCGTGATCGACGCGCCCCGGGCGACCGTATTTGCGCTCCTGAACGATTTTCATCAGGTCAACAAGTGGTCGCCCTGGGTCGAGGCCGATCCAAATGCGCGGATCGAAATCTCCGGGCCCCGGCGAGGCATTGGCGCGACGGTGGCGTGGGACGGAAACATCATCGGTCACGGCAGCCAGACGATCATCGAAAGCGTGCCGCACCAGCGGGTCGTCACCGCGCTCGATTTCGGTGAACAGGGTGCGGCCAGCGCGACTTTCGAGCTCGGCACGGCGGAGCCTGGAACGGAGGTCATATGGACGTTCACCATGGACTTCGGTTTCAACCTGGTCGGCCGGTATCTCGGCATCATGATCGAAGGGACCGTGGGCGAGGACTACGAGAACGGGCTGGCGAGCCTCAAGTCGATGGCCGAGGGTCTGCCGGGGGCGGACTTCGGCGACGTGGAGATCCAGCACGTCGTTGTCGAGGCAACCGACATCGCCTACCGGCCGACGGCCAGCATCCCCGATCCCGCCGCGATATCGGCGGCGATGGGTGACGCCTACTTCGATGTTCTGAGCTTCATCGACGAAAGCGGCTTGCAGGATGCCGGGGCCCCGATTTCGATTCTCCGCCCGTTCAGCGGATCGGAAATAAGGTTCGACGCCGCGATCCCCGTTCGTGGAATCACCGAAAGCACAAAGCGAAGCAGGGACTCGGTCAGGCTGGGGACGACCTACGCAGGGCCAGTCATCCGGGTCAGGCACCTCGGTTCATACCGGGGGCTCGGCCGGACACATGACAAGATTGCCGCGTACCTGGCGGCTCTGGGAATCGAGAGAAACGGCGATGCCTGGGAGGCGTATATCAGCGACCCGACGCGGACCGCAGAAGACGAGCTGATTACCTATGTCTATTACCCGATCGTCGTCGGGGACCTCGAGGAAGAATAAAAGGGGTCAGAGCCCTTTTTTAATAAAGGGCTCTGACCCCTTAATTACTCAGCTCGATTTCACGAGAAACGGCGGGGCGGTGGGGCGGTCGTCGGCCTTCAGGGGCAGTGACTCCTGGCCGTTGTCGCTGTGGCGAACCATGTCGCCGTAGATATCGACCACGAGCTGGGCGCACTGGTTTGCCTCCTCGACCGACATCTTGCGGACAGAGGCGCAGATTGGTCCTTCGCCGTTCAAGGGCGCCACCCGGTGCATCATATGTTTGAGGTCGGCGAAGGTCTGTTTGACCGGAATCGGCAGATCGTTCTCCTGGATCAGTTCCAGGTTATCCTCGAAGGCGGTAATCAGCCGTTTTTTTATGTGGCCGTGCCCGGCGAGCACCGATACGGCCGCGAAGAAGTTTTCCACGTGATAGGGCATGTCCGCTCCAGCGCTATTATTCTTGAGCAGCCGCTTTTTCACCTCTCAGCGGCTTGCCGTACGCTTTCAGAGTCAGCTACTTCCTGTAGTCCGCCGGCGCTCGCGCGTCGACTGCTCCTGTCTGTACTCTTGGTCTATCAGACACCTGCGTCGGATTCTTATATCAAATTCAGGGATTGGCGCGCAAGTCGAAAAAATACTCAGTGCGCCTTGCTGATTTCGATCGCCCAACGCTCGTTCTCAAGCTCTTTTCCGCCCGTATACAGCGGTTTGTCCTGACCGACCTGCCATTCGGTCGCCAGTGTTTCTGACATAAGATAGTCGCGGTATTGCGAGAGTGCAGCCTCGACGCCGTCGCTGCCCGAGACCCCCAGGGTGATCCTGTCGGAGACCTCGAGGCCGGCCTGCTTGCGACCGTCCTGTACCGTCCGAATCAGCTCGCGGGCGATCCCCTCGGCGATCAGGTCATCGTTCAGTGTCGTATCGAGCGCCGTCAGGAATCCCGCGTCCTCGCCGCAGGCATAGCCCTCGGCGGAGCTGGTCTCTACGAGCAGGTCATCGGAGCCGAGCGAGATCTCGGCACCGGGAATCGTGATCGTGTAGCGCTCTCCCTTCGCGACGGCGGCGGCGACCTCGGCGCCATCACTTTTCTCGAGCGCCTCGCGAATCAGCGGGACGTTCCTTCCGTATTGCTTGCCGATTCTCGGCAGGTTCGGCTTGATGCGATAGGTCACCAGGCCTGCGTCGCGGGCGATGAATTCCATCGCCTTGACGTTGAGTTCCTCGAGAACCTGGTCCTGATGATCGGCCAGTGCCCTGGCGGACGCGTCGTCTGGCGTCCTGACAAGGAGCCTCGACAGCGGCTGCCTGGTGCGAAGGCCCGATTGCCCTCTTGCGGCCCTGGCCAGGCCGACGACTTTCTGCACGACGCCGATATCGAACAGCAGCTGCTCATTGTCGTAAGCTTCGTTGACCTCGGGCCACTCGCTCATGTGGACGCTGAGCGGCGCATCCGGGTCCGCCCCCCGGACCAGGTTCTGGTACACGTGCTCTGACAGGAACGGCGCAAACGGCGCCATCAACCGGTGTGCCACATCCAGGCACTGGTACAGCGTCAGGTATGCAGACCGCTTGTCCTCGGGATCCGTCGATTTCCAGAACCGCCGCCTGTTCCTCCGGACGTACCAGTTGCTCAGCCGATCGACGAAGGACTCGATCGCGTCGCCCGCCGACTTCGCATCGTAGTCGTCCATGGCGGAGGTCACGCGCCGGATCGTCCGGTTCATCAGGGCGAGCGCCCAGCGGTCGATCTCCGGACGCTGATCGAGGGCGATGTCGTCGCTCAGGTCGACCCTGTCGAGCCGCGCATACAGGACGAAAAAGCTGTAGGTGTTCCAGAACGTATTGATAAACGAGCTGACGACATCGGCGACGCGGTCCACCGATATGCGCTTGGGCGCATCAGCGGACAGGCGGCCCAGGAAGTACCAGCGCAGGGCATCCGCGCCGACCGTGTCGAAAACATCGTAGGGGTCGACCATGTTGCCGAGCGACTTGGACATCTTCTTGCCTTCCTTGTCGACGATGAGATTCAGGCAGATACAGTTTCTGAAGGCAACGCTGTCGGAGACAAGCGTGGCGATCGCATGCAAGGTATAGAACCAGCCACGGGTCTGATCGATGGCCTCGCAGATGAAGTCGGCCGGGAAATGGCTCGCGAACAGGTCCTCGTGCTCGAACGGGTAATGCCATTGCGCGTACGACATCGCGCCGGAGTCGAACCAGCAATCGATGACCTCCGGCACGCGACGCCAGGTCTTGCCGTCTTTCTCGAACGTAATCTCATCGACAGCCGGCCTGTGAAGATCGAGGTCGCTCAAGTCCTGCCCGGATAACTCCTCGAGCTCGCGAACAGAGCCGATGCATACGTAGTCGCCTTGACCGTCGCTCCACACGGGCAGCGGTGTGCCCCAGAACCGCTCGCGCGACAGCGCCCAGTCGACGTTACCCTCCAGCCATTTGCCGAATCTCCCGTCCCGGATACGCGAGGGCACCCACTTGATCGACCTGTTGAGTTCGACCATGCGGTCTCTGACATCCGAGGTGCGGATATACCAGGCATTCTTGGCGTAATAGATGATCGGGTCGCCCGTACGCCAGCCGAACGGATAGTTGTGCGTGCAGGTCTCGGAGCGAAACATCAATCCGCGGTCTTCGAGTTCGCCGATCAGGATCTTGTCCGCATGCTTGAAGAACTTTCCGGCGACGGGCGTGACTGCCGGCAGGAAATGCCCGTCGAGTCCTACGCCGTGCAACACCGGTAATCCGTGTTCTTGTCCAAACTCCAGGTCGTCCACACCGTAGGCCGGCGCCGTGTGCACGATGCCCGTGCCTTCCTCCGTACTGACGAAGTCGGCGGGCAGCACCCTGAAGGCATCGGCATCGACTGACAGGTAGGTAAACAGCTGCTCGTAGCGCATGCCGACGAGGTCCGACCCTTTTACGGTCCTGGTAACTTCATGCGACAGGTCGCGAAGAACCGCTTCCCGAAGGTCCGCGGCCAGAATCAGCGTTTCCTGCCCGACTTGCGCATAGACGTAGTCCACGTCCGGATGTACGGCAAGCGCGAGGTTGGACGGCAACGTCCAGGGAGTGGTCGTCCAGACGAGAAAACAGGTGCCCGGCTCGCCGGCAACCTTGAACCGCACGGTAATCGACGGGTCCCGCGTTTCCCTGTATCCCAGCGCCAGTTCGTGTGATGACAGGGTCGCGCCGATTCTGGGGTCGTAGGGCACGACCTTGTAGCCACGATAGATGAGGTCTTTGTCCCAGATGATCTTCAGCAGGTGCCACACGGACTCTATATATGTGTTGTCCAGCGTGTAATACGCTTCGTCCATGTTGACCCAGAAGCCCATGCGCTCGGTCATCTTCTCCCAGTCCCCGATATAGCGCATGACGGACTCGCGGCAGCGCCGCGTAAACTCGGCAATGCCTACTTCCGCCTCGATCTGTTTCTTGTCGAATATGCCGAGCTCTTTTTCGATCTCGTGCTCGACCGGCAATCCGTGGGTGTCCCAGCCCGCTTTTCGCGGCGCGTAATAGCCGCGCATGGTCTTGTAACGCGGTAATGCGTCCTTGAAGCTTCGGGCCAGCACATGATGGATACCGGGCTTGCCATTGGCAGTCGGCGGGCCTTCGTTGAAACTGAACCGGGGCCGGCCCGCGGACTGTTGAAGTGTTTTTTCGAACACATCGTTATCGCGCCAGAACGCGAGCACCTGCTGCTCCAGCGCCGGTCCGTCGTACTGTCCTGAGACTTCCCTAAAGCTCAAAGTCCTGTCCCTGCAATCAAAAGCCCCGAACGCATTGCATGCGTCCGGGGCGACATCTTTCCGACCGCGGTACCACCCGGTTTCACGAGGGGTTAAACGCCCTCGCCTCGTATGCCCGGTATCGTGGGCCAGCCGGCTGATCCTACACTGCGACATCGTCATTTCGGCGACGAAGTCGCATTTCGGGCAGCGACTCGGGGGTGATTTTCCGAAAGAACCGATCCGAAGCTTTCACCATCCTCCGGTCGCTTTAAACGGTTTCGCCTTCGTACTCTTCCCCGTCAACGTCGTGTTTCTGAAACTAGCTGTCATCACTGTAAAATACAAGCGCTTTGACTGTCTCGCGGAGGAACTGTGAGCATTTCATTTCCGGCTCCTGACTTGGTCGACACGAATGGCATCAGGATGGCCGCCCACCAGCAGGGACGGGGACCGCCTGTTATTTTGCTTCACGGTTTTCCCGAGCTCGCCTTCTCCTGGCGGCATCAGCTTCCCGCACTCGCCGCGGCAGGCTATCGTGCCATTGCCCCCGATCAACGTGGATACGGCGCAACCGACAAGCCCGGCGGCGTCGCCGATTACACGATTCAGAAATTGATCTCCGACATAACCGGCCTTCTGGACGCACTGGAGCTCGAGCGCGCCGTATTCGTCGGCCATGACTGGGGCGCATTGGTGCTATGGCAGATGGCTCTGCTCGCACCGGAGCGCATGGCCGGTCTTGTCAATCTGACGATTCCGTTTTTCGCGCGCCGACCGACGGATCCGATCTCGCTGATGCGCGACTTCCTCGGCGACGACTTCTATATTGTCAACTTTCAGGACTCCAACGAAGCAGACCTCAAGTGCGATGCCGACCCCGGGCGCGTTTTCGATGTCCTGATGCGAACAGGCCAGGAACCGCGAGGTCGGTTGGAAACGCTCCCCAAGGACCGGCGGGTATTCAGCCTGCTCAAGGCACTCGCCCGGAAGGAACTGCGGGGCGAGCCGTTGCTGAACCAGGAGGAGCACCGCGTATTTACCGAGGCATTCAAAGCCGGCGGCTTTAGGGGTCCGATCAACTGGTACCGAAACTGGAGTCACAACTGGTCCAGCACCGAAGGCGTCGAACAGACGGTCAACGTGCCGACGCTCTTCATCGGCGCACAGGACGATATTCTCGTGTTGCCCGC
This sequence comes from Woeseia sp., assembly GCA_046756445.1. Taxonomy (GTDB): domain Bacteria; phylum Pseudomonadota; class Gammaproteobacteria; order Steroidobacterales; family Woeseiaceae; genus JACZWL01. Next base: position 9,629 of record JBHHWI010000048.1, on the reverse strand, counting down.
CCATATCGAGGCGATGAAGCCGCATGTTCCCGACCTCGAGATCCACATGATCGGGGACTGCGGCCACTGGACCCAGCAGGAAAAGCCCGAGGCGGTCAATGAGTTGATACTGGCGTGGCTGGCGCGCCGCTACCCGGTATGACAAAAAGGGGTCAGAGCCCTTTTTAGCAGCGAAAAAGGGCTCTGACCCCTTTTTGTCAGTGAATAGTGGGCGATAGCTTGAGGTCGCTGAGGTCGCCGAAGATCGCCTGATCGAAGGCGCTGACCAGTGCCTCGGTGCTCTGTGCGCCGATGACGAACAGGCGCTTGTTAACCAGAAAGTCCGGAACGCCGGTCACGCCGCCCTGCCTCACCTGGGCTTCCTGCGACAGGACTGCGCGCCGGGAAAGGTCGTCGTCCAGTGTCCTGTCGATGTCCCGGGTCTCCAGACCGTGACGCATCGCCAGCCCGGACAGCACTTCCCTGTCGCCGATATCGAGTCCCGACTCGAAGAATCCCTTGAGAAACTCCTCCGCGAGGTCGGACGTGTTGACGCGCTCGGTCTCGGCGAGCTTCATCAGCCTGTGCGCGTTCAGCGTATTCGGCACGCGAGACAGCTTGTCGAAGCGGAAGTTGATCCCTTCCGCCCTGCCTTCGGAGGTGAGTTGCTCGATCGCGGGCCCGAGCTTCTTCGGGTCGCCGAACCTGGATACCAGGTATTCCTCGAACGCCATGCCGCCGGCCGGCATCGCCGGATTGAGCTGGAACGGATACCAGGACACCGAACTCGGGCCGCCCACTGCCAGCAGGGCGTCGTCCAGACGCCGCTTGCCCAGGTAACACCACGGGCAAACGAGGTCGGCAATGACGTCGATCTGCAAGGCCGCCTGTAGCGGCTTGCCGTCCTGCCCGACAATGTTCGTGAGACTCTCGCGCATGCCCATTCCCGCGTTGCTACCCTTGCCGCGTCGTCTGCGGACCGGGTGTTGAACTTGAGGCCCCGGGCCGGGATTTCAAGTTCTCCCGGGGTCCGGGATTCCGACGCCTTATTGACTTGGACAGCCGCCGGGGCCCATAGTTTGGCGCAAAATTCGGCGATTTTCGGCGAAATTCGTGCGTTTTCGCTGCTTTTTCGAGGAAAATCGCGAGGTTTTGCGGACGCCCCCGCATCGGCGAGCAGCCGGCAATCGCCGGGCAGCCGCCCGTTGCCGGTCCCACGGGAACTGCTGCTTCTGCCTCGCCCCTGTCTGAAATATCCTGATGCGCGAGCCGGTCTATACTCTGAAACCTCGAGGAGGGGAGTCGTGCTCATACGCAGAACCGCCGACATTCGGCCGTCGGAGATTACCAGCAAGGACAACTACCTCAACCGGCGGGAGTTCATTCAAAGCGGTGCAATAGCCGGGACTTCGTTGCTGGCGGCGCCGGCCTTCAGTGCGCTGATTCCGGCACAGAGGCGTGCAAAGCTTGCCGACACCGAAAAGAGCGAATTCAGCACCGACGAAGCGGCCAACAGCTACGAGGACATCACCACCTACAACAACTACTACGAATTCGGCACGCAAAAAGACGACCCTTTTCGTAACGCAGCAGATTTCGAGCCCCGTCCCTGGACGATCGAGGTCACGGGCCATGCCGAGAAGACCGGCACCTTTCACCTCGAGGACTTCGTCAAACCGCATGTGCTCGAAGAGCGCATCTATCGCATGCGTTGCGTCGAGGCCTGGTCGATGGTCATCCCGTGGGTCGGGATTCCGCTGGCTGATGTCGTCAAACATTTTCAGCCGACTTCGAAGGCGAAGTACCTGCGTTTCGAGACGCTTTACGACAAGCGCAGAATGCCGGGTCAACGGTCCCGGGTCCTGCTGTGGCCATATCGCGAGGGATTGACGATTGCCGAGGCGACCCATCCGCTGACGATCCTCGCCGTCGGTCTTTACGGCGAAGTACTGCCGAACCAGAACGGCGCGCCGCTCCGCCTGATCGTGCCCTGGAAATACGGCTTCAAGGGCATAAAAGGCATCGTCAGGATGAGTTTCGTCGACAAACGGCCCGAGACGAGCTGGGAACTCGCGGCGCCGCGGGAGTACGGGTTCTATGCGAACGTCAACCCCCAAGTCGATCATCCGCGCTGGAGCCAGGCGCGCGAGCGGCGAATCGGCGCCGGTCTGTTCGCGCCGAAGCAGCCGACGCTGATGTTCAACGGCTACGGCGAGCAGGTCGCTCACCTTTACGACGGGCTGGACCTCCGCAGATACTTCTGACGCCATCAACGCGATCAATCAAATCCGTTTCATCTGGAAACCGCTGGTATTCCTGATCTCACTCGTGCCGGCGACCCTGGTCGTCACCGATGCATTCGAGCTGACGGGTCGGCTCGGCGCCAACCCGATCGAGGAGATCCAGGACCGGTTCGGTTACTGGGGTCTCCGGTTCGTGCTGATCACGCTTACCGTGACGCCCCTGCGGCGCATGACCGGGCGCAACTGGCTGATCCGGTTTCGCCGCATGCTGGGACTGTTCGCCTTCTTTTATATCCTGATGCATTTCCTGACCTGGCTCATACTCGACCAGACCCTGCTGCTGCCGGCGATTAAGGAGGATATTTTCGAAAGACCCTTCATCACGATCGGCTTCACGGCCTTTCTCATTCTGATTGCACTGGCCTCGACATCCACGAACGCCTCGCGCAGACGGCTTGGCAAAAACTGGCAGAAGCTCCATTACGGCATCTATGTCGTGGCCTTGCTCGGCGTCTGGCACTACTGGTGGCAGGTCAAGCTGGACGTACGAGATCCGTTTATCTACGCGGTCATTCTTGCTGTACTATTGGGTTACCGCATTTGGTGGCGACACGAATACAAGCGTCCGGCGTGACTGTCCGGTGCCGGGCAGCATCGAACGCTTTCGGACCTTCGCATCGAATGTCAGGCGGGTGATCTCGGCGTGCAGACAAAGCATTCAAAAGGCCGAAACGTTCTTCGTTTACCGGTGGCAGGTCTACTGTGCTTCCTGGTCCTGGCCGGGTGCGCCGACAAGGCGGCCGATCCCAACGATCCCGATATCCTGCTCGTCAACGGCAAAGTCATCACCATGGACGAGGGCGATTCCATTGTGGAAGCCGTATCGATTCGCGGTGGGAGAATCGTCGCACTCGGCGAGTCGAGAAAGATCAGGAAATTTGCCGGCCCTGACACCGAGATCATCGACCTGGGCGGCCTGACGGTCACGCCCGGACTGATCGATGTGCACAACCACTTCGCCTGGGGCGCCCTGGATGAGCACTTTGGCCTGGACCTGTCCTATCCCGGCGTGACCGGCATTGCCGACATCCGGGCCCGGATCGAAGAGGCGGCCGCGACGCGCGGGCCGGACGAATGGATCATCGGCTCGAAGTGGGACGCCGCTAAGCTCGTGGAGGGACGCGACCTGACAGCCTCCGACCTCGACCCGGTGTCGCCCGACAATCCGGTCTGGCTGCTGCACACCTCCGCGCACTACGGCGTCGCCAATTCCAGAGCGCTGGCGCTTGCAAACATCGGCAGCGACACGCCCGACCCGGACGGTGGCGTCATCGTTCGTGACGATGATGGCAAGCCGACCGGCGTCCTCGCCGATCAGGCCATGAATCTGGTATTTGATGTCACGCCGCCCAACACGACCGAAGAATTTGCCGAGGCAATTGCCCGGCAGGTACGCGGCCTGAACGCCGAGGGCATTACGACGATCAAGGATCCCGAGATCGATCAACGTCATTGGGATGCCTACAAGCAGATCCAGTCGCGCGGTGAGTTGACCGTGCGTGTATTCGCCTTGTGGGGCAGAACCGATACGCTCGACGAAGCCAAGGCGCTTCTGGCGCGCATTGCCCCGATCACGAACCCGGAAGAGGCGTCACACGACGACCAGCTCATATCGGGCGGCGTCAAGATCTACGTCGACGGCAGCGGCACGGCCCGGACGGCCTGGGTGTACGACGAGTGGAACAGGAATTTCACAGAAACCGACGAAGCCAATTACGGCCTGACCTACATAGATCCGGATGTCCTGACACAGCAGATCCGGTTGTTCCATAAAGCCGGCATACACATCGGCACACATGCCATCGGTGATCGCGCGATCGATTTCACAATGGATGTTTACGAGAAAGTCCTTGCCGAGAGTCCCGCCTTCGGGCTCCGGCACAGCATCATCCACTGCAACATCCCGACCGACCACTCGATGGACCTGATGTACAAGTTGCAGAACTCCTACGATGCCGGGTACCCGGAGGTCCAGCCTGCCTTCATGTGGTGGATCGGCGATGCTTATGCCGCCAATTTCGGCCCCGTGCGAAGCCCGAAGGTGCTGCCCCTGAAGACCCTCAACGACCGAGGCATTTTGTGGGCCGCGAGTTCGGACTACGATGTGTCGCCCTTCCCGCCACGGTACGGCCTGTGGGCGGCAATCGCCAGGCAAACCCTTTTCGGGACTCACGGCGAGCATCCCTTCGGAACCGAAGAGTCGATTTCCGTGCGGGACGGGTTAAGGTCCTACACGACGTCGGCTGCGCGCCAGGTATTTCTCGAGGACAAGATCGGATCCATCGAGGGCGGCAAATACGCCGATATCGTTGTGTGGGATCGCGACCCTTATTCCATATCACCAGAAGAAATAAAGGATATGAAGGCATTGCTGACGATCTTTAACGGCACGATAGTCCACCGTGATGCAGCGCTCGACTGAGGCGCTTGTTACAGTCCTGACAATACTCGCGAGCTGCGCAGCAGTGGCTCACGAGCGTTCGGACCCGCATGTCAGGGTCGCTGTCGACTGGAATGCACCGAACATCAGCCGCGTCCTCTCTTCCGGTTACGGCGACGCGTTCGGCATCGAAGCGGCCGTGAAGCTGGGACCTCCGATGCTCGAGACTGTCGATGGCCGTACCTGCGTGAACGGAAGTTATTTTCTGTTCGACATCGAGGACGATTTTGCCTTCGACATCGACGAGACGGTCGAGCTCGAGATCCTCGTCGATCGCCGCCGTTCGACCGGATTCTGGATCGGCTACGATGGCAACGCGAAGTCCGAGACGGCCGAGATCGTCGACCTCGGGAAATCGGACAACCGTTTGCATACACAGACTGTCGAGCTGCGCCGCGCCCGCTTCGCGAACCGCGGCGAGGCGGGCAGCGACTTCGCGCTGGCCGGATTAAGCGCAATGTGGCCCGGTACTCCGGACGAGAACCACCGGATCGTCATCTGCGATATCGGGATTTACCGGTCCTTCGAGACAGCATCGCCAAAGGAATTCGGCGAGTTGAAGCTACGTGTCGGCAGCGACTCCGATGAAACCACGCCGGCCCGCGTCGGTATATACGATGCCTCCGGTCGCATGCCGTTACCGGGTGACGACGCCCTCCTGATCAGAAACTACGACGAGCTGTCGAGGCAGATTTTCCTGCGGGCGACGCACGGCACGGTGAGCCCCTGGCCACACGATAACCGGCACATGTTCTATATCGACGGGGACTACAGCGCGCGGCTTCCGGCCGGCGACTACTCGTTGGTCGTCAGCAAAGGCCCGGAGTACGAGGTCGTAAGCCATGATTTCCGCATCGAAAGCGGCAAGACGGCGAAGCTCGATGTCCAGCTGGCCCGGTGGATAAACATGCCGGCCAGAGGCTGGTACTCGGGTGACGACCACGTGCACATGACCCGCAATAGACCGGACAACGAGCCGATCAGTCAGCTCATGCAGGGCGAGGACGTACATATCACCAATGTGCTGCAGATGGGTAACCCCGCGGGGACGCATTTTCATCAGTATGCGTTCGGCGAGGCCGGCCGCTATCTCGCCGGCCGGCACGCGCTGGTTTCCGGCGTGGAAGACCCGCGCACCGCCGTTCGCGGCCATACCATCAGTCTCAACGTCAGCGATGTCGTCCGGGATCCGGAGCTCTATCTGCGTTACGACCGAATTTTCGAAGCCTACCGAAGACAGGGCGGGCTCTCCGGTTACGCGCACGTCGCCGGCGGCCTGTTCAACGTCGGCAGGGGTCTGGCGCTCGACGTGCCACTCGGCTCGGTGGACTTCGTCGAGGTGATGCAGGACGGCATCCTCGCGACCGAACTCTGGTACGACTTTCTCGATCTCGGATACCGGCTCATTCCGACGGCCGGATCCGACTTCCCTTATCTGGGCCAGCCCGGCTCGGAACGCAATTACGTCTATGTCGGTGACGAGTTTTCGATCGACGCCTGGTACCGGCAACTGAGAGCAGGCCATACCTTCGTCACCAACGGACCGATGCTGCGGCTCGAGGTAAACGGTCACCCGATGGGCTCGACCATCGAACTTCGATCCGGCGATGCAATCGAGATCAGCGCAGGGGTGTCACTGAATCCCCAAATCGAATCACTGGACAGGCTGGAACTGGTCGTCCACGGCGAGATCGCCGCCACCGCCGGGGACATTTCTCCGGATAATTCGATTGCGCTCGAACACTCGCTGACCGCCGACAAGGGCGTATGGATCGCTGCGCGCGCCTATGGGATAGACCAGGCCGCGGCGCATACCGCACCCGTTTATGTTCTTGTCAATGGCGACGGTTTCAGAAACGATGGCGCCGTTGCCGGAATTGTCGATGCGATGCTCGACCTGCTGGATGAGTACGAGGATCTGAGAATAAATGCAGCCGATGAACTGGAAGTGTGGTCAGTCGAAGCGCCGCTCGAGGCGATGTTTACGGATCAGCATCGGCACATCCTGCAAAGAGTAGATGCAGCACGAAAGGCATACGCGGCACTGGGCGATAACAGGGATCACCAATGAGCACCGACACGATTATCTTCATCGGCGTCGGCTGCTATTTCGTATTGATGCTCGTCATAGGCGCCTTTGCAGCGAAAAGGTCGGGTTCCGCCGCCAATTTCATCGTTGCAGGGCGCAGGATGCCCATCTGGATCTGTGGCGCGACGATCATGGCCACCTGGTTCGGCGGTGGAACCATGATGGGCGGCGCCGGCGCGTCTTATCAGGGAGGATTGATTGCAGTCATTGCCGATCCATTTGGCGGTGCGCTTGCCCTGTTCCTGGTCGGCTTTTTCTTCGTTCGCCTTTTCCGGCGATTGCGATTGCTGACGTTCATCGATTTTTTTCAGAATCGATATGGCACGACAGCGGCAACGATCGCCGCGATCGGATCCATATCTTCGAACATCGGCTGGACCGCCGCGCTGCTGGTGGCGTTCGGCTTCGTCTTTCAATCCCTGACCGGCATTCCGATCGAGCTCGGAATCATCGGCGGTGCCGTCGTCGTATTCATATATACCGCGGTGGGCGGGATGTGGGCCGTAGCTTTGACGGATTTCGTGCAAATCGTGATCATCGGGATCGGCCTCGTCCTGTTGCTCATCGTAGTGCTGATTGACGTCGGTGGATGGGGAAACATCGGCTCGCAACTGCCGGAAGGGACGTTTCGAATGATTCCGGCGGAGCACACCGCAGAGCGGTGGCTCAACTATTTCCGCGCCTGGTTTATCTTCGGCCTCGCAGACGTGACGGCACAGACCCTGTTGCAGCGCGCATTCTCCGCAAGGAATGAACAGGTCGCGCAGAACTCCTTTTACCTGGCGGGGTTCGGATACCTGACGCTTGGCATGATTCCGGTGATGCTCGGGATTATCGCGAGCGTCACGATGCCGGGAATCACCGATCCGGAAACCGTGATTCCGGAACTCGCCATTGCGCACCTGCACCCGGTGGGGATCGCGCTTTTCGTCGGTGCGATGCTGGCGGCGATCATGAGTAGTGCCGACAGCTCCCTGCTTGCGGCGGCGAGCGTCTTCAGTACCAACATCCTGCCGCTGGTCAAGCGCCGGGCCTCCGACCGGCTTCGACTGCTGGCGACACGCATAGCCATTCCGGTGTTCGGGAGCATCGCCGTCTATGTCGCGCTGGAGGTACAGGTTGTCTACAACCTGATTCAGGACGCCAATTCCGTGATACTGGTCTGCGTGACGGTGCCGTTCATCGTGGGCGTGTGGTGGCGGCGGTCGAACCGCAGCGGCGCGCTGGCATCGATGGCGGCAGGATTCCTCACCTGGTTCGTCACGATCCTGTACGCGCCCGGGTTCCCGGGTGACCTTCTCGGGCTGCTGGTCGGCCTGATCACCATCCTGATCGTGACCCCGATGACGCAGAGATCGGATCCGCCGGCGCCGCTTCTGAGCAGTGACGGCGAGGAAATCGCGATGAAGGACAGGCTCGGCACGCTGCCGTTATTCTCCCGCGCCGGATAACGGCCCGCCACGTTACGTCAAGAACTGCGACACCGTACCCAGAATATCCCTTGAATTCCTGCAACCATGCAGGTGCCAACGTCAACGGAGAGAAAGGTAATGAAATCAAGGCAATATGCCGTGAATCTCATCCTCGCGGCGGCGCTTGTACTGGTCGGCGCCTGCGACAAGGGCGGGGCGGGATTCTCGGGCCGGCTGTCCCCCAATTTCGGCAACCCGGGAGGCGGTGGGGGTGGCGGCCTTTTCACCGAACCTCTGCTCGCCTATCAGCCGGCGGCCGGCAGCGCGTTGTTCGGGCTGCGCCTGTCGGGCAACGGCCTGATGGTGGTGTTCGTCAGCAACGAGGACCCCTTCGGCACGAACGCAGCGCTGGACGAACAGCTCTTCAGCTATAACATCGGTACCGACGTGCTGGTCCAGCTGACTCAGGAGCCGGCATCTGCCGCTGTGGCGTTTCAGCACTTCGATATCACGGACACCGGGGACACCGTCGTGTTCGTATCGACGGACGACATCACGGGGGCCAATCCGACCAACAGCTCGAATATATTCACGGCCACAACGGACGGCGCCACCGTAACCCAGGTGACCGCCAACACCCTGGGCTTTCTGGCCGAACCACAGATATCCGGCAACGGGGCCTTCATCGTCTTCTACTCCGAAAGCGACCTGGTCGGCGCGAATCCGAACAACCTTCGCCAGATTTTCCTGATCAATTCGGACGGCACCAATCTGGCGCAGGTCACGACCGGCGATCCGTTCCCCGAAGCGCTCGCACTGGCCGACGCAGGGACGCGCATCGCCTATCACAGCACCAGGGACCCGTTCGGCTCGAACGCCGACGGCAGCCGCGAGATCTTTGTCATCAATATCGACGGAACCGGGCATGCGCAATTGACCATGTCCGCCGCGGACTCGGTGGAGCCCGACATATCCGATGACGGCACGAGGGTCGCGTTCGCCTCGGGCGGCGATCTGACTGCCGGCACCAACGCCGACGGCAGCATCGAGGTGTTCGTGGCCAATGGCGACGGATCCGGCACCGTCCAGATCACGGCCGGTGCCGTCGACTCGGGCGTTTTTGCAGGCGGCGCTGCGGGCGCGCTGGAGATCGCCGGCCTCGGCAGCCACGTGGTGTTCGGCTCGACCGCCGATCTGACCGGCGACAACCCCGGCAATGCCCATACGATCTTCTGGGCCAGCACGGACGGAGTGACCACGGGACAGCCCTTGCGCGCCGGTTTCGTGCCGCCCGACGTGACCGCGAGAGACGCGGACAACCCGCACATCAGCAACGACGGTAACATCATTCTGTTCGACAGTGCCGTCAATTACTCATTCGACTCGACGGGCACCGGCGACAAGAT
>JBHHWI010000047.1:0-22421 GCA_046756445.1 Woeseia sp. | reverse complement strand
TGGGCCTGTAGCTCAGTTGGTTAGAGCAGGGGACTCATCAAAATGGTGCGTTTACGTCGAAAGGCGTGAAGTGAACGGGATGAATTCAGGGAAACCTTACCAGTCAGGCTGATGGCAACCCTGAGCCAAGCCGGAGGTACACCTTCGGAAGGTGCAGAGACTACCTGAGAACTTCAGTGTTCTTAATGACAGGCTAGAGCGTCCCGCCCCTAACAATTCGGTTGAGGGTGATGAGATAGTCCACTCCATTCAGAAATGAATGGCTCGAGTGAATCCCTTGGTCCCAGGTTCGAGTCCTGGCGGGCCCACCATTTGTGTCGCCGACGATCTCAGGGCAGGTCCGGGTGATCGACTGACAGGAACTGCCCGGCCTGGACGTCCGCCATAACGGATTCCCTGCCGTCGGGCCATTCGACCCTCAGCTCATCCACCTGAGCTGCGGCGCCCAGGCCGAAGGTCTGCACGGCGGGATTCTGGGACACGAAATTGCTCGCGATGCAGATTTCCCGCATCTGGGAGACACCACCGACGCTGACGATAATCCGGGCGCCAGCAGCTTCCGTATTCGGTGGTTTTCCCCTGAGCTTCACGCTCAGGAAATTGTTGCTGTTCGTGTCATTCCGCCAGAGCGTCGCGGCGAGCGTCTGCGAGCGATGCAACTGCAGAATGTCTGTGTCGCCATCGTTGTCCAGATCGGCGCAAACGATGCCGCGCCCTTCTTCCGTATCATCCAGGCCCATCTCGGCCGCCTGATTCTCGAACTTGCCCGCGCCGTCGGATACGAACGCGCGGCTGGTATCGGAGCGGAAGTTATTGGCGGCATCCGAGCGCGGCCAGCCATTCGTGTGATAGATGTCCAGATCGCCGTCGTTTTCGAAGTCGACAAAGCACGATCCCCAACCCCAGCCGCCGGAGGCAACGCCCGCTTCGACCGTTGCATCCTCGAATACCCCGTTTTGATTCCGATACAACCGGTTGCCTATCTCTGAAAGCAGTCCGTCGTCGCAGTTGGCCTCACCAAAACATTCAATACTCGACACGAACCAGTCGAGATCACCGTCGTTATCATAGTCACCTACTGCCGATCCCATTCCATTGCCATCGATGAGTACATCTGTGTTCGTCGCGTTGGTGAATGTTCCGTCCTGATTGTTAATAAAATATTGGGAGTAGTTAAAGTCAGCAACACTCAAAATATCCGGATACAGGTCATCGTTAATCCGTGCAAACGTGGGGGCAAACGTAAAATCCCAGGTTTGTTGCGTGGCATTGGGGTCCGGCAGAGTCACAATGCTCGGTGATATGCCCGCGGCTTCGCTGACACTGGTGAATTTTATGCCCGTCGCATCAGTGTCGTTTCGCCACAGGTGTTCCGTGTCACCCGGTGCTGCAAAATCCCTCGGCGTGCCCCAGTGTGCAACAAACAGGTCGAGGTCCCCGTCCAGATCGTAATCTCCAAAGGCTGCCGAGATATTGTGTTCCGCCGTCAGCGTATCGATGCCGGAACCGGCGGTTACGTCGGAAAACGTTCCGTCACCGTTGTTGGCATAGATCAGAGAAGGGTGGCCGCCCAGCCCTCCAAGGAATAAATCGAGATCACCGTCCCCATCCAGGTCAGCGAACATCGGGCCGCTGTGATGATAATTTTCAGCTGCGGATTTTGAATAGGCGAGCCCGGCATTCAATGCGACCTCCTCGAATACCAGGGTGCCCGTGTTGCGGTACAGCAAGTTCGGGCCGGCATCGCCACGAACGATAAAAAGATCGATGTCGCCGTCGTTGTCGTAATCGCCCGCCGCCACGCCCGACGGCGCGACGCTTACGATATCCCCGGGATTCGGCAGGTTGATGTAGCCGTTCGTGAAGGCGATTCCGGAGGCGGCAGTAGCATCGGCGAATTGCTTCTGATCGGTTGGAGGAGGCGGTACCTGCGCCACCGGCGTCGTACTGCCAGCGCCGCCGCCACAGGCAACCAGCAGAGCGGAAAGCATGAAACATGCTGCAAGACCGTGCGCGCTGCTGCGGAGTCGCCGAAACAACTTCTTATCTCCGGATTGGTTTCTTCTTGGGTGTTATGTCGTCTGGCTATGAGTGTCGATAATACTAGAACCCGTCTCAAAATCCCGCATGCGCTCCTGCTCCCATTCGGCGAGATTGAGCTCGATCGCCCAGAAACCGAAGATCCACAGGAAGGCATCCCATGCGTAAATCGGGTAGCCGGTCGCGAGCCAGATGAAGCCATTGATGATCAGCACGCCGTAGAATGCGGTATTGGCCTGCCGAACGGGCTTCAGCGCCCTGTCGTCGAAGCGGTCAGCGCTCTGCATCCGGACCTCCACCTCGATCAGGAGAACGACGATGAGCCATACGTAGGCATTGACGACGTCGACCCAGCTGAGTTTCCGTACATGGTCGAGCGTCGGCACGTCGATTATCGAGACATCCTGGCCCGGTCTGTAGAACGGCGGCCCCGCCGAAATATCGCCGCAGTTCCCGGACGTAATCCTCTCGTAGCGGACCGTGTCCAGCTGCAGCGAAGTGCCCTGTTCTGCGAGCTGACAAAGGTCGGTCAGTTCCGGCAACTCCGTGAGGTCATAATAGTCAACAGCGATTGCCGTGTAGCCGTACGCGGCATAGGCAATCGACAGGTAACAGACGACACGAAGGACGTGAATGGTCCTCGTCACCCAGGTCTTGAACGCCACATCGGGCAGCGCGTAGGTCTCCAGTTCCAGCAGGAACACCAGTCCCAGCCAGGCCGCCATATCGATGGTGGTCGAGAACTGCTCGAATATCTCCGACAACGGCGCATCGGGCGCCACTGCATTCTTGTATGCCAGCCAGTCATCGTGAATATAAATGCCGAAATTGATGACCAGCGCCGTGTAAACGGTCCACTTGATCACCTGGGTGGCGCGTGGGTGCGTCAGCAGCGGCGCGAGCAGTGACTTGATCGTAACGGAGCGCACTTTGCTATTGTTGTTTAACCGGCGGCCGGCCTTGCATTCAGTGCGTCACATGCTTCGGCGCGCCAGGGCGAGTCCGATGCCGGCGCCGAACAGAAATCCGCCCGTGATCTTGTTCCTGACTGCACCGAATCTGCCGAACCATTTTCGCGCCGATCCGGCAAAGGCGACCCAGACCGAATCGCCGATCGCGACCGTGGCGAGGAATACCGCGCCGAGGATCGCGAGCTGTATCGTGAAATCCATGGACTGGCCGACGAATTGCGGCAGGAACGCCGCGTTGAAAAGCAGTGTCTTCGGGTTGATCAGCGACAGGCCGACGCCGCGCAGGAATGCGTTTTTCTCCGGCTCTGCCGGGACCTCGTTCAGGTCCGGCGGCGGCTCCCGCCAGGTCCTGACGCCGAGATAGACGAGATACACCACGCCGGCCCACTTGATCCAGGTCAGGGCGGTGGCGGCCGTCTCCAGCAATACCGCGAACCCGCCGATCACGAACGAGAGTTGCAGGCCGATGCCGAGGGTGGTGCCCAGGACCGTCACCAGTCCGTGACGATAGCCGTGCCGGAGACTGCTGGCTACGATGAGCGCGACGTTCAGACCGGGGATGAGGACGAGTACTGCCGTCGCAGCGATCAGCGCCAGAATATTGTCGGTCATCAGGGTCTCCGCGTCCTTCGCCAATACTGAATCAGCGCGAAGCCAAAAAGCATACCACCGAGGTGCGCAAAATTAGCAATGCCGGGGGCCTGACCGCTAACGCCAAAATACAACTCGATCAGACCGAACAGGACAACCATGTACTTTGCCTTCATCGGGATCGGCGGGAACAGGAGAATGATCATCCGGTTCGGAAATGCCATGCCGAACGCCAGCAATATCCCGAATACGCCGCCGGATGCGCCGACTGTCGGATAAATTCCCCCCTGCGTTGCCGCAACGACCAGCTGCACGATACCCGCACCCGCGACGCATGTCAGATAGTAAGTCAGAAAACGCCGAGCGCCCATCAGTCGCTCGAGATCCCTGCCGAACATCCATAGCGCAAACATATTGAAGGCAATGTGCGCCAGGTATTCACGGTCATGCAGGAATCCGTAACTCAGCAATTGCCAGACACGAAATTCCGCCAGCGGTGAGCCCAAAGGCCAAAGCGCAAAATTCTCGAATATAAATGCCGGCTGCATTTGACTGGCCGCATATATGAGACCGTTAGCGACCAGCAATGCGAATATGACAGTCGGGATGGCGCTGTGATCGGTCGGACGGCGTTGATAGACGGGCTGGTTCATTTGTACTGATTTAAGACATCTCCGGCACGATTCTGTTCGGACGTCTACCAGCCGCCGCCTCCGCCACCACCCCCGCCACCGCCGGAGAATCCGCCGCCGCCGCCGCCGGAGGCCGAGCCCGGCGGCGTCACGGACGAGCTGATCGCGGTGTTCAGGCCGCCGGTGAGGCTCGAGGTGTGCGCACCGGGATCGAGGCTGTTCCAGGATCCCCTGTACCAGGTCGGCTGGTATGAAGAGTCATCCGGGCCACGCAGATCGGCAAGAACGTTCGCGAACCGTTCAGCCCATTCCTGTTCCACGCCCATTGCAAGGGCGAATGGCAAATAACTCTCGAACAGTTGCGGCGTTTTTTCCGGCGGGTTCCGCAGGTTCATCTCGTCCTTTTCCGCGATCTCCAGATAGTCCTTGAATCCCAGCATGTCGTCGAGCACCCTCCGGCCCAGGCCGGTCGGCCGCTTCATCAACGCCGCAAATACGAAAAACAAAACGACCATCAGGACGATGACTGCGATCACTGCCGGCGTCGGACCCAGGCCGACGTTCAGGGCGATGACTGCGGATACAATGCCGATGAGCAATCCCGGAATACTGAGCAGGCCGTTCGTCCTGAAATATCGATTGGCGTAATCGTGCATTAGTGACTTTCGGTGCGCGAGCCGCGCCTTGCCCAGCAGCTCATGGTACTCGTCATCGAGTATCACGACATCCCCGTCCCTGAACAGCCCTTCCAACAGCTCGCGCTCGCCCGTTGCGAGCGCCGGCGCATTTTCTCCCGGATCGCGGCGCTCCAGCGAGTGCAGGTCGTCCGATTCCGTGATTCGCAAATAGCCTTTGACGGCCAGGCTCAACACCGCCGCCGTCATCACTTTGCTGTCGTAGTACATCTGTTTGATGTAGCGCAGCGAGGCCGGTGAGAAGCCTGCCGGCGGCTCGTAGCGGGTGACGATCAGACCTTCTTCGGGATCTCGCCCGAAGTTTCGCCAGACCGGGATGAAATATAACAGCATCGCAGCAAGCCCGGTCAGCGCAGCAACCAGATTGACATTGTCGGTCAGGACCCAGGTCGCTTTTTCCAGTCCGGTGGGCTGGACGACGAAGCCCTTCGGCCAGGCCACCACGATTGTCAGCCCCTCATGCGGAACGAGCACCCTGGTGGTCTCGAACGTCACACGGCTCGCGCCGTCGCTCCGCGTGGTGTAGTCCTTGCCCGTAGAGCCCATCGGCCCGGTGAATCCGTCCGTGCTGCGAATGGCCGGATCACCATCGAATTTCAGTACGACCGTGGCGCTGGCCCTGTCGATGGGAAATGCCCATTCGAGTCCGGTGACATTCCAATACAGCTCGTCATGCTCGTCGAAGAAACCGAGCATGCGGTTCGCTCTGTAGCGAAACGCGTACGTATGAATGCCCGGCGCCAGCAATCGGTTCCGGCTGCCGAAATAGGTCCGGATACCGTTCTCCCTCTCCCGAGTATGAAAATTTTCTCTCGCGTCATTGCGCAAAACGGTCAGCGGCTCATAGGCAATTTCACGGTTATTACCGTACGCGTCCCGATATCGGGTGGGAAAGTCCCGGTAGATGCCACGCTTGATTCTCGCACGCTCGGCCCTGACCGCAATGGTTTCGGTGACTTCCACCCAGCCGTCCTGACCCACGACAATGTCGCTGTGAAAACTCAATATTCGCTCGTCGGCTGCGGAAACGAGCGGCAGGAGCAAGAGCAAAGCGAGTCTTTTCACTCGACGCTCCCGATTTCGACCAGTGGCACGTTCGCCACATCGTCTGAATCTTTCTGAAAATAGTGTCGTGGAGCAAATCGAAACCAGCTCGCCACGAAATTGCTGGGCACCGATTCGGTACGTGTGTTGTATTCTCGCACCGAGCCGTTGTAGTAGCGCCGCGCGAATTGAAGGTAGTCTTCTATTTCGGCGAGCTCGCTCTGCAGATGCAGAAAATTCTCGTTTGCCTTCAGATCGGGATATTTCTCCGCCACCGCGATGAGACGCTGCACGCCGGCGGAGAGCTGCTCTTCGGCGTCGCCGAGCTCAGTAACATCGGTGATTTGCATTGCCTGGGCCCGCAGATTGGTCACGGCCTCGAGCGTCGCTCGTTCATAACCGGCATACTGATCCACGGCTTTCACGAGCTGCGGCACGAGATCGTGGCGTCGCTGCAACTGTACGTCGATATCGCTCCAGGCCGCATCGACCCTGTTTCGGTCTCGAATGAGCTGATTGTAGAGCAGCGCAATCGCGGCCGCTATCAGCAGCAGGATCGCCGGGATCAGGTAGCTCATCACGCGTCGGCGGCAAGCACGGAGACGGCATCGCCCAATCGCACCGATCCGCCCTTCAAGACCGTGCACGCAACCCCTCCGCGCCAATCCGGGGTCAGCGCCGACTTGAGGCCCTCGCACTGTTCCTCCATGCGGCCGCAGGGATCGACCTCCATCGTGATCAGCAACCGTACCCCGCTGATTTCGATGACGTCGCCGGTGCGCTGTGGCAGCTCGATGTCCTCGACCAGCAGGTTAGCCCGTCGGGTAGTCCAGGGAATCTCACGGCCAAGTTCCTCGCAGGCCGCCGCCCAGGCTTCCGCCGAAATGACGGTGACCTGGCGGTTACCCGGCTTGCCGCGAAAGTCTTTGGCGACCCCTGTTTCCTCGCTGATTTCCGCCGCTTCCAGGGGTTCCATTGCGGCGCGCTTTTGCTCGCGCCTGGCAATGCCGACCAGTCGACCCATAGTGCCTCCGCAAGATCGTCGAGAATCGACGGATTGTACGGGAAAACAAAAAAGGGGTCAGAACCAGAATGAGACGAACAGTTGATAGACCCCGGCTTCCAGCGTGTAGAGAGGTTCCGCGCCGGCGGACGCAAAACTCGTCAGGTCTCTGAAATCGTCGTAGTCGATGGCCAACTGGTCATAGACCAGATTGACCGAGGCCTTGTCGACGAAGCCCCAGCCATCGCTCAGGATTTCGTAACTCGCCTGTGCGCGCAGGGTCTCGCTTGCGAATGTGCTGAGTTCCTTGTCACGGGCGCGGAAGTTGGTCGCTTCCGATCGCGGGAACAGATCGCTGTAAAAATCCGCCCGTTCCTGCGTGTAATACCGGTACTTGCCGGTAAACGTCCACCGGCCCCAGGGATGCGTATAGCTGACTGCGCCAGTGTGCGACTCTATTCCCCAGGTATCGGTAAAAAACCGATACTCGCCCTGAAGGGCTGCGCGATACGGCAGATAATACCGGGCCCGCAAACCGACCGCGGTGCTCGTTCGCGTGTTCGGGTAAAGCTCAGGTTCATAGCTGTACCCGACGGGATTGGATGAATCGGCATAGCGAACCGTCCGGTACGGGTTGTTCAGAAACCCTTCGTCCGTAATCGTTTCGACTTTCAGTCCCATGATCAGGTTGCGCGTGATGATCTGTGTCAGCCCCACCGAGTAGAACTGGCGATCGGCTTCACGGACGAACGTGGTGTCGTCGGATCGGCGGACCTCATCGTCACTCAGCGAATACGCGAGCGTCAGCGTCGTCAGATCACCGAACATGTCCTGACTGACGCTGAAGCTGAAGGAATCGGCGGTGAAGTCGCTTTCCTCGCTGTTCGTGACCGAGAAACTCATCCTGGTGCCGCCATGAAGATAGTCCATGCCGATCGACTTTTGCTCGCGCTTTTCGCTGTAAGGGCTCGCCGTCGTTACGACGTCAATCGATGCCGAGCTGACCATGTCGACGTAGTAATTCACGACGAAGGACACACTCTTTCCGACTTTTTTTCTGACCAGGATCGACGGGCCGTCGATCTGCACGCCGCCGCCATCGTAGAGGTGGTAGAGAATGTCGGCCCGATCGTCGGGGAGGACACCGCCGGCCGCCGTTGTGGCTGCGGCCAGCATCAGAAAGCTGGCGAGGAAGCGGGCAGATCTCATCGTCATGTCAGTTACAGCCGCAGCCTCCGCCGGCGCTGCCCTCGCCGCCGCGGGCGCCCTCGCGCGCCTCGAATACGTGATGACTGTATGCCGTGGACACCGGATCGGGATCGAACGCCATGATGGGATCGGCCAGCCGGTCACGCTCGTAGGGCTTGACCCATGGCTCGATGGAGCCACAACCGGCAACTGCGGCCAGTAAAAGACCCGGCAACAGCATGCGCGAAATCAGGGTCGTAGTCATGCACATTCTCCAAGAATAGCGTGGGCTCGCTGGCCGAACTGTGAACCCCGCCTCAGAAGAACACGGTTACGCCGAGGTGTCCCTCCAGGTTATGGACCGTCTTCTCCTGGCCGAGCAGGTCGATGTCGAAGAGGTGGTCACGAAAATCGATGTGCAGGGCCACGGAGTCGGTCAACAGGAACCGGTAGCCGGCCCCGACGTTGACGGTGAACCGGTCGTCGCCCGCAAAGCGCGTCGATCCCAGCCCGACCACGAGGTAGAGATGAGTATTGTAGGCGTTGGCTTCACCGACGAAGCCTTCACCCGGCATGAGGTTGTAGCCGAGATTCAGGTTGTAGTAGGTGAATCGTCGATCGCTGGGCGACAACAAGGGTGCCCCGCCGCTCAGGACCTCGAAGCTGGTCAGGCCGGCCTCCGTCTGCCCCAGGGTTCCTTCCATGAAAAAGCCCTCGGTGATGTGGTAGGCGAGACGCGCCCCGTAGACGATGTCGGATCCGAAATCCTCGATGCTCATGATGCCGACGAAGCCGCCGAACTCGAAATCCTCGGCGTCGATCTTGGGTTCCCTCACCTCGCGCCGCTCGACCTCCGGGTCGACGACTTGCTCGGGATCCACGGCTTCCGCCGGTGGCGGCGCCGATTTTTTGCCGCCGATCCCCAAAAAGCCGTTGGTCCCGCAACCCGGCAGGGCGATCAATGCAACGGCTAGAAAAAGAACGCGAACCCGGCTTTCCATTCCTCTACTTCCTCGTTTTCGTCACGGCTGGTGAACACCACATAGCTCTTGTACTCCGCCCTCAGCACGAAGCGCCTGGTCATGTAAAAGCGAACGCCCGCTCCCACATGGGCAACCTGATCAGTACGGTCCTCGCCCCGAACGATCGTGGACTTCGGCTCCGTGTGTATGACCCCGGTGCCCATGGTGAAAAACGGTGAAATCCGCCATTCGGGCCAGGTTTCATGGGTTAAGTTAACACTCCCCATCCAGCCGTTCGAAAAATTTCCCAAAATCTGTGAACCCCATACCTCTATGGACACGTTCGGGTTGAGCGAATACCCCCCGTAGAGGGAGACGATGTTGGCGCCGCCGAAATCGCCGGCCAGGACTCCGGCCTCCCAGCGGGCGTCCGTGAAATCCTGCTGGTCCGCCCGGGCGAACCTTATCCGGTCGCCGTCGGGTTGCAGGGTGAGCTCCATCTGGGCGCGCGCCACCCAGCCTTCCTTGCCGTCCGGAGCACGGACCTTGAACCAGTCCGTTTTTCTCATGAGGATATCGACCGCCTCGCCGCGGTCTACGACGTTGAATATGGGGTAGCCGCGGCCCGGCCCGGTTCGCATTTCCAAATAGGGGTCGGCCACCGATACCGTGCGATATTGATCGGCGGCGTCTGCGAGCCCCGTCGTGAAGGCCTGACTCAGTACGAGAATCAGGCCTGCCAGCCACGAGGGCCTAGTTGCCCGGGACGTCGAAGGGATTGTTGTAGTACTGGGCTCCGACATCCAACCATTCCGCAATCAATTTTTTCTCCGCGTCAGACATGCCATAAGTAGCGTGGCTGCCGCCGTCAAACCGGCTGAAAAAGCGATTTGAAGCATTGGCACCAGCCACTCTCATTGAGGGATTAACAGGTACTGTGACCAGTATCGGGTTGCCGTTCGCATCGACCCGGCCGCTGTCCACCAGGCGATCCACGAGCGCGCCCATACTGATCTCTTGTTCGTCATCACGAAACAGCAACTCCCGGTATGAAACCAGGTGGGCCGCCTGGTCGGGCGACGGCACACCGGACAGGTCGAGCTGGCCGGCCGGCACGCGCACGGCGCCCGCTCCGTCGAGGGGTGAGTGGCAACCAAGACAGGTGGTTATCGGCAGTCCGGTGTCGGGATCCAGTACCGGCTGGCCGGCGCCGTCCAGGATTTGCCTGGTGGCCTCCCAGAGCGGGTGTATGTGCATCGGGTAATTGATGACGATACGGCAGCGCGATGTCCATGGCTGCGTCAGGCAATTGCCGGAGGCGACTGAAATCGGCACCGGCGTTGTCAGATTCTGATAGGGATAACTGATAGCGGGATCCGGGGTCCTGACGGCCGGATCGGTCCAGACATCCGTAAACTCGACATTTACCGACGGGTCGAGCGACGAGCAATTGTCATTGTTGCAACTGTAGACCGTTCGGGTCATCGCCATGGTGTCGCCGACGTTTGCGACGAACATGGCGGGATCCGTGTTGGGGAATTCGACGCCTGCCGTCTGCGCACCCGCCCATGCGGGATCGAAGGCGTCGCCGCGACCATGCGATATGCCGCTCAGTGCCACGTGACAGCCGTTGCACTCGAGCAGCTGGCCCGGTCGTACCTGCATCCAGTTCTGGTGTCGCGTCGTGGTCCGCCGGCCTCTTCGGTCCAGCACGCTGACGGCGAAAGCGACATTGGCCGGGACCTTGAACATCGCGGACCCGTCCGGCTCGATCGGCACGTAGCCGAGGATCTCTTTCATGCCCTGCTGCGTGCTGCGTCCGAATGCGGCGTTGTTGAGATTGGCGACGGTCGGATCGGGAATAGACACGGCTTTGACGATCCTCAGGAACCGCGCAGGCCGCTGATTGGCCGTCGTTTGCGCCGGATCGGCCAGCGCATCGATGTTGGCGGTTGCGGCGCCGTCGACGTCATAGACACTGCGAATATGAACCACGCCGGCGCCTTCGGCGGCGAGGTTGGGATCCAGCACAAAATCGTTGGCGCCGTTGAGAATTACCGGCGGTACGGTTCTCGGGTCCGCCGAGACGACCTCGGGGAAGATGAAACCGACCTGTGGCGGCACGACCGGCAGCTGGGTCCGGTCACGCGGGTCGTAGATCCAGATGCCGTAGACCGGATTCGCTTCCTGCACCAGCGGATCGGCCAGGCGTGCCGGCGTACACGCCACCACGAGCATGTTTTCGACCACCAGGCATTGGCTCCAGCTCAGTATCATGCGGCCGGTGCCGTCCTGGATCGGGTAAACCGAGGCGTAGCGACCTCCCGGCGACGGCACGCCGGCGAGCGTAGACACATTGTTGATTGTCGCCGGTGCCTGCGCCGGCCCGGTCATGCCCGGATTGTCCTTGTTCGGCTGGGTGTTCTCCAGATACACGGGCGTGTCGATAACGAATATGTCGCCCCCGCCGGCAGTGTCCGTAAACGGGCGCACCAGCGCCATGACGCGGCCGTCTTCGAGTTCTCTCGGTTGCATGAACTGCAGAATCTCGCCGTTGGTCCCGGTGTCGTGACTGTTCTGCCCGTATAACAGTTCCAGGTTCGACCCGTCCGGATTCATCCTGTACAGGTTTACAGCATCGTTGCTGCCCATGTGATCCCAGCGGCTGAAGACGATCTGACCATTGGAAAGTACTGACGGATCGAAATCGTGACTCTGGTTATACGATACCTGCTCGATGTTCGAACCGTCCGCGTTCATGACATGCAGCACGAATCCCATCTCGTTACGGTCTTCATCGAGCGCCGAGAACTGCGGCTTGCCTTCATCGACGAGTATGGCGGTTGACCGCACCTGCCGGGTCGACGAAAAGATAATTCGCCCGTCCGGCAGATAATGCGGCGCGAGATCGTGTCCTGCCTCCGCCATGAGGTCCGACGGAATAACGCGCCGCAGCGCGTCGGTGGCGAATTCGTATTCCCAGACGTTCCAGGTCGGCTGATTCACGTCGTCGAGGGCGAGGTTGGGGTCGGCCGGCCCGCGCATCGCGAACAAGAGTGTCAAACCATCATAGGCGATCTCGACGTCGCGAACGTCGCCGAGTCCCTGTGTAATGCGTTCGGAGATATTGATGTCGAGGGCGCTCGGTGACGCACGATCGCGGAAATAAAGATCGGCGCCGACATTAAACGTGATCAGCTGACGGACATCCGATTGCACCAGCATGCCCTGTGCGTCCAGCGGCAATGGAGCTTTTACGTAAGCTATCGGGAAGTCGATGATAACGGGGTCCGGATCCTGCCCCGTGCCGATACCGACGCCGTCACCGCTTCCGCTGCAACCGCATATCAGAATCGACGCGGTCAGAAATATCGTGACCCGCGCTATTGCTTTGCCGGAATCACTCCAGTCATCCCGCGATAGCATGTTCATAATACTCACCTCAATCCCTAAATCTGGAGGTCCGGCGATCGCAATTACCGGCGCGGGCAAGCGTCATTCCATTGACAACACGCGCACTACCCCACTATTTAAGTAGCGTTCAATAGTGGACGCGACTCACTGTTGTTACCGTTAACGCGATCACAAAAAGATCGGCGTCGACGGCAGCCAGAAACAAAACACGAAATAGATCCTCCAGAGGTTCCACAGCGGGTGGACAGAACGCGTGTGACAATTTCCTATTGTCGGCTTTCAACAAATCTGTCTGCTTTCGGCGACAGCCGGTCTGCCTTTTCGAATCAGCAATGTCGGTGCATTGGTCATAATCATTGTGCAAAAGAGCAGACAATCGCTTGACATATCCCGATCCGCCGCGCTCCGGCATCGCGGTTGTAACTTATTGATCAACAAGCCGTTATTTGCCCTGTTTGTGAATCGGTCCAATGCTGGCACAGCACTTGCTTGATATTTAGGTGAGACCGGGTGCGCTTGACGGCTGAAAGATCAGGACTATCAACGGATTGTGAATGCATTCACGGTGATTGTCGAAATCTTCCGGCACACTGTTCTCAAGTAAGTCCGTCTGTTTACGAAAGAATTGTTCAGGGAAGATTCTCGAACGACATGGACTTCTGAAAAGGGCACGGTCGCAATGTTCTGCGGCCACGCAAAGCCACCGGTCTTGATGTTTCGGGCCTGAACCCGAAACGAACAGATAGCGGAGCTGCCAGGAGCAGACGGCCGATTCGAGCGTCAAGAACGCACCATCGCCAGACTTCTCGGCTCTTTGGATAAACCGTCAGGTTGCGAGACCTGCGGCTGTGGTTTGTGTAACACGTGTCAGGTCGTAGTACCTGTCAACAGGGTCATTATGAAGCTCAGAACGCAGACAGGAATCGGACAGGAACACAGCCGACGCAAGGTTGGAATGCTTTGTCGTATGCTCGTTGTCTCGATCGCAAGTGCAGGACTCGTCTGCAATGCTTTCGCCGCCCCGCGCGAACAGGCAAGGCGCATTCATGATCGCCTGGCCGGCGTGCCGCCGTCCGAAGCCACACTAAGCGCGATGGAAGCCGATGTTGACCCTTTTCAGAACAACAATCCGCTCTCCGCCGCGTATACGGCGATGGACAACCCGAACTTCTACAACGTAACGCTGAAGAACTTCGCCGCACCGTGGACTAATCGCGAGCAGTCGGTGTTCGTGCCGCTGAACGACTACATTGCAACGGTCATCGGCATGATCCGGGACGAGGTGCCGTTCAATACCCTGTTGTCGGCGGATATTCTCTACGTGGGGGCAAGCGGGCTCCCCATTGCCCCATACTCGGGTTCAAGCAATCAGCATTACGCCGACATCGAGGCCCAGGGTCTCGACATGAGCGACCCTGTAGTCCTTCAGCAAAGGGTTCAGTCCACGTTACCGGGCAGCGTTCCCGCCACCGCGACCGCCGGCATCATGACATCGCGCGCGGCGGCCGAAGCATTTTTCATCGCCGGTACCAACCGCGCGATGCTCCGGTTCACGATGCTGAATCATATGTGTAACGACTTGCAGCAGGTGCATGACGTCAAGCGTCCTCCTGATCGCATCCGACAAGACGTCAGCCGCAGCCCCGGTGGCGACAGCCGCCTGTTTCTGAATAACTGCATCGGTTGCCATAACGGCATGGATCCGCTGGCGGGCGCTTTCGCGTATTACGACTACGACGACGTCAGCGCCATTATCGAATACACGCCCGGCGCGGTACAGCCGAAATACTTCAACAACGAAGACAATTTCCCGTTTGGCTACGTGACGACGGATGACAGCTGGCAAAACTATTGGCGATCAGGACAAAACCGGTTTCTCGGCTGGGATGCGTCCCTTCCGGGCTCGGGCAATGGCGCCAAGTCCCTGGGCCGGGAACTGGCCGAGAGCGACGCGTTCGCAAATTGTCAGGTCAGAAAGGTATTCAAGGCCGTTTGCCTGCGGGAACCCGAGGACATCAACGACCGGACTCAGGTCGCGGCGATGGTCAGCACGTTCAAGACAGGCTACAGCATGAAGCGCGCGTTCGCCGATGCCGCAGTCTATTGCATGGGTCAGTAGGGGGGCAGTGGCGATGACCGGACCGGCTGCAATTGCTTTGACCTCGACCCGTCGATTGCGCACGGCGCTTGCCGGGCTGGGCGCCGTGGCGATCGCGGCATGCGGCGGCGGCGCTGCGACGACACAGAACCCGATCGGCAACATAACGCCTCCGCCGATCTACAGCGGGCCGCCTCCCGCAACCGCCGATGTGCAGGCGTTCAAGCTGAACGTCTGGGATAACCTGCAGAGCACCAACCGCTGCGGCTCGTGCCATACGGATACAGGCGGGCAGACGCCGATGTTCGTGCGCCGCGACGACATCAATCTGGCCTATCAGGCAGCCAACACGGTGGCGGACCTGAATCAGCCGGCCAATTCGCGGCTGGTGACCAAGGTCGACGACCCCCATCACTGCTGGCTCACGGATCCCCAGGCCTGTGCCGACATCATGACGACCTGGATAGAGCGCTGGGCCGGTGCCGTTGCCAGCGGCGGCCGCCAGATCGTCCTGCAGCCGCCGGTGTCCCGGGATCCCGGCTCGAGCAGGCACTATGATCCGAGCCAGATCGGCGACTTTGCCGCACTCGTGCACGGGCCGATTCTGACTGTCTATTGCCAGGGGTGCCACAGCTCGCAGTCGGCCGCTGCGCAGCAACCCTACTTCGCCGAAGCGGAGGTCAACGTCGCCTTCGACGCGGTCCAGCCGAAGATGGACCTCGATGACCCCGCCAGTTCGCGACTGGTCATTCGCCTTCGCAACGAGTCCCACAATTGCTGGAACGTCGGCTGTCCGGCGTCCGCGCAGGCAATGGAGGACGCGATCACGGCGTTCGCGGCGACGATCGTCCCGACACAGATCGACCCCTCGCTGGTCAACAGCAAGGCGCTGCGCCTGGTCGACGGAACCATCGCTTCCGGCGGCAACCGTTTCGAGAATGCCCAGATCGCTCTCTGGGAATTCAAGACGGGCCAGGGTCCGACCGCATTCGATACCAGTGGCGTCGAACCGGCGATCGACCTGACGCTGTCCGGCGACACCGAATGGTTCGGCGGCTGGGGCGTCACCATCAATAACGGCAAGGCGCAGGGAACCACGGCCGCCAGCAAGAAGATCCACGACCTGGTCAAGGCTACCGGTGAATTCGCGGTCGAGGCCTGGATCGTGCCGGCGAACGTCGCGCAGGAGATGGCGCGCATCGTCAGCTTCTCCGGCGGAGACACGACGCGCAACTTCACCCTGCAACAGACGCTGTACGACTACGATTTCCGCCTGCGCACCACCCAGACCGGTCTGAACGGCGATCCGGCGCTGTCGACGCCGTCCGCAAACGAGGTCCTGCAGGCTTCCCTGCAGCACGTTGTCGCCAATTACGATCCGGTCAACGGCCGAAGCATCTACGTCAACGGTGAACTCGTCACGCAGGCCGACCCGGTAGCGCCGGGTTCGCTGGTCGACTGGCAGGATACGTTTGCACTGGTGCTCGGCAGCGAGGTCTCGGGTGACGGGCTCTTCCAGGGTACGTTCCGTCTTGTCGCGATACACAATCGCGCACTGACCCAGGCACAGATCGTGCAGAATTTCGACGTCGGCGTCGGTGAGAAATTCTACCTGCTGTTCGGCATCGAGAGCATCATCAACGTACCGACGGCGTACATACTGTTCGAGGTCGCGCAGTTCGACAGCTGGGGTTATCTTTTTACGAGGCCTCACTTCATTACGCTCGACCCGGCACAGCAGCCCGAGGGTATCCCGATTCAGGGCGTGCGCATCGGCCTGAACGGCGCCGAGGCGCCGGTCGGCCAATCCTACGCAAACCTGAACGACACGCTGAGCGCGTCACTGTTCGGCGACCTCGGGCAGCCGCTCGCGACAATCGGCGCGGTCATACCGCTGGAGAAGGGTCCGGCGGATGACGAGTTCTTCCTGACCTTCGATTTGCTCGGCAGCCAGAGCTACGCCCGAACCGACGATCCGCCGCTGGTCATCGTCGAGCAGGATCTGCCGCCGGCGGAACGCATCGGCGTAAGGACATTCGACGAGATCAATGCGACGTTCGCCGAAGTCACGACGGTTAGCCCTGAGGACGCCGCCGTGGACAGCACCTACCAGAGCCTGCGTCAGTCGCTGCCCACGATCGAGGATCCAAAGACGTTTCTGTCATCACACCAGGTGACCATTGCACAGCTCGCGTTCGAGTACTGCAACGCCCTGATGGAGGACAGGGGTGCTACGTCGACGGCCGCAATGTTTCCGGGCTTCGATTTCAACGCGGTCCCGGCGATAGCCTATGCAAATCGTGACGCGCTGATAACGCCGCTGATCGACCGCATCATGGGAATCGCGATTCAGTCGCAACCCGATTTCACGGTTGTGCGCGATGAACTCGGATTCAATCTCTTCGATCCGGTTACCGGGCGGCCGGACAACCTGATCGATCGCATGATCGCGCCGAACCCGGATCCGTTGGAGCCACAGGCGGATACCCGCGGCATCGCCAAGGGCGTATGCGGAGCCGTTCTCGGCAGCGCAATCGCCCTGATGCAGTGACCGCGAAAGCAACGATACGAGGCAGTTGTTATGGCCAGAAAACCTAATGCCAGGCACTATGACGATCCGCTGCGTCATCCGGATCACAGGCAGCCGGTAACGCGTCGCGATTTCGTCGCCCGGGGATTCCTGACGGGTTCCGCCTGCGCGGTGCCGGGCGGCGTGCTGAGCCTGTTCTCCGATCCCCGTGCGGCGCATGCCGCCCTGTCCGGCGACCTGGACACGGCCGGCTGCGGCATATCCCCGAGCGGTGCGGGCAAGATACCGTTTATCTGCTTCGATCTGGCAGGCGGCGCCAACATTGCGGGCTCCAACGTGCTGGTCGGCCAGCAGGGCGGCCAGATGGATTTCCTGAGCACCGCCGGCTACCAGAAGCTGGGCCTGCCGGGCGACATGGTTCCCGGTCTGAACGATCCCGTGTCCGGACAGCCCTTCGCCAATACCGATTTCGGGCTGGCGTTTCACCTGGACAGCGCCATCAAACGCGGCATGGAAGCGAGCATGAGCGCGAGCCGCGGCGCGCAGCTCAACGGCGCCATCATCCCGGCGCGCTCGGATAACGACACCGGCAATAATCCTCACAATCCGCTCTACGGGATCGCCACGGCCGGCGCCAACGGCTCGATCCTGACGCTGGCCGGAACCGAGAACTCGGCTTCCGGCGGCAACTCGACCCTGCCGGTGACGATGATGGACCCGGAGCTTCGCCCGACCAAGGTGGACAGTCCGGGCGACGTTGTCGGCCTGGTCGACACCGGGCAGCTGGTCGGCATCCTCAGCGCCAGAGATGCCACCGCGGTCATGGAGTCCGCCTATCGCCTGAGCCGGCAGAAGATGGGCGTGGTGACCGCTGACGCCGTGCTGCAGGACATGGTCCGCTGTGGCTACATGAAGGCGGCGGACGTTGCGGATCGCTTCGGCGGCGTGCCGCTCGATCCCGGTCAGGACCCGATCATCGTCGGTCCGACCGGCATCTTCACCAGCACCGAATACAACGACCCCGGCCGTGACGGCCGCGAGTTCCGCAAGACGGCATCGATCATGAAACTCGTGATCAACGGCTTCGCAGGCGCCGCCGTCATCGAAATGGGCGGCTATGACTATCATGGGGGCGCTCGCGCCGAGGGCGAGGTCAAGGACTTCCGCGCCGGACGCTGCATGGGCGCCTGCGTCGAATATGCGGCCCGCGTCGGCGTGCCGCTGATGATGTATGTCTTCAGTGACGGATCGGTTTCGAGCGACGGCGTGATCGACAATTCCGTCGATGGCCGGGGCAAGGGCGAGTGGGTCAGCGACAACTCATCCACGGCGGCGGCGTTCTTCATGGTGTTCGACCCCGCCGGGCGGGCCACCCTCAGGACCAGCCCCGGCAGGACGGCCGCACAGCATCAGCAGCTCGGTTACTTCGATGCCGGGGGCTCGGTCCAGCGCGCGGCCACGCCGGCCGGAAACAACGTCAACCTTCTCGTGAACACGGTGATCCTGAATTACATGGCGTTACATGGCGACGAAGGGAACTTCGCGAACCTGTTCCCGAATCACGGCCTGGGCAATGCAGCACTGCGCGACAGCCTGACGGCGTTCCAACAGATAGTGAGCGGCACCATCGGTCCCCTGAACCCGACCTGATGCTTGGCAAAAAAGGGGTCAGAGCCCTTTTATCAGAAAAGGGCTCTGACCCCTTTCTTACGGCTGGCCGTCTCTCGTGGCAGCAGTTTAGAATGCACCCCACCGCTTCATTGTCATAATTCTTGCCATGCCGGTTGATGATCTGCTCACCGACCTCCTCGCCTGCCCGCGTTGCGACAAGTCCCCGCTCTCTTCGGAGAGCGGTACGCTGCATTGCGATGCCTGCAAAGTGGACTTTCCGGCGGTGCAGGGCATTCCGTGGATGTTTGCCGAGCCGGAATACAGCCTGGCCGAATGGCGCAATCGCCTGCACCTGGTCCTCAAGCAGCTCGGTCAGGACGTTGTTCGTATCAACAATGAGCTCAAGAACAAAAGTCTTCACGAACTGACCGTCAAGCGCCTCGAACATCAGAAGACGGCGGCGCAGCAACATCGCGAGACCCTGCAGACGATTCTGAAGCCAGTGGGCGTGCAGGCCTCGGACACCAGGTACGAGTCGTTCCTCGCCCTGAGGACCAGGCTGCCCTCGGACCAGGGACTGAATACCTACTATCCCAACATTCACCGCGACTGGTCCTGGGGAGACGAGGAGAACGAGGCCACGCTCGATCAGATTCGTGACGCTTTGGACGGCGACCAGGCATTCGGCGACACGCTCGTGCCGGGCGCCGGAGCCGGACGCCTCGCATACGACCTGCACATGCAGTGCCAGGCCACCAGCACGGTCGCGTTCGACTTCAATCCCCTGTTGCTGCTCGTTGCCGATAGCATGACCCGGGGCGAGACGCTGGAAATGTATGAATTTCCGATCGCGCCCAGGACTATCGAGGACGTCGCTGTCCTGAGGACGCTGTCGGCCGATGCGCCGGTGCGGGAGGGCTTTCGGCTGGTGTTCGGCGACGTGCTGCGGCCGCCTTTTGCCAAGGGTCGATTCGACACTGTCGTAACGCCCTGGCTGATCGACATCGTGACCGAAGACCTCCCCGACCTGGCTGCGCGCATCAATTGCCTGCTCAGGCCGGACGGCCGCTGGATCAATCTCGGCTCGCTGACTTTTTCACATCCCGATTTCGCCAGGAAGTACAGTCCCGAGGAGACCCTTTCGATTGTCGAAGCAGCGGGTTTCGGGCCGCCCCGGGTACGCGAAGCCATCATTCCTTACATGTGTTCGCCGGCCAGCCGCCACGGCCGCCGCGAGACCATGTTTACTTTCTCGGCACGCAAGACGAAGGACGTCAAGGCGCCGGCCAGGTACAAGGCGCTGCCCGACTGGCTGGTCACCGGCAGGGGGGCGGTGCCGCTGTCACGCTCGTTCAGGACGCAGGCGACGACCACGCACATCTACGGATACCTGATGTCTCTGATCGATGGCAGGCGATCCATTCAGGACATGGCGAAGATCATGGAGGAACAAAAACTGATGACCAGACAGGAGGCCGAGCCGGCAATCCGTTCGTTCCTTACCCGGATGTACGACGACAGCCAGCGGCAGGCGCGCTTCTGATCACTGTATTCTTTTGTCGAACCGCCGGTTCAGGATCGGCACCAGCCACGGAAGGAATCGGCATATGTGGTGTATCTGCCAGGCCTTCCGGTCCGGAAAGATGTGTCGCCTGTTCTTGCGGACACCTTTAATAATGGCCGCGACCACGTCGGCCGGATCGGTGGCCATATCATCCGGGATGATTCGGCGCTTGTCGTATCCGAACTGTTCGGAATCGAGTATCGGTGTGCGACTGAAGAACGGATACACAGTCGACACCCGTACGCCGGACTCCTCCAGGTCGCCGGAAAGCGCATCGCCGAAGCCCCGCAGGCCGAATTTCGCGGTGCAATATGAAGACAGCCCTTTCGATCCGATCCACCCCGCCACTGATGAGATGTTTACGATATGTCCGCTGCGCCGCTCGATCAGTCGCGGCAGGAACAGGTAACAGAGCCGCATGGGCGCCAGCAGATCGACCTGGATGAGCTGCTCCCATCGGTCGCGGGGCACGTGGTCGAAGCGGCCGCCCAGCGCCACCCCTGCGTTGTTGACGATTACATCCGGTATCGCGCCATTCTCCACGACCCGGTCGAACAGCATCTGGCAACCGCGCTCATCGGACAGGTCCGCCGGAATTGCACACGCAATACTTGCCGATCGAGAATCGAGTTCAGTCTTCAAGGCATCGAGCCGGGATTCATCGGCATCGGTTACGATCAACCGGCTGCCCGCGGCAATGAACTGGCCGGTCATCTGCCTGCCGAAGCCGCCATCGGCGCCGGTGATCAGGACCAGTGCCCCGTTGAGGTCGGTCATGTATGGCCCCCGTGATGCTCGGCAGACTGTAGTTCAATAGCGATAAACTGTGCAAATGGCGGCACAGCGCGAACACGACAAGGAACAAAAATGACCGCGGTAAGCATCGAGCGACAGGGAATCGCCTCAGTCATCACCATCGACCATCCGCCGGTGAATGCGCTGTCGCAAAGCGTACGCGAGGGCCTGATGAACTGTCTGGAGCAAGCCGGCGCCGATCCGGAGACGAAGGCCATCGTGCTCGTATGCGCCGGAAGGACTTTTATCGCCGGCGCCGACATCCGCGAGTTCGACAAGCCGCCCGAGGCGCCACACCTGCCCGATGTCGTTGAGGCAATCGAGGCGAGCGAAAAACCGGTGCTTGCGGCCATCCATGGCACGGCACTCGGCGGCGGGCTCGAAGTAGCGCTCGGTTGTCACTACCGGATAGCGGCGCCCGAGGCAGCGGTCGGCTTTCCGGAGGTGAATCTCGGCCTGCTGCCCGGCGCCTCCGGCACGCAGCGCCTGCCCCGCCTCGCCGGTTGCGAGCAGGCGCTGGACATGATGCTCACGGGAAAACCCGTGCCGGCAAATGCGGCACTGGCGATCGGTGTCATAGACAAAATCGCGGAAGGCGACGAGCTGCGGGTCGCCGCCGTCTCCTATGCCGGGGAACTCGCCGACAGCGGCCCCCGGCGCATCCGTGACATGGATGTCGCGCCGCCCGACCCCGCCCTGTTCGACAACACCCGCAAGAAGATCGCCACCAGGACGCGGGGACTCCTGTCGCCGGAGATGATCATTCGTTGCGTGGAATCATCGACCCGCGTCCCGTTCGATGAAGGCTGCAAGGCCGAGCGCGAGTTTTTCACCCAATGCAAGGCATCGCCGCAGTCGGCCGGGCTGCGGCATGCCTTTTTCGCCGAGCGAGCCGTGGCCAGGGTGCCCGGCATAGACAAGGATACCGACAGGCGCGGCGTCGATTCCGTCGCCGTCATCGGCGCCGGCACCATGGGCGCAGGCATCGCATACGCCTGTCTCAATGCGGGCTGTAACGTCGTCTTGCTCGACAATGACGATAAAGGGCTCGAACGAGGCGAAGCAACGATTCGCACACTTTACGAAGGCGGCGTCGAGCGCGGCAAGCTCGGAAAAGAAGAGATGGACCAGGGCCTCGACCGGCTGACGACGACCCGGAGTTACGGGGACCTGGCCGACGTCGATCTGGTGATCGAGGCCGTGTTCGAGAACATGGCGATCAAAAAGGAAGTGTTCGGCACGCTCGACGCCGCATGCAGGCAGGGCGCCATCCTCGCGACCAA
>JBHHWI010000046.1:0-22805 GCA_046756445.1 Woeseia sp. | reverse complement strand
TCGCCGCTGTAGAGCTGCTCGACGATCGCCTGCCGCCGCTCCAGGACGGCGCGCTGGTTGACATAGCCCTTGTCGGTGATCTCGCCGGCATCGATGTTCAGAGGTTCGGTCAGAAAAACTGCCCGGGCGATGCACGTGCTGGAAGCCGGGTTCTGTGAATTGTAGGCGGCCAGGTCGTCGCGCAATCTCTGCCTGATTGTCTCATTGCCGAGCAGATCCGCCATGGGCGCGTCGGGGGCGAGCCCGGCCAGGTTCGCCATTCCGGGCAGATTCGGGATGATCAGCAGGCCGATGTCGTCACGGTCCTGCCCCGTGACCACGGCGTCCTGAATGAGCTCGGTGCACGCGGAGATCGCGGCGACCCGGACCATGCCGGTGCTGACCCATGCGCCGGTCAGCAGCTTGAAGTCCTCGGCGACACGGCCGTCGAACAGGATCCCCTTCGAAGCATCGTCGCCATCGGCGAATTTGCCGGCATCGCCCGTCCGGTAAAAACCGTCCTCGTCGAAGGCATCCCGGGTCAGATCGTCCCGCCCGAAATATCCCGGCGTGATGTTGGGTCCGCGCAGGCGCAGCTCCATCTTGCCGGCGCTCGGCAGCATCTTCAGCTCGGTTCCCGGCACCGGCAGGCCGATTACGCCGGCCCGGGCGATGGGAAAGTGGACGCTGGTGGCCAGCGGCGCGGACTCGGTCAGGCCCCAGGCAGAGGTCATCGCGATCTTTCTGCCGAGCGCCGCCGCCGACAGGTTTTCGAACCGCTCCCAGACGTCCTGCGGTAATGCCGCGGCCGCATAGAAAATTGTGTCGAGGTTCGAGAAGAAGTGATCGCGAAATTCTGCATCCTGTTCCAGGTGCGGCGCCAGCATCTGAAAGCCGCGGGGAACGTTGAAGTAGGCGGTCGGTGCGATTTCGCGCAGGTTTTCCACCGTGGTTTCGAACATGCCGGGCGCCGGTTTGCCGCCGTCGATATAAAGCGTCCCGCCATTTCGCAAAATCATATTGAAATTGTGGTTGCCGCCGAAGGTGTGATTCCACGGCAGCCAGTCGACCAGCACCGGCGGGCGGCGGGCAACGAAGGGCCAGACCTGGACGAGCGCCTGCTGGTTCGAGCACATCATCCGGTGCGTGTTGATGACGCCCTTGGGCATGCCGGTCGATCCCGAAGTAAAGAGGATCTTGGCCACTGTCTCCGGGCCCACCCGGTCGAATGCCTGATCCACGGCCGAGGTCGGGTTTGTTTCCAGCAGTTCGTCCATCGGTATCGCCTCGGAGCCGGCCGGGGGTTCCCGCATCACCACGAGCGAGACGTCGCCGAGGTCCAGTGCGGCGAGCGCTTTGTCGAACCGCTTGCCGTCGGCGGCGAACACGAGCTTCGGTTTGATCAGGTCGAATACGAACCCGAGCTTGCCGAAGTCGTTCGACATCAGCGAGTAAGCCGGGGATACGGGCACCACCGGAATACCGGTGAACATCGCCGCGAGTTGCAGCAGACCGTTCTCGATGCCGTTTTCGGAAACAATCATGACCGGCCGGTCTACGCTCACGCCATGGTCGAGTAACGCCTGCGACAGAGCGCGAACGGACGCCAGAGTTTCGGCATAGGTGACGGTTCGCCAGTCGCCCGTCGCCGGACGTTCTGCAAGAAACGCCCTCTCCGGCGCCTGTTCCGCCCAGTCGACCAGGTACGAGCAGATGTTCGCGGCATAGGGTTCGAGCTTCACCGGCGAGCGCAGGACAAGGCCGCCACCGGCAAGCTGTTCGACCTCCACCTCTGCAGGTGCGAATTCCGCTTCCGGGTACTGTTCCATCCAGCTCAGCCGATCTCGGCCGCCACGTCACGCATCGCGGCGTCGGCGCGTTCGATCGCTTCGGCAACGTGGTCCTCCCCAGTAACGGTGGACAGCGCAATCATGCCCCGGGGCGCAAGAAACAGGCCGTGGTTCATACAGGCAAGATGAAACAGGTCCATTGCCTGCTCGTCGTCACGGACGACCGACGACTCGGGTACCGTCTCGCTGAAATAGATGTTCAGGCAGGACCCGTAGTGGTTTGCCGCCAGGGGCAGGCCATGCCTTTTTGCCGCGTCGGCGAGGCCTGACTGCAGTGTCTCGCGCAGGCTGTGCATTCGATCGATACGCTGTGCGGTAAGCTCGCGCAGGGATACTTCTCCGGCGACCATGGTCACCGGGTTGGCGTTGAATGTGCCGGTGTGGAACACCTTCATGTCACCGGGATCGAACAGTCGCAGCATCTCGGCGCCGCCGCCCACCGCACCGACCGGAAACCCGCCGCCGATGATCTTGCCCAGCATCGTCAGGTCGGGTGCCAGGTCGATCCCGGCCTGGCATCCGCCGATGGCGAATCGCAGCGTGAGCACTTCGTCGAGAACGAACAGCGCGCCGGCGGTATGTGCGGCCGCTTTGACGCCATGCAGGAAATCCGCCTCACCGCGAATGATGCCGCTGGCGCCCAGCACCGGCTCCAGGAACACGGCGGCGATGTCGACACCGTGCTCGTCGAGCACCGCCCGAAAATCCGACAGATCGTTGTAGGTCGCCAGGCGGGTAAGCGGTCCCTCCCTGCCGAAGGAGCCGATTTCGAACTCGAGCAAGGAGCCGTGATAGCCGTAGCGCGCCATCAACAATTTCGTGCGTCCGGTAACAATCCGGGCGATGGTAAACGCGAGAGCGCCGGCTTCGGATCCGGAGTTGGTGAAGCGCACCTGATCGATCGAGGGCACGCGATCGATGATCAATGCGGCGAGACGATTCTGCGGCTCGTTGGCCGCGGCCCACCCGGTTCCATCGGCGATCTGTTTTCGCACTGCCTCGACGATGGGGGGATAGGCATGCCCATGGACCATAGCCGTATAGTTGTTGATCAGGTCGAGATACCGGTGGCCGTCGATGTCCTGGAAATAGGCGCCCTGGCCACGCTCGATCGTCAGCGGGTAGGGTTCCCAATACGACGCCTGGCGCGACGTGCCGCCCGGCATGAGCTTTGTCGCCCGCACATAATTGTCCGCGCTCGATCGGGTGCGATCGAGATAAGCTGCATGAATCGCGGACGTCATGTCAGTCCCGTTACCAGTTGTAGGCTTCTACCTCCTGCGGCAGCGCTTCGAGAAACTCGCCACTGGCAAATCTGGCCGCAATCGTTTCGATATGATCGGTCAGCGGCTCATCGTGATCAAGATACGGCACGGTTTCGCGTACCATGTCATACAATTTCCGGGTCGCCGAGCTCAGTTGATCGACACCGCGAAGGT
The DNA here is from genome assembly GCA_046756445.1 of Woeseia sp. GTDB lineage: Bacteria > Pseudomonadota > Gammaproteobacteria > Steroidobacterales > Woeseiaceae > JACZWL01. The sequence continues at coordinate 19,537 of JBHHWI010000046.1, read as the reverse complement.
CGGCCGCCTGGCAGGTGCAGATCAGCTCGTACGCGAGGATATGACGGGCATTGTCCAGAATATCCCGGGTCCGGCGTGCCGCGACCAGGCCGAAACTGACATGGTCCTGAAAATCTCCGGTCGACGGCAGCGTCTGAATCGACATCGGCACGCACATCTGGCGGATTTCAGCGGTCAGCGAGGTCGCCAGGAACTGACCGCCCATGAGCCCCATGCGCACGCCGGCATCCTCCTTGACCAGGAACGGCGGCAGGTTACCGTTGAGCTTCGGGTGCAGCAGGCGGTTGTTCCGACGGTCCGACAGGTTGCACATATTCACGAGCACAATGGCCAGTTGATCCATGGCGTTGGCGATGTACTGCCCATGAAAGTTGGCATTGTGCACGGCGTCGCCGTCCTCCACGACCACCAGCGGGTTGTCGTTGGATGAGTTGATCTCGGTCTCGACGGTCTGTTGCACGAACAGCGTGGTGTCCAGCACCGGGCCCATCACCTGTGGCGTGGCGCGGATCGAATAGGCGTCCTCGATCTGTTCATCCAGACCGCAGGGTTCTTCGCTGGCGAGCTTTCTCAGCCACTGTTCCATCTCGGCGTCCTGCACGATCATCTTGCTGTCGGCCAGCGTCTTGTAAATGCATTCAGCAATCCTTCCTTGCCCCGCATGTGGTTTTTGCCGGTGCGCTGCCGGATGGAACGGCATGATCTTGGCCTTCTGCACTTCCAGGCTCATGCAACTTGCCAGCGTGTGCGCCTTGATGAGGCTCTTGCATTCCGCCACGAGGCAGGCGGCAACGGCGGTCATGACCGAGGTGCCGTTGATCAGCGCCAGTCCTTCCTTGTAACTGAGGCGCATGGGTTCGATGTCCGCCTTTTTCAGCGCCTCGGCGCCCGGCATGATCTCGCCATCGTATTTGGCGCGCCATTGACCGGTGCCGACCAAGCCGATACACGCCAGCGGCCCGAGGTCGCCGCTGGCGCCGAGCGAGCCTTTCTCGGGAATGCAGGGCAGGACGCCCCGGTTGTACATTGCGACGAACTTATCGAGATTCTCCATCGAGATGGCCGAGTAGCCGCGGCCGAGCGAGTTGATCCGCGCGAGCATGGCGGCGCGGACGTAATGATCGTCCAGACAGGGACCGCAATTGGTTTGCACCGAACGCATGATGTTGTTCTGCGTCTCTTCGGCGTGAGCCGGCGGCACCAGCCAGTTCACGAAGCCGCCCACGCTGGTGGTAACGCCGTAGATGACGCGGCCGGATTCCACGAACTCCTCCAGCAACTTGCGTGAGGCGATTACCCGCTCCCGGATCTCGGGCGTAAGCTCGATTCGGTTGGCGGGATCGCGCGCGGCCTCGGACAGCGAATCGACCGTCAGGCTCTCGCCATCGGGAATGATCGTCGGGTTCGGCGTCCCGATCGTACTCGGAATCATGTCAGGTCTCCGGTGAGCGGGGTTTTCAGATTGAGACAGAGTAAACCTGTTTTGATGCAAGAATATTTCTTTTTTTCCTGAATATCGAATAAAATAGAAAGATTCTTTCTTATTAATGGCTTGTATAGAAAGGAGTATTCGGCATGAGGGAAGAGCTGCACGCCGCGCCGGTGCCGCTGGACAGCTTCGAGCACAAGATCCTGATCGCCCTGCAAGCGGACGGCCGCCTGACCAATCAGGATCTCGCCCAGCAGGTCGGCCTGTCGCCGTCGGCCTGCTGGCGTCGCGTGAGAGGCCTGGAGGAGGCCGGTGTGATTACGCGTTACACGGCGATTCTGGATCCGGAAAAGGTGGGAATCGGCGAGACTGTTTTTGCCCATGTTTCCATGGCGCGTCACACCAAGGCCCCCACCACCGAGTTCGCCGAGCTGATGCGCCGGCAACCGGAAGTCATGGAATGCTTTTTCACAACCGGCGCCGCGGATATTATCCTGCGGGTCGCGACACCGAGTGTCGCGGCTTACGACAACTTTCTGGAGAACGTCATCTTCAATGCGCCGGGCGTGTCCCAGGTTCACTCCGATTTTGCATTGAGGAGAATCAAGTTCGAGACTGCATTGCCGCTCTGACGGCGGCGTGACCGCTGTCCGGGTCTGCCGGCCGGCACTCGCGGTTTCGGGCGCATCCGGAAGCTGATATCTTCATCCGATACGGCAGAGGCCGTCTGATAGCTGTCACTTGATGGACCTGAGTCGATGAGGCCAGAATCTTGGTGGCAAGAAAAAAGAAAACCGGTAACCAGTCCGTTCCCACGTCATCGCGCGGCCAGCAGCGGAAGGCCAGAATACTCGCGGCTGCGACAAAGCTGTTTCTGAAAGTCGGCTACGGCGAGACGTCGATCGACGCCATCGTGGAAAAATCCGGCGGCTCCAAAGCGACCCTGTACAGTTTTTTTCCGACCAAGGCGGACTTGTTTCGGGCCGTGGTCGATTCGATCGTCACGACTCACGAAGGCCCGGAGCTGCGCTCACTGGACAACGTCCGGGATACCCTGGTGGCGTTTGCCGAACACCGGCTGAGCGTGGTTTTTTCCCGCAAGCATCGCGCGTTGATGAGGCTGATCATCTCGGAGCGCGAACGCTTTCCCGACATTGCCAGGATGTATTACGAACAGGGCCCGCTACACAGCCACACCCTGTTGCGCGACTATTTCGAAACGCTCATAGAAAAGGGACTCCTCGATATCAGAAGCGCCGACGAGGCCAGCGAGTTCTTTCGCGGCATGCTGATGCATCAGCGTTATATCGAGCAACTCTACCTCGACGCCCGGCCGCTCTCGGCCGAGGAAGCGAGCGTCCGGGCCGGGCACGTGGTCGACAGGTTCCTGGAGGCGTATCACCAGGCCGACGCCGGCTAGCCGCGTCCGCGGCGGCACATGCGGAAATTGATTGCCTTTTGAAAAAAATGTACGGTACAGTACAACTTTCGGGCGTGTCGAACCGATTGGGTCGCTGAATGAATGCGTCGGATGTCTTGGCAATCTTGGCTGTCCTGTTGACTGCGCTCGGCGTTTTACCGGGTACGCTCGGTATTCTCATGCTGACGCGCAATATCGCCGCATCTCCGGCCGGCGCGCGCTTCATCTACTCGCAGGCCGGGCTGCTGATCCTGCTGGCACTGGTCCTGATCGCCGTCGCTTCGACTCTGAACGCCCGGGCGGGCGCGTACTCGATACCCTTCATCGTGTCCGCGGTCGCCGTTGCTCTGCTGTTGATCTACGGTTTCCTGATGCACGCCAGGATGCTGTTTCGTCCCGTGCGCAAGCCGCAATTCATTTCCATAGACGATGCGCTGGAGCAATTCGGACCGGACGAGGAGGTCGTCGGCGTCATAGACGGCGACCGCAAGCCGTACGCATTCGTTGCCCGTCTGGCGCGACGGCCGCATATCGTCTATCAACCCGAAGGCGCATCACCGTTCATCATGACGCACTGCATACTGGCGCACAGTTCCATGTCGTATGCATTACAGGGGAATTTCAGCAACCCGGATATCACCATCACGGCAGCGATCGCGAATAACATGGTCTTCTACGAGAAGAACAATCGCTGCTCCGTGGTGCAGATCCACAACCGGCTGGAGGGCCGAAACGATCCCCTGTCTACCGTGCCGACCATCATGACCAGCCTGAAGACCTGGCAAAAGCTTTACCCCGACTCGCCGGTCTGGATGCGGCCGGCCGAGTGGCGTGACACGTTTTACCTGAGACTGCTGGCCCGCGCCGACGTGATCGATCCGACCAGCCCCGCAATGGTGTATCCGTTGCAGCACCCGCTGGACGAACGGCTGCCCATGAAGTCCCTGGTCCTGGGACTCGTATCCGGCGACCGGGCGCGGGCATATCCGGTCGACCTGGCCGCGAGGGAAACCGTCATCAACGACCAGCTGGGCGACACGAAGCTGGCCATCGTCTGCGCAGACGACTACCTGCAGGTTTTCGACCGGCGCCTGGAGGACTCGGCGATCACGTTGGCACGCCCGGATCAGCCGGGCCGGATTGTCGATACGGAGACCGGCTCACAGTGGTCGGCCACCGGCGAAGCCCTGAGCGGCAGATATGAAGGCGCGCGCCTCACCCCGATTCCGCATTACAACAAGATATTCTGGTATGTCTGGGCCGACTTCCATCCGGATTGCGAGATATTCGGCGCCGCAAAAGATGCCGGCCGCACCCGGCCTTCTGCGGCCTGATCGACAATACCGGCGGAAACACCGACGCAGAGTCAGGCAAACCCCCGATCTTCGGCAACTGCTATTCTCAGTGCCTCGCCGAGGCGTACAACGGGAGCAATAATAATGTTCGAGGCCTCAAGGTTACTGGTCGACAACAAGATCAGCCGTCGCTCGTTCATCACCCGGCTGACCCAGGCGGGGATATCGGTCGCGGGTGCGGCGACGATTGCGGATTCCCTGGCGACAGGAAGAACACCAGGGCCGCCCGTTGCCGGCGTCGGGCCCGAGCAAGCCAGGGTGCTCGAGAACATGACCGGCGGAGCACTCGTCGCGGAGTTCCTGATCGACTGGCAGGTAGCTTACGTCTTCGGCCTGGCGGGGTCGGAGGAGGTCGGCTTTCTCGATGCGCTGGTCGATCGTCCGGCTCTGAAATACGCGACCTGCCTGCACGAAAGCGCCGCCATGGCGATGGCCGACGGCTATTCGCGCTCCACCGGCAAGACCCCGTTCGTGCAGCTGCATTCAGTCGCGGGCGCCGCATACGCGCTCGGTCAGCTTGCCGGCAGCTTCCGGGACAATATGCCGGTGGTGGTCATGGCGGGTCGCCAGTCCGCCGACTTCCGCGGGCACGACGGATTCCTGGAGGCCGCCAACCTTCACCAGCTACCGCAGGACTATGCCCGCTGGACCTGGGACCTGATGTCGGCACAGACCATCCCCGAAACCATGCGCCGCGCGTTCCTGCTGGCCGAGGCGCCGCCGGGCGGCCCGACCTTCGTGACCATGTCCAAGGACTTGCAGGAGATCAGGGTCCCGGTCGCCGAGATTCTGCCGCGCTCGAGGTCGCGGGTCGCCACGGACGTAGCGCCGCGGGACGAGCACGTGCACAAGATCGCCGACGCCCTGCTCGCGGCGCAGTTACCGGTGCTGTTTCTCGGCAACGAAGCAGTCCGTTACGAGATCAGCGGCGAGGTCGCCGCTATCGCCGAGGAACTCGGCGCGATGGTCATGACGGCGAGCAAGATCCCGGTGGTCTTCCCCAACACCCACCCGAACTATGCAGGCCAGTTTCGGGATGACGAATCAATCGTGGCGGACATCGACGCTTTCTGGAGCCTCGGCGCGCCGATGTTCAAGACCGGCGCGCGTCCGAGCGAGCCGCTGATATCGAGATCGGCGACGGTCATGCATACCAGCCTGGTGCATTCAGAGGTCGGCAGAAACTATCCGGTCGATCTGGCCTCGATTGCCAGCATCAAATCGACCTCGGCCGCCGTGCGCAAAGAGCTCGGCCGACGCAACACCAACACATCGGCAATACGGGACCGCAGGCGCTGGCTGCGTGAGTACTCGGCCCGGCGCCGCCGTGCTCTCGACCAGGCGGCAAAATCGGAACGCAACAACACGCCGATCGCGTCATCGAGACTGATGGCCGAGCTCGACCGGCTGATGGCGCCCGATGCCTACATCGTCAGTGAGCTGGTTACCAACGACGTCTTCGTGCGCCGTTATATCGGCTTCGATCATACGAGAGCCTTCGATACCAGGCGCCGCAACTTCGATACCGTCGCCGGTGTGCTGGGCTGGGGTCTGGCGGCCTCGATCGGCGTCAAGATCGGCAATCCGGGCAGGGAAGTCTGGTGCCTGACGGGCGACGGCTCGCTGAATTTCGGCAGCCAGGCGCTCTGGTCGGCGGTCCGCTACGAGGTGCCGATCGGCATCGTGGTCTTCAATAACGGCCAGTACCAGGCCAATCGCCTGAACCAGAACCTTTATGAGGGCCGTATGCTCCAGACCGGCAAATATATCGGCGTCAGCCTCGGACACCCGGATATCTCCTACGTCAGGATGGCCCAGACCTATGGCATGGAGGGCGAGCGCGTCGAGGAGCCCGACCATATCGCTGCCGCGCTGAAGCGGTGCCGGGCCGCCATGCGCGAGGGCCGGCCATATCTGGTCGATGTCGGGGTCGATACCTGGGGCGCCGGCAGCGACTCGGACTGGTACGATTTTTTCTCGATTGCCGGAAATGAACCGCCCGCCGCTTGACATTGAGGGGACATGACCGATAATCGGACTGTACGTTACAGTTCATTTTTCAAGTGGCGAGCCTCTGAAGGCGGGGGACACTCTGTAGATTTCATATCTGTAATTCGGCCATTTGTCGGCACTATTGGTACGGGGGACTGATGAAATGATTGGCAACGACGTTCGTAGCATTCTTACCGGTTTGCAGGCCGCACTAGCGTTTGGCGTGCTGATCGTCGCAACGCCTCAAGCCGCTGCTCAGCAGAGTTCGGCGGACGATTCCGAGTTTGTGCTCGAAGAGATCGTGGTGACAGCGCGGCGTCGCGCGGAATCCATGCAGGAGATTCCGATCTCCGTGGTCGCGGTTTCCTCGCAGGAAATCGAACAGCTCGGCATTCAGACCATGGGGGATCTGACCGCGGCCGTGCCGAATTTCTCGTATCAGAACAGAGGCTCGATCCTGGGCAATTTCGGTATGCGCGGCATCGTCACCAACATATCCAACGTCGGCGTCGAATCGGGCGTTGCCGTGTATGTCGACGGCGTGCTGGTCGGCCGACCGGAAGCGTTCAATGCGGCACTGCGGGATGTGGCCCAGGTCGAGGTGTTGCGCGGTCCCCAGGGGACCCTGTTCGGCAAGAACACCATTGCAGGGGCGGTCAACATCATTACGCCCCGGCCGACCGGTGAAACCGGCGGTGAGTTCAGACTCGAAGCGGGTAATTACAGCCGCTATCTGGCGGGCGGCGTTCTCAACGGCAGTCTCAGCGACAGCGTGAACGGACGCATCTCGGTGACGGCCGAGAACCAGGACGGCTGGATAGAGAACCTCAATGACAGCCGGGACTTCAATGGCGAAGACAATATTTCGTTCCGGGCGCAGCTCGATTTCAATCCCAGCGACAATCTGAATATCTACTGGACGGCCGACGGATTCTTCGACGAGCGGGATTTCGTCGCCCAGGTCAACGACGACCCGCGAGATCTCAAGGCCAATCCGCTGGTGAATATCGACGAGGGCATCGTCGACATCGACTCAGTGAGCACCTCGGACCGCGATATCTGGGGGACGTCACTGCAATTCGATTACGAGACGGGGGGCGGCTATTCGGTGGTCGGCCTGCTGGGTTTTCGCTCGTCGGAGATCCACAGCCTTTTCGACGGCGATACCGAGCGGCAGCGCTTGTCGGACACCAAGCGGGACACCGAGGCCGACACGCTGAGCCTGGAACTCCGCCTGCACGCGCCGGCGGATTCGCGCGTGAACTGGGTGGCGGGCGCCAACTTCAGCGATCAGAGTATCGACGAATCGACCCAGACCCGCTTCTTTCCGCAAGACATCCTGGCAGGCTGTAATCAGCCGGTCGTTCCCAACACCTTCCGCGGCTTTCCGCCGGGCCCACCGTTCGAGCCGACCTCGAGGATCGCCGGCTTCGATGCCAACGGATTTCCGGTTTGGGACTTCGACCTGAACGCCAACGGTGTTTTCAACGAGGCCAGCGTCACGTTGCCGCCCTTCGGCCTGTTCGGCGTCCCGGAGAACCTCGGCTGTAACAATCCCGACCTGATCGCGTTCGGCCGCCATATCCCGGGCGGCGATGCCATCGATCAGTTCATCGTCGGGAATCCCGCCCTTGGCTTCGATCAGCCGCACACTGCGGCAACGGTGCCCGAGATCGCACAGGTACGAGAACTCGGCACGCTGGACACGCAGGCATTCGCCCTGTTCGCGCATGCCGATTTTGAGCTGACCGAGCAGCTCACGCTGACCGGCGGCATCCGCCATACCTGGGAAGACAAGGATCTGGTCATGGACCAGATTGGCATGATCAACATTCTCCGGCCCTCGTTCAGCACGCAGAACAGCCGCGAAGACAATGAGTTGTCGGGCACGCTGTCGCTGCAGTACCAGGCAAGCGACGATTTGATGCTGTATGGTAAATATTCGCGCGGTTTCAAATCGGGCGGTTTTCAGTTCGACATCACCCAGGGCGAAAACGTCACGGCTTTCAACGCGTTGTTCCGTAGCCCGGCATTCGTCAACGGCTTCCTGGCGGCCAATCCCGGCGCTACCAAGCAGGACGTGATCGATGCCGCGATCGCCGCGTCGGCCGACCCGAATGCGCCGCCGGCCAATATCGACTTCGGCCCGGAGACGGTCAACGCGTTCGAGATCGGCCTGAAATCCGACTTCGCGGACGACAGGGTCAGATTCAACGCCGCGGCATTCTTTACCGATTACGAGGATGTGCAGCAAAATATCACGCGGCTCGCTACCGGCATCGTCGTGCTGAACGTGCCGGGCGCCGAAATAACCGGCTTCGACGTCGATCTGACGGCGGTACTGACGCCCGGTTTCCTGATCAGCGCCGGCGTGGGTTATGCCGACACCGAGCTCACCGACCCGCTGATCATCGACGATCCGCAGAATCCGGGGGTTCCCCTGGTGGACAGCAGTGCGTTCCTGGGCCAGCGACTCGCGCAGGCGCCCGACTGGACAGCCAACGCATCGGCGATCTACAACCGGACGCTCGGCAATTCGGGCCGGGTGGTGGTGCGCGCCGACTGGTCGCATACCGGCGAGGTTTTGCACGAACTCGTGGAGAACGGCTCGCCGCTGCAGAGCATCGTGACCGAGGACTCGTACAACCTCGTCAATGCCCGCATCGGCTACGTGTCACCGGAGGGCGACTGGGACGTCTTCGTCTGGGGCAAGAACGTCTTCGACGAGCGTTACAAGGCCTACCGCCGCGCCAACCCGATCATCAGGGTATTCGGACTGGATCCCTCGGGCAGCGGCCTGGGATTCCCGGGCAGCGAGACCGCGCAAGCCATCGCGGGCATGCCCAGCACCTGGGGGGTCACCTACGTCAAGCGTTTCGGGGACTAGCAGGGTCTTTGGGATACCCGGGCTTGGCGCAGGTGAAAGGGTCATGCGGAGCAGTCTGCCTGGTACTCTTCGCATTGCCGGGCCTGGCACAGGACGTCTCGGTCACGCAACTGACCGACGACGTCTATCACTTCCGTTACGACTTCCACAGCAACATCTTCGTCGTCACCGATGACGGCGTCATCGCGACCGACCCGTTGAACCCGGCCGCCGCCGAGGCCTGCCTCGGCGAGATCCGCAAGCGCACGGACCAGCCGGTGCGCTATGTGATCTACAGCCACGACCATACCGATCACATAGCCGGCGGGAAGGTCTATGAAGGGCAGGCCCGGTTCGTCGCGCACCGAAATGCGCTGGCAAGGATCCGTGCGCGGGGCGTCGATGAGATCGTCATTCCCGACCTGCTGGTCGGCGACCGGCACACGATAGAGCTCGGCGGCAAGGAAGTGCGGCTCATACACCTGGGCCGCGTCGAATCGGCATCCGGTCTGGCAATCTATCTCCCGGACGACAAGGTCCTGATGTGGGTGGATGCGGTGCGGTCATTCGGCGTCCCGTACAGGTACTTCGAGGGTTACGATCTATTTGAATTCCGCAATGCGCTGACGGAGGTGGCAAGTCGGGACTTCGAGATTCTGGTGCCCGGTCACGGACCACCGACCGACAGGAACCGGCTGGTCCTGTTCGCGAATTACCTGGACGACATGCAGGCGATCGCGCAAGAAGAGATGGTGAAGTATTCGCAGCACGACCATCGAGCGAGAATCGGTAAGGTGAACCCGGAGAAGTACTTCGATACTTATATCAGCGAGATCGCCGGGCGCGTTGCGAAAAGGATGCGCCCGAAGTACGGTGATACCGGCGGATTCGACGACTGGGGAACAAAGAACGCCGAAAGAACAGTCGTATTCCTGCTGCACGAAATATTGCTCCAGCAATAATACGAGATCCAGCGCATGCTTCGTGACGTATTCCGGCAATGCCTGAGCGGTTCGCTTTCCAGGCGCCAGTTTCTCGGCGCGCTGGCGCAGCTCGGCGTCGGTGCGACGGCGGCGGGCCAGCTGGCCGATGTCCTTGCGGCAAACCCGGTGGCCGGGCGCCGCCTGCTTCTCGAAGACGCCACGGGAGGTCGCATCACCTGTGAATCGTTGAGGCTCTGGGGCGTCGAGTACGTATTCGGCAACACCGGGGCCTACGAGGCGGGCTTCGTCGACGCGCTGGTCGATTTCCCCGACATCCATTACGTGCTCGGGCTGCACGAGGGCTCGGTGATGGCGATGGCGGACGGTTACGCCCGGGTCACGGGACGGACCTCGTTCGTCAATATTCATTCGATAACCGGCACTGCCAACGCCCTGGGGCTGATCGTCAATGCCTGGGCGGACAGCTCGCCGGTGGTGGTTTCGGTCGGACTGAGCGAGCGCAGCGGCGAGAACCTGGGCGTGTTCACCGAGACTGCCAAGCTGGAGAGTATTCCGGAGCTGTACACCAAACTGTCGTTCCGCTCGAGCCGCGTCGAGAACCTCGGTGAGTCGTTGCGCCGTGCATTCAAGCTGGCATCGGTGCTGCCGTCCGGGCCGGTTTTCCTCGGCGTTCCCGCCGACGTCTGGGCGAACAGCACGGGGGCGACCGAGTTGATTCCTGCCGAGAGGACGGTATCGGCAAATCGTATCCATCCCGACGCGAACGCGGTGGAGCGGGCCGCGGACTGGCTGGCCGATGCGGACCACCCGCTGCTGATTGCGGGCGCCGAGCTGCCGCGCTGGGGCGGTCTGGCGGAGCTCGCCGCGATCTCCGAGGCGCTGGGCGCGACCGTCAGCGGCGACACGGCCGCGAGCCGCTCGTCGATGGGATTCCCCAGCGATCACCCGCGATACCTGGGTCCCATGCGCGGGCCGATCGAGACGCCGAGGCCCTTCGACGTGGTGCTGATCGCCGGCGCCAGCCGCCTGTCATTGTCCAGAAGGGGACATCCGTTGATCCCGACTCAGGCCCGAATCATCGAGATCGGCCTCAGGGAGGACCATCTCGCCCGGGCGTATCCGGCCGATCTGCTGATCTATGCGCACGCCGGCGAGACCCTGGCGCAGCTCGAGCGGGCCATCGATGCCAGAGCGCCCGATGCCGGTGCGGTGAACGCGAGGAGCGCCATGGCAAGCGCGCTGAAGGAGCAGCGGGTCGCGCGGCGGCGCCGGGTGCTGGAGCGGGTCTGGGATGCGCGCCCGATCGCGCCGGAACGGCTGGCCGCGGAGATCGATCGCGCCATCGCGGCGGACGCGATCGTGGTGACCGAGGGCGTCTCCTCGGACGCGGCGATCTGGGACTACCTGCGTTTCGATCAGCCCGGCGGCGGACGGCGGCACGCGATTTCCTCCGGCGGCAGTCTGGGATGGGGACTCGGCGCGGCGATCGGCACCAAGCTGGGCGCGCCGGACAAGCAGGTCGTCGCCCTGGTCGGCGACGGCAGCTACCAGTTCGCGGTGCAGGCCCTGTGGACCGCCAAGCGCTTCGACGTGCCGATGATCGTCGTGATATTCGACAATCTGGGTTACCAGGCGAATCGCTGGGCGCTGGCCGGTCTCGCCGGCCGGGCCGCCGAGACCGGGCACTACATCGGTATCAGCCTGGACGACCCGCAGATCGATCACGTCGGCATCGCCCGCGCCTACGGTCACGAGGGCGAAAGAGTCACGACGCCTGATGACCTCGGCGCCGCACTCGGGCGCGCAGTCGCCGCAGAGCAGGGCGGAGGACTCTATGTCCTCGACGTGATGATCGACCGGCGTGGTGGGGGTGCAGATGCCGACTGGCACGAGAAACATGTTCCGGCTTTCAGGTCCTGACAAAGACCTGCGGCACAGTCCGGCGCGGCGCAGATTATTGCGCAGCGCCGCCCTGATGCTGGCGCTGCTGGCAGGGCAAGCGCGCGGCGTGTTTGCCGCCGGGAGTACCGAGCGCAAGCTGCGTCGCAGCCTGGCGCGGCTGGCATTTCGTCTGTTTCCCCACGACGGGCTCGGCAGCGAGCACTACGCCGGGATCGCCGATCAGTTGCTCGGCCGGGCCTCGGCTGACGGCGCGCTGGCCAGCCTGCTGCGCAGCGGGGTGGGCCGGCTGGACGAGGGCAGGCCCGGATCCTGGGTCGAGCAATCCGAGGCACAACAGATTGCCCGCATCAGGGACCTTCAGGACAGCGACTTCTTCCGCCTGATGCGCACCACGACCATCGAGCACCTGTATCGCAACCCGGCCATGTGGCGGCTGATCGGCTACGAGGGATCCTCGGTCGAGTATGGCGGCTACGTCGATCGCGGCTTCGACGATATCGACTGGCTGCCGGGCGGGAGCGACAACCGGTGAGCCGGCAATACGAGCTCGGCGACGCATCGGTCGTGGTGGTCATCGGCTCGGGCGCGGGCGGCGGCGTACTCGGCGCCGAGCTCGCACGCCGGGGCGTCGACGTGGTCTGCCTGGAAGCCGGACCGAGGCTGTCGCTTGCCGATTTCGTCAACGATGAAGCGCTGATGTTTCGGAGACTCACCTGGCTCGACCCGCGCGAGGGATCCGGAGACCTGAACCCGAACTTCCCCACCTTCGTGTGCAAGACGGTCGGCGGCACGACGGTGCACTGGACCGCGCTGGCGATGCGGCCGCTGGCCGACGAGTTCGCGCCATTGTCGAAGTACGGGTCGATACCCGGCGCCGATCTCATGGACTGGCCGATCCCCTACGACGTGCTCGCCCGGTATTTCGACAGGGCGGAGTCCATGATGGGCGTCGCGGGAACAAATGACTGGCCCTACCATCCCGGGAGCAACAACTACAAGGTCATGGAGGCCGGCGCCCGTCGCCTGGGTTACCGCGAGGTCGACATGGGGCACCTGGCGATCAACTCGGTTGCAAGAGACGGCCGCCCGCAATGCCGCCAGATCGGCTTTTGCAAGAGCGGTTGCCCGATCGGCGCCAAGTGGTCGACCCTTTACACCGAGATCCCGAAGGCCGAGGCCACGGATCACTTCGAGTTGCGGCCCGAGTGCATGGCCGTCAAGCTCAATCACGGCCCGGACGGTCGCATCACCGGCGTCGTTTACGCCGACAGCAAAGGCGTGCTGCACGAACAAAAAGCCCGCGCGGTCTGTCTCGCCTGCAATGCGATCGAGACGCCCCGGTTGTTGCTGAACTCGGCATCCGGCCGGTACCCGGACGGGATCGGCAATGCCAACGGTCTGGTCGGTCGATATTACATGCGCCACGTGTTCGCGGGCGTTGCCGCCCTGATGCCGGGCCCGGTCAATTTTCACCGTGGCATCCAGCAGGCGGGGAGCGTCAGTGACCAGCGCTATCACCAGCCGGCACGGGGGTTCGCCAGCGGCTATCACATCGAGGGGGCGCCGCTGAGCCCGGAGCGAATGGCGCTTTTATTGGATCCGGATGGCTGGGGCAGCGAATACACCGCGCTCATCGAGCAATACTCGAATTTCGCCGCCTGTCTGATCGTCGGCGAAGACCTGGCCGATCGAAACAACCACGTACGGCTGCACACGGAGCGCAGGGACCGCTACGGGCTCGCCGTGCCCATCGTTCACTACGAGTACCACGCCAACTCGATCGCGATGCGAGAGCACGCGCAGCAGGCGGCGACCGCCATCTACGAGGCCGTCGGCGCAAAGCGGGTGTTTCGCTTCGGGGCGCCACCCGCCACCCACAATCTCGGCACCTGCCGCATGGCAAAAGACGAGAAAGACGGCGTCTGCGATGCCAATGGTCGGGTGTTCGGCACCAGCAACCTGTTCATCTCCGACGGCAGTCAGTTCGTCTCCGCGACCACCGCGAATCCGACATTGACGATCATTGCGCTGGCTCTGCGCCAGTCCGAGCGCCTGGCGAACAGTCTCAGCCGGCTCGATTTGTAGGAGGTCACTGATGCCGACGTTTCCATCCCTGCCGGAAGGCGCCACGCTGTTCGAATTATTCGCCCGGTTTCCGGACATCGCACAGTACCTTGCGGCACGTAACGAATATGTCATGCGCGGACCTTCCCCGTTGAGCGAAGGGGAACGTGAGCTGATCGCGGCGTTTGTCTCGTCACTGAACAGCTGTCATTACTGCGCCGGCAGTCACGGCGAAGCCGCAAGAGCGTTCGGGATTCCCGAACAGACGATTACCATGTTGGCCGAGGATATCGATACGGCGCCGGTGAACGAAAAACTACGGCCGATGCTGCGATTCGTGGAAAAACTGACGCGGAGCCCGGCACGGATGACCTCGGCGGACGCGGATGCCGTGTTCTCCGCTGGATGGAACGAAGAGGCTTTGTTCAGCGCGATCCTCGTCTGCTGTGCATTCAACTTCATGAACCGGCTGGTCGACGGCTGCGGGCTGGTCGCGAGCGAAGCGCAGGCAACCAAAGGCGGCCGGTTCCTGTTCGAGAACGGCTATGCCGCCGTGCCTCATGCAGCGTCAAAGAAATCAGACTGAACACCGACAGCTAGTCGATCTTTGCGGCGTCCTTGTACATGACCTTGTGGCGTTTCTCCCTGATCCAGACGTCCAGCTCCTCGTCGGTCATGAAGTTTTTCCGGTTGAATTCATCCCAGTGAATGATCTCTTCCGGTGACTTTTTCCACCGTTTGTAAGGCTGCTTGAGCGGCGGCCCGAAACACATGATGTCGAGAATCGAGAGCGCCTCCGGAACTTCAAGAAGCGGCCGCATCGCCTCCTGCGCCTTCTGCTGGCCGATCGCGGTCACCCACCAGACGTTGTAGCCGAGCGCGGATGCGGCGAGATGCGCCGACATCGTGGACGCCGCAACGCTCTGCAGCAGGATGCGCTCCGCATTCTCCATATACATTTTGTTGAGGTCGGAGTCGTCGTCCTTGAGCATCGGAAACGCCTTCACGTAGCGGAAGTCCGCAACGATGACAATCATGCCGGGAGCCGTAGCGAGACCTGCGTAGTTGGGCGTCGGAAACTTCATCTTGAGGCTGGCGCGAAAGCGCTGCTCGGCCACGAAGTAATCCGCGATCTTCTGCTTGGTATCGGGATCCCGGATGACGATGTAGTGCCAGGGCTGCGAGTTGGCGCCCGACGGTGCGTGGCGCGCCGCCTCCAGGACCAGTTCATAGTGTTCATCGGGCATCTCGTAGTCGGGATCGAACTGCCGCGTGGTGATTCGATTGCGGGCGATCTCCATGAACTGATCATATAATCGGCGGTCTCCCGGTACGGGATGCGTGTGGGTTTCGACTGGGTTCATGTCTTGCTCCGTTGGCGCCGCTCCCACGCAGGTGGGACTCATGCAATGCCAGTGTAACGGGTCCGGCGTGATAACGGATTGTGAAACGCGCCGCAAAATGAATCCACCGTAATGGCAGATCGCAATAATCGGAGGTCAATGCATCGTGAATACCGAGCTTACCGCGGGCAAGCTGGTAGAACTCGCGCCCGGTATCCGGAGACTGCTGGCGCCGAATCCCGGCATGATGACGGGTCCCGGCACCAACACTTATATATTAGGGGAGAAGGAGACCGCGGTAATCGACCCCGGCCCGGCGATCGACACCCATGTCGAGGCGATCCGCAAGCTGGCGCCCGGGCCGATCAGGTGGATACTCGTCACCCACACCCACCCCGACCACTCGCCGGCAGCGAGCGCGCTGGCCGAGGCAACCGGCGCGGAACTCATCGGACAGCCGGCACCCGACGGCGCGCATCAGGACAGGACCTTCGAGCCCGATCGCATCCTCAACAATGGAGAGTCTCTGGAAACGCCGGAGTTCCGGCTGGAGGCAATCCACACCCCCGGACACGCCTCGAATCACCTCTGCTACTTCCACCAGGACAGCAACTGGCTGTTCACCGGCGATCACGTCATCAACGGCTCGACCGTCGTCATCGACCCGCCCGACGGCAACATGTCCGCCTATCTCGATTCGCTCGAAGGGCTGATGGACAAAGTCATCCACGCGATCGGACCGGGACACGGCGAGCCGATAGAAAAACCGTATGAGGCGATCGACTGGATCATCAAACATCGGCTGGAGCGCGAAGCGAAAGTCGCGGCCGCGCTCGAAGCCCACCCCGAATCGACGCCCGCTGAACTGCTCGACCATGTCTATGCAGACGTCCACGAGAGACTGCATGCCGTCGCCGAACGCTCGTTGCTCGCACATCTGTTGAAGCTCCAAGCAGACCGGAGAGCGGCCCGAAAAAATGACCGCTGGTCCTTGATCTAGATGTCATTCCTCGGACCTGACCATACAGTCAGTGTCCGACTAGATGTTGCATTGACCGGTTGAGTTCGCAGGGGTAAAGCGGACATCGAATTGCTCGGAAAACCACAAAGATGACAGTCCGCTAAGGCCATAAGCATTCGCAATAGTCAATGCTACGAGCTGAGATAACCGCCGAGGCAGGCCTATTCTGGTTTCTTGATCAGGTTCTATGGATTATTCGCCGCATCACCGATATCGGCGAGCAGCTGGTCCGCTATCGCGGCGAGACCGAGACAGGCCTCATGAAGGCCATCAAGGTGGCCCTGCGCCCGAAAAACATCATGAATCACGGTAAGGTAATTTGACGATCAGTTCCCATTGTCTGCCACGTTTTTCGGGCACACTTGGCCGACGAAAGTACTTGATTTGAGGTAGGGCGGCCAAACGACCGGGTACCGGGCATGAGCGCCAATTCTGACAACCTGAAGCGACCCTATGCGGAGGATTTCTCGGAACTCGAGGCCCGGCTGCGAAGCCAGGTCGGTGACGAGAGCGTGTTGGCGGAAATTCACGTCGCGTTGAGAGGGCTGCTGTCGAATAACGGTGACAGCGAGTCACGCATTCGCGAGATTCTGCAAAAGCGTTACGATGCGGGCGAGCTGAGTCTCGAGAGTCTCGAGCTGGTGCAGAAAATGCTGGACCGGATACGGTCCGAAGGCGCCTCGACCTTTCCGGTTGACAATGATCCAGCTCCACAGGAAGAAGTGTCGTACGTCGACACTGAGGTAATTTTCGGTGCAGAGCCCTTCGTCGCGACTACGGTTATTGCCGACGATGTGCCCGTCGAAATAACAACGGCCGAGCAGATTCAGGTTGGCTCGGTTCTGCGTGACCGATTCCTGCTGCAACGGCAAGTACTCGGCGGCGGCACCGGTGTCGTTTACAAAGCACTCGATCAGCGGCTTGCGGACGCCGGCGAGGCAGATACTCACGTCGCAATCAAAGTGCTGCCCTCAGAGTTATCGCGCAATGACAAAGCGCTGCGAGCGCTGCAACAGGAAGTGGGAAAAGGCCGTTGCCTGGCTCACCCGAATATCATGCGCTTCATCGATCTCGACCGGGAAGGCGAGTTGAACTTCATTGTCATGGAGTGGCTCGAGGGCAAATCGCTGACATCCATTCTGGAGGAATCCGACAGCAAGAAGTTCGATCTCGAAACGACGCTGGATATCATAAAGCAGGTAACCCTTGCACTCGACTACGCCCATCAGCGTGGTGTTGTTCACGGCGACATTAATCCAGGCAACGTCAGGATCACGCCCGCCGGTGAGGTGAAATTATTGGATTTCGGCGTTGCGCGAATACTGCAGAAAGAGCAGGATGCCCAACCCGATTTTGACCCGCGCGAACTCGGTTCCACATCGCCGGAATATTCGAGTATGCAGGTATTAACCGGTGAAGATCCTGTCCCTGCTGACGATGTATTTTCGCTTGGCTGCCTGATGTATCGACTGGTCGCCGGGTATCGCGTCTTTGGTCCCAAGAGTGCGGCGGAGGCCGCGTCGGAGGGAATGGAACCGCAACAACCTCCGGGTTTGAGTGACTCTCAGTGGCTGGCGCTCAAGAAGGCGTTGGCCTATTCGCGGGTCCCCCGATTTTCGTCACCCGCGGAGTTTTTGGCCGCATTTGGTGAATTGCCGAAATCGCAACCGGTGCAATCGGCGCCACCGGTGCAACAGGCGCCACCGGCGGAACCGGCACCACCGGCGGAACCGGCACCACCGGCGGAACCGGCACCACCAGCGCAACCGGTGCAATCGGCGCGACCTGAGCCACAGGCGCAACCGGCGCCACCTGAGCCGAAGGCGCCACCGGTGCCATTGGTAGTACCTGATGAGCCAATGGTCGCTCGAAATATCGATCTTGAGCCGCGTCGATTGCCGTGGCGGCTTGTCGTCCTCGGCATCATTCTCATCGCCTCCGTAGCCGTGGTTACGCAAACAGACATACTGGAACGTGTCGATCAGCTGGTCCCGATGGTAACGTCAATCATCACTGACGAGATCGTTGTTGAGCCCCCACCTGAGTCTGCCGCAGAAACAGTCGCCGCTCCGGCTACAGAAGCAATTGTCGAGGACGCAGCGGCGGAAGATCTGGCCGAAGACACACTGGCAGAAGTAGCTGTCGAAAGCGCAGCGGCAGAATCTTCCGTCGACGAAGAGTCGCCGGAGGAGGTCGTTGCTGAATCTACCGCGACTGAGACTGCGGATGAACCGGAAATCGATCTCACTGCACTGCTTCCCCCGACTTTGACTATTGGACTTACGGCGACCGGCCGATCCGTCGCCGAAGTAAATCTGACCCTGAGAGAGGATTCCGATCCGGCAACCATTGACCTGGTGCGCATGAATAACATGCTCGAATCGTATTCGGTGTTATTCGAAGAAGTCGGCTTCAGTGGCAATCGATCGCCCTGGGAAGAGGGTCAGTACGAGATCGCCAATGACGGACTCGTTACGTTCGAAGCAGGTCAAAACCGCGCCCGTACGACTATTTCCATGCTGCCGGATGCGCTGCGTGAAACAGATCGTGAGGTAACGATCCTGGTGCGCGAAGCCGACAGCGCCGAGAGCGAGCTGGCTCGTATCAACTTGCAACTGGACGATGACGATCGGCGCGTGTTCGAAGCAGGCTTGCCACGGAATACCATCGCTTTCACCGACAGCTCGGTACTTGTGCGGGAAGCCGATCCTGCGGTACAAATCGATGTCGTTCGCTTCAAGCCGGACAGTACCTCCGTTGAAGTTAGCTATGCCGTACGCGACGTGACGGCAACAGCGGGTGAGGATTATGTCCCGCCGGGGTTGCCGATCATCTATTTTAGTCCGGGCCAGCGATCGGCGCACATACTTATCCCGTTGGTACAGGACTCTGCTCCAGAGCTCGGCGAAGCGTTTATGCTTGAACTACTGAGTGACGCCCCGCAGACTGATCCTGACGTTCATCGGCGAATTTCGATTTTGATTCAAGACGACGACTAGCCAGATCGGCTTCTGCATGCTGCGAATTGCGGTTAGCAGACGTGCGATCGCCAACGCGACGATGATCGAGACCAAAACCATTACGTATTCAAAAGAAGTCACGATGTCTCCGTAGTCTCATTGCCGTCAGTCAGGCAATCAACGAGTGTGAAGTGCGAATTTGATTCTATTCAGTATGGGCGGACGATGGCCGCTTTGGGCC
>JBHHWI010000045.1:0-23260 GCA_046756445.1 Woeseia sp. | reverse complement strand
AAGCGAACACTATGAGCAGTATTGAAGCGCAAGTAAAAAGCATCGTCGCCGAGCAGTTGGGTGTCAAAGAAGACGAAGTGACAAACGATGCTTCATTTGTCGACGACCTTGGTGCCGACTCACTGGATACAGTCGAGCTGGTTATGGCCCTCGAGGAGGAGTTCGAAACTGAGATTCCTGACGAAGAGGCCGAAAAAATAACAACGGTACAACAGGCGATCGATTTCGTTACCGCTCGCAGCAGCGAATCATAATGTCCGGACGCGGCGAGGGATCGCCGCGGCAGTCCTGCCACATTCAATCGGAAAGAAACCTTGAGCAAACGACGTGTCGTAGTGACCGGCATGGGCATCGTGTCCTGTGTGGGCAGCCGGCTCGACGAGGCGTGGCGGAACATCGTGGAGGGCAATTCCGGCATCGGGCGCATCGATGCGTTCGATGTCACCAGATTCAGCACGCAGATCGGCGGCGCCGTCAGGGATTTCGATGTATCGGATTTTCTCACGCCGAAAGATGCGCGAAAGATGGACCCGTTCATGCACTACGGCGTTGCCGCGAGCGATCAGGCAATCGATCACGCGGGGCTGGAAATCTCGGAAGACAACAGCCATCGTATCGGCGTGGCGATGGGTGCGGGCATAGGCGGCCTTCTGACGATCGAGAATAATCACCAGAAATTGATTGATGGTGGTCCGAGAAAGATCTCGCCGTTTTTCATACCGGGCAGCATCATCAATATGGTGTCCGGACACGTCAGCATCATGCACGGAATTACCGGACCCAACCTGTCGATCGTGACTGCCTGTACGTCGTCGACGCACTGCATCGGTATTGCAGGACGCACGGTCGCGCACGGTGACGCAGACATCATGTTGGCCGGCGGCGCCGAGTTCGCGACAACGCCGCTGGCCGTCGGCGGTTTTTGTTCGGCACGGGCAATGTCCACCAGGAACGAGGATCCGCAGGGAGCGAGTCGGCCGTTCGACAGGGACCGCGACGGATTCGTGTTGAGCGATGGCGCTGCCTGTGTCGTACTGGAAGAGTACGAGCACGCGAAGGCACGTGGTGCCAACATCTATGCAGAGCTGATCGGATTCGGAATGAGTGCGGACGCGTACCACATCACGCTGCCCCCGGCGGACGGCGAGGGGGCACGCAAATGCATGGTCGCTGCGATGAAGGACGCCGCGATCGATCCCGCGGATATCCAGTATCTGAATGCGCATGGCACGTCGACGCCGGCCGGCGACATCGGCGAGACCGTGGGCATCAAAAGGGCCTTCGGCGATGCCGCAGAAAAGCTGGCCGTGAGTTCGACCAAGTCGACCACGGGACACCTGCTCGGCGCTGCCGGAGCAGCAGAGGCGGTTTTTTCGATTCTCGCCATCCGCGATCAGGTCCTGCCGCCAACGATCAATTACGAGACACCCGATCCGGAATGTGATCTGGATTACGTTCCCAATACGGCAAGGGACGCGCGGATAAGCACCGTCATCTCGAATTCGTTCGGATTCGGCGGCACCAACGGAAGCCTGATCTTCAGCGTCGTGAGCTGAGTGGCGGGCGAGTTGATCTGCGGTACCATTGGCCGCATATGATGCCGCCGGCCCGAGTCCTCGTCAGCCTCATTGTAGCGGTCGTCCTGGCCGGCGCCCTCGCGTTGTGGCGCGCCGATCGCGCGCTCGACTCGCCTCTTGACGTGCCCGACGACGGCGTGTTGTTCGAAATCGCGGCTGGATCCACCCTTACGACTGTCGTCGACGAGCTTGCCCGGCAGGGTATTCTGGACAACCCGGACATCTTCCGCTGGTACGCGCAATTACGGGGACGCGCCGGGTCCATCCGGGCGGGCGAATACCGAATCGATCGCGGCACCACGCCGAGAAGCCTGCTCGACAAGTTCGTGGCGGGAGACGTACAACTTTACTCGTTTACGGTCGTCGAAGGGTGGACATACCGGGAAATGCTGGCGGCACTCGCCGCGCACCCCGCCATCGAGCAAAGCGCCACATTCGAGGACTGGCCACGGTTGCTCGATTCCTTCATGTCCACGGCCGGGCACCCCGAAGGTCTGTTCCTGCCCGAGACCTACCGGTTCCCGAAAAACACAAGAGATATCGAGATCCTCCGGCAGGCTTTCGAACTGATGCAGCATACGCTCACGGACGAGTGGGCCGGCCGCGAGCAAGGCTTGCCGCTGGCGACACCATACGAGGCGCTGATACTCGCGTCGATCATCGAGAAGGAAACCGCGCGGACCGATGAGAGACCGCAGATATCGGGAGTATTCATCAGGAGACTACAAAAAGGCATGCGCCTGCAAACCGATCCCACCGTGATCTACGGCATCGGTGAAACCTTCGACGGAAACCTGACCAGACGCGACCTGCAGACCGATACACCCTACAACACCTATACCCGTGCGGGGCTGCCGCCGACCCCGATTGCTCTGCCGGGTGCGGCCGCAATCAACGCGGCGTTGCATCCTGCAGCCGGAACGGCGCTCTATTTTGTCGCGACGGGGCTCGGCGATGGCAGCCATCAGTTCTCGGAAACAAAAGCGCAGCACGAAGCAGCGGTCAGGGCGTTTCTGGCGAGGCAGCGTGCCGCAAGAAACCGGGGCCAGTGATGGGTCGTGGCAAGTTCATAACCATCGAGGGTATCGAGGGCGTCGGCAAATCGACCAACATCGATTTTCTGTCGCAATTGATCGAAGACAACGGGTTTTCGGTTGTGCGCACGCGAGAGCCCGGCGGCACGCCGACGGCCGAGCGAATACGCGACCTGTTGCTCGAACATGGCGACGAGCCGATGACGGATATTGCCGAGCTGCTGTTGTTTTTCGCGGCCCGCTCGTTGCACATCAGCAATGCGATCAGACCGGCCCTGGACGCCGGACAGTGGGTGGTCTGCGACAGGTTTACGGATGCGAGCCGGGCGTACCAGGGGCAGGGCCGAGGGCTGGATCAGGGCACGATCGATGTGCTCGCGAAATGGGTTACCGAAGAGCTCCAGCCGGACCTGACGATATTGCTGGATGCCCCGGCGGAAGTCGGCATGGACAGGGCGGGGCGCAGGGGTGACACTAACCGGCTCGACCTGGAGCAAGCCGACTTCTACACCCGTGTGCGCAAAGGGTATCTCGCCCTCGCCGATTCGGAGCCGGAGCGGTTTGCGGTCATCGACGCGAGCCAGCCGCTGGATCGGGTCCAGGCGGCAATTGGCGATATCGTCAACCGGCTCTTTGATAATACTTGACTTGAATTAGTACCAACAACTTATTGAAAATATGGAGCTTGTCTGGCTACGACCGTTTGCGGATGCCTGGCGGGGAAGGGCAGCGCAAGGGCGGATTCCACATGCGGTGATGCTCCTCGGCTCGGCCGGCGTCGGCAAGCGCTGCGCGGCAGCGTGGATTGCCAGCCAACGACTCGGCATCGGCGACGGCGATGCGCTGCCTGACTATCCGTTCTCGGTCCCGGAACATGCCGACCTGCGCTGGCTCTGTCCCCCTGAAGACAAACGCACGATCGGCATCGACCAGATCCGCGAACTTGTCTCGGACCTCGGCCTGACGAGCTACGAGGGGGGCGGCAAGGTCGCGATCATCGAACCCGCCAATGCGATGTCCACGAGCGCCGCCAACAGTCTGCTCAAGACCCTCGAAGAACCGCCGGGCGACACACTGTTGATGCTTGTCGTGGACAAGACCGGAGGTCTGCCGGCGACGATCTTCAGCCGCTGCCAGCGTATCAATATACCTGTCCCCCCCGGGCCGCAGAGCCTGATATGGCTGGATCGGCTTCAGCCCGGCGCGAGTTGGCCCCAGGCATTGCGCGCCGCAGGCAACGCGCCGCTGGCGGCAATCGAGACCCGGGAGCGCCTGGAGGCTCTGGTCGCGATGTCCCGGGATTTCGCAGGGTTGTCCGGCAAAAAGGCGGCGCCGCTGGATGTGGCCGCGAAATGGGCGAAATACGAGCCCCGATTCGTGCTCGACTGGCTGTGTCGCGAGGTCCAGAAATGCATCATCGGCTCATCCGGCGCCGGTTTGCCCGCCATCGACCGTGCAACCGATGATTCTGTGCTCAAGCGCATGGACAGGCGAAATCTGTTCTGTTATCTAGACACCATCAATCGACTTCGCGGGCAGCCGGCCGGTTCGTTTAACGTGCAACTGACGCTCGAGAGTCTGTTGATTGACTGGGCTGAAGACCTGCACGATTGCGGCAGCCAGCCCCTGTTTTTCTTGAAGACGGCGACAGCAAGGTAAGTACTGCATGACCAAACCCGGTTTGCTGACATTGACGATCAAGGACAAAAGCGCCCTGTACCTGGCGTATATGCCTTTCGTAATCAATGGCGGTCTTTTCATTCCGACGAACAGCTCCTACCGCCTTGGCGACGAGGTGTTCATGCTTCTCAATCTGATGGGAGAAGAAGAAAAGATTCCTGTCGCCGGCACGGTCATCTGGATGACGCCGAAAGGCGCGCAGGGCAAGCGTACAGCCGGAATCGGCGTGCAATTCAGCGACCAGGATCAGGGCAACACGCAGAAAAAAATCGAGACCTATCTCGCGGGTGCCTTAGGCGGAGACAAACAGACACATACCATGTAGCTTGCGCCTGTCTTGCATCAGAAAACAAGGGGCCGGACTCCACGGAGTCCGGCCCCTTATTCTATCCTCGCCTAACGTTAACGCCGTCTTTCAAAACATACGCTTTGTAGCCGCGCTCGCTGAGTATGTAAGCGCCGGCCGAACTTCGACGACCGGTATCACAGCAAAGCACATAATTCGTGGCCTTGTCGAGAGTGTTGATTTTCAGCCGTATGAAATAGAGAGGGATGTTTATTGCCCCGTCCAGGTGATGATTCTCGAATTCACTCGGCAACCGGACGTCGAGCCACTTACCACCCTTCTTGACGATCTCTTCACCCTGCGGCATATCCACCCAGTCCAACATCGGTTCGTTCAGGAGTCGTTTGAAGTCCTCCTTGCCGAGACGCATGACAGAACCATCGATCGTCATCGTGACCGTCGCATTTCGTTTGGCATCGGATATCAGGGCTTCCTCGCCGAAAGTGTCGCCAACGGTTAGTTCGGCCAGCTTGATGCCGTCTTTGTTCAGCGGAGTCTCGCGCGTGACAAGACATTTGCCACGCGTCAGCACGTAAAAGTAGTCGCCATCGGCGCCCTGTTTCAAAACGACGTCGCCTGACTTGTAGTTGATCTGCTGCATCCGCATGAATATCGCCTGGATATTCGCTGGCGGAATCTTATGAAAGGCCTTTGTCTTCAACAGCACGGTCATCCAGTCATCACTGCCGATTTCCTCGGACGCCCCCTGAAGTTCCGATACTTCATACGAGCCGGTCTGGTCCCAGGTGAGCATGACATCGAGCAGATCGCTGTCGATGGAAACATACTGGACACGGTCACGGGCCCTGCCTGTCACCTTGCGCGGAAAGACGGCGGCCACCGGATTGCGCGCTGCATCGGTGCCGCCCTGGACTACTTCTTCGACCTTGCCCTGGTCATTGACGAGCTCGAGCATGCCGGACACGATATAGACTGTGCGTTTCTCGGTATCGCCCTCCCTGAACAGGATCTCGCCGGGAGACAGCTCACGAACCTGTACTTTTCGCGCCAGGGCGGCAAGATTGTCGCGTTTCAGACCGTTCAAGGGCGAAAAGTTCTTGAGCAGTTTGAAATCTAGCTGCTCATCCGTCATTTGTCATCCTGTCGAAAATCGAAGTATCGCTCTTGGACCGGCCCGGCCAGTGGGCGTTAAGCCCTTATTCTACATTCAATTTGTCGGCTTTCGATACCGGGACATCCCTGCTACGTGAAGCGGCGCACAGTTTCGCCTAAGCCCCTTGCAGATCCGACCAGCCCTCACGTGGTCGGAATCGGTCGCCGTATTTGCCGGCCAGCGCGGTAAGGGTCTTCTGTATTTCCGCTATGCCGCGATCCCTGGCGTACTTGATCGGCCCCCCGCGAAACGGGGCGAAGCCTGTACCGAAAATGACGCCCGCATCGAGCAAGTCCGGATCGGCCACGACCCCATCGTGCAGGCAGGAAACTGCCTCGTTGACCATCGGAAGCAACAGTCGATCCTGAAGGTCTTCCGGCAGGTCCGGCTTTTCGTCCGCATCTGCCTTGACGGCCTTGCCGTTCTCCCAACAATAAAAACCCCGCCCGGACTTTCGTCCGAGCCGGTTTTCATTGACCATCTCGGCGAGCCGTTTCGGCACGGGACGATCGAATGCTGCGCCAAGGACCTTCGATACGTGTAGCGCAACGTCAATTCCGACGCTGTCGACGAGTTCAACGGGACCGATCGGCATGCCGAATTCCTCGGCGGCGTTGTCGATCTCCTTCAGCGGCACACCCGACTCGGCGAGGTGCATCGCTTCGGCCATGTACGGCGCGAGGACGCGATTGACGACAAAGCCCGGAGCACTGGCACACTCCAATGGCAACTTGCCGAGCGCTTTGACGAATCCGAAACCGATGTTCAGGACCTCCTGCACCGTATCCTTGCATCTGATCACCTCGACAAGCGGCAACAGTGCGACCGGGTTGAAAAAGTGCAGGCCGATGAAACGCTCGGGTTGCTGAAGATTCGCACGAAGCTCCTCGAGGCGAATACTCGAAGTGTTCGTTGTCAGAACTGCACCGGGCTTCATGGATGGTTCCATACCTTCATACAGCTCCCGTTTCGCTTCCAGGTCTTCGAAAATCGCCTCGATAACCAGATCCGCGTCGGCGATGCCGAGTCCGGACACATCGGGATTCAGCCTGCCGACGGCTGCTTCACGATCACCGGAGTCGAAAATCTTTTTTTCGAAAAGTCTGTTGGCCCTTGCAATTGCCGGTTCGATGAACTCGATGTCACGATCCTGCAGCGTGACATTCATGCCTTTGAATGCGCACCAGGCGGCGATGTCGCCACCCATGACGCCGGCGCCAATGACATGAACGCGCGAAATCTTCTGTTCGGGCCTGCCACCCTGAGACTTGAGCTTGTTTTGGAGAAAGAACACGCGCACAAGATTTCGCGAAGTCTCGCCGTTCATCAGGGTGGAGAACGATCTCGCTTCGGCCTCGTAGCCGGTCGTCGGTGACGCGCCATGACTTGCCCAGAGATCGACGATGGCATACGGGGCGGGATAGTGCTCCTTTCGCGCCCGCGGCTTCAGTTGCTTCAGGAGCATCCTCACGACGAACGGGCGTACCGGGGCGAGGTTCAGCATCCGGTCCGGCAGTGGCGCGCGGCATCTCGGTTTCCGTGCTGCAATGAGTTCCTTTGCGGCCTGACGCCAGTTATCGGGTGCGGCGATGCGATCGACCAGCCGCTGCCGGATTGCTCTTCCGGGCGTTATCGGTTTGCCCGTCAGCATCAGGGGCATCGCGGCGCGCACACCCATAATCCGGACGGCCCTTACGGTGCCGCCGAATCCCGGGTGAAGTCCGAGCTGCACCTCCGGAAGGCCGAGTACGGGCTTTTTGTTCTGTAAGGCGAGACGGTAGTCACAGGCCATTGCCAGCTCGAGGCCGCCACCCAATGCAAATCCGTTGATTGCGGCGACCGTCGGGCAGCGAAGCGCTTCAAGGCGATCCAGGAGCGTCTGGCCCAGGCGGACGACTTCGAAGGCCTGTTCGGCCGATTCAATCTTCGTGAACTCGTTGATATCGGCCCCCATGATGAACCCGTTGCTCTTGCCTGAGTATATGACGAGTCCGCGCGGCGGCTGCTCCTCGTATGGCGCGATGATGTCTGCAAACTCCCTCAGGACCGATTCCGACAATACGTTTGCACTGGCATCACGCTTGTCGATGCAAACCCATACGATACCGTCGTCGTCCGTCTCGACTCGCCAGTCTTTCAATTCGTTCATGTTGTTATCTTCCGCTTACCTCACTTCAAAATCGCAAACGAGCGGCAGGTGATCCGAGAATTTTACCTGCGGAACCTCAAATCCTGTCACGTCAACGCCTTCCTGATGCAAAATAAAATCGAGTTCCTTTCGGGGTGCCCGACTCGGATACGAGGGCAAGCCCTCGGTATTTGCACTCGTCAGTCCGGTTGCGCGTTTGAAGAGGTAGATTTCATTTTCGCCCCAAAATGTATTGAAATCGCCTGCAACGATGACCGGTTTCTCTGTCGCGCCGATGAGATCGTGCAGCTTGCGTAATTGCAGGTGTCGGTGGCGATATTTCAAGGACAAGTGCACGAGGAATACGGCGAAATTGTCCATCTCGAGCTCGATTATGAGCCGCTTGATGCCGGTGTCGAAGTAATGAAATGTCTCGCCATGAACTCGCGGCGCTGCAAGAAACGCATTGCCCTGTTTTCGAATGATGGGGAGCAGCTGGTTGAATGACCGAGCCCCGTACTTGATCTCGTAAGACGTGTTCATTCCGAGATCGGCGGCGATCTTCTCCGCCTGATTGACTTTGCGGCTGCGAATCGATCCGGTGTCGACCTCGATCAGGCCGACGAAGTCCGGATCGATGGACTTTATGAACTCGGTAATCTCGTCCAACACGTTCTGACTCCCGAGGATATAACCGGCGCCCGGCAACGGAACATGCATGGATGCGCCGCCGCCGACGGCATATCGGATGTTGTAAAGAAGGAGTCGCATAGATTCGAGGCTACGATACAGAATGCGCTGACGCTAGCAAACCACCGATAATTGAGACACTGTACTGCCATCAGGAGTCCCGATTGGATAAACTTCACCCACCGCAAGGAGACTCCAGTGTCAGAAGACAATCCCATTCGCGTATTCGTCGCTCATAATTTCGCGGAGGACGACGATTACCTTCGAGTATTCGAGTTCCTCGCAAGCCTCGAGCGGTTCTTCTATGTCAATTGCAGCAAGCCCGAGAACATGCCCGCAGCGGGCGGGCTGGAGGCGATCAAGGCAGAACTCACCAGCCAGATCGTCGAATCGGAGGCGGTCATCATACCCGCCAGTACCTTCAGCGAGCACAGTGATCTTGTGCGTTTTCAGATGGATACCGCCGAGGCCCATGGTAAGCCGCTGATCGCGATCCGGCCTTTCGGCGGAATCGCCGAAACCCCCGACGAGCTCGTCGGGCGGGTCAATGAGCATATCAACTGGAATGAGCGGGAGATTGCCCACGCGCTCAGGCGCCAGGCCCGGTTGCAGGACACCTCGCGCTGGGATGTCATTGACTTCCCATAACTGTTTTAAATACAAACAGTTAGGAATACTACTTGAGGTAGTTTATGCCCAGTGACCGGCCACTGATCATTGCGCACCGCGGCGCTTCGGGATACCTGCCGGAGCATACGCTCGAAGCAAAGGCCCTGGCTTTCGGCATGGGTGCCGACTTCCTGGAGCAGGATGTGGTCGCGTCCCGCGACGACCAGCTGATCGTGCTGCACGATATCCACCTTGACCGGGTAACCGACGTCGCCGAACGGTTCCCGGACCGGCATCGCGCAGACGGCCGCTTTTACGCCCGGGATTTCGACCTCGGGGAACTGCGGTCGCTGCGGGTATGGGAACGACTGAACAAGGCGGGTGACGAGGTCGAATTCCCGAATCGCTTTCCCGCCGGCAGCGGCAATTTCGGGATTGTCACGCTCCAGGAGGAGCTCGAGTTCGTGGCCGGTCTGAATGCCTCGAGCGGCCGCACGGTCGGGATTTATCCGGAAATAAAGCGGCCCGCCTGGCACAAGGCGGACGGCGTCGACCTGAGCCCCAGGCTGCTCGAGATACTCGATCGGTTCGGATACCGCGACGCAGCCGATCCGGCCTTCGTTCAGTGCTTCGATGCCCGCGAAGTCGAGCGCCTGAGAAACGACCTGGGTTGCAGGCTGCGATTGATTCAGCTTATCGGTGAAAACGACTGGTTTGAATCGGATACCGACTACGATCAGCTGAGGACAGCGGAGGGGCTGGCCCGGGTCGCGAAAACGACGGACGGTATCGGCCCCGGATTGTGGCAGCTCTATACGCTCGCCGAAATCGACGGCCAGCCGGTCTCGACAGGGCTCGCGAGCCTGGCGCGCTCGCTTGAGCTGGCAGTGCACCCGTACACCTTCCGGGCGGACCAGCTGCCGCCGGGGTTCGAGACTTTCGAAGCGTCGGTTCAGTGGTTTGTGGCGACGCTCGGAATCGACGGGCTGTTCACCGATTTCCCCGATCTGGCGATCCAGGCAATTCGAAATAACCATTTGTAATTAAAAGGAAAATCATAACTTGCAGGGGGCATTTCGATCGAAATCCGGGCCCCATGCGGCAACGCTTCGGGCGCCGGATTGAGAACTCCGTCCTTTTCTGTCGTGCAGAAGGGCATAATCTATGACCCTGGCAGACTGGCTCGAGGAATTCCGTTTCATGTTCGTGGAAGCCCCCCAGACAATGATGCTGATCGCCGGCGGAGCGTTTCTGTTGGGCTGGATCGTGGCCAAAGTCGGTGCTGCGCTCAGCAGACGGTTCCGGACGTCGAAACGGGATCCGCGCGACGACCGCATCCGGTCGCTGCAGGCGGAGCTCCGTATCGCGCAGGGCGAAGTCGAGAAGTTGAAAGGGGCGCTCGAGGAACAGGAGAAGGAGGTCGCCAAGGCCCAGTCCATCATCGAGGAAAAAGACGAAGAAGCGCTCAAGCGCACGGGGGTCATCGAGAAACTCAATGCCGATCTCAAGGATTCCGTCAGAAAGACACGCGAGTTGCGCGCCGAGCTCACCGATCGGGCGACCGAAAATCTCAAGTCAGAGGTCAAGCTCCGCGAAGTCGAGACGGAACTGTCCGTGGCGCAGGCATCGAGCGACATGATATCGACCGGTGTCCTGGATTACGACATGGCGCCGGGCGAGGATACCGGGCACCGGCGCCGCAAGGACGACGTCAAGTCCGGCACCTGACGCCCCGGGCAAATTGATCATCCCCCGAGCGTGACCACGGTTTTGTAAAGGTCGGGACGCCGGTCACGAAACAGGCCCCAATTCGCCCGTTTCTCGGCCACGCCATCGATATCAAAAGTCGCGAGAATGATTTCCTCGCTGTCACGACTCGCCTGGGTGACGATGCCACCGGTTTCGTCCGTGATGAAAGACGAGCCGTAAAACGCCAACTCGCAGGATTCGCCTTTTTCCACCCCGATGCGGTTCGATGCAATCACCGGAACCATGTTGGCCGCGGCATGGCCCTGCATGACGCGATGCCAGTGATCACGGCTGTCTTCCCCGGTTACCGGCTCACTGCCGATCGCGGTCGGATAGAAGAGAAGATCCGCTCCCATCAGAACCATGCTGCGGGCGGCTTCGGGGAACCACTGGTCCCAGCAGATGGCTGCGCCGATCCTCGCGTAGCGCGTCTCGGCAACCTTGAATCCCGTATCGCCGGGCGAAAAGTAGAATTTCTCCTGATAACCGGGGCCGTCCGGAATGTGGGACTTCCGATAATGGCTGACGACGCCGCCGTCCGCATCGATCACGACCAGCGAGTTGAAATAGGCGCGATTGGCTTTCTCGAAGAATGACACCGGCAGCACGACCGCAAGTTCTGCCGCCAGCGCCTGCATCCTTTTGACGATTTTCGAATCGTCAGCCGGCTCGGCCAGGGAGAAATACTCCGGATTCTGGTCCTTGCAGAAGTAGGGCGCTGCGAACAGTTCCTGTATGAGGATCATCTGTGCGCCATCGCTGTGCGCCTGCCTGATCAGGGATTCGGCGGTATCGAGGTTCCTGTCGATGTCCCAGTCGCAGGCCATCTGCGTCGCTGCGACGGTTACGATCCGCGTATTGTCCGTTTTTCTTGTCATGGTTGATACCAGATTGGTGAAGACCAGGCCATTTCCCGGATCACCTTGGGGACTTCCGCGTCCTCGCCGCAAACCGCAGGGCGTTCGGACTCGTCGATCCGCAGACAGTCCAGCAGGCTCCAGCGGGGACTCGGGTTTTCCACGGCGCGAAGATAGTAGAACGCAGGCTGTCCCGGTTCGAATTCGGGGTCCCGGAAAACGGTACACAACTCCTCGTGACCTTCCCCGAAACGCTCACCGGTTTTCAGATTCACGCCGGCGCCGTTGTCCGGTGTTCCGGCAACGGTGAAGACCTGGTAGTGTTTGCGATCGTCGGCATCCAGCCAACCCTTGATGATCTGTAACTGCTGCAGCGGTGCGGAAGCCATTGTATCGGCGCGTGCGATGGCGAGAAAACGCGGCCCGTCTTGACCCGCTTCGCCTGTGAGATCGCCGCCCATCGGCACGCCGTAATCGTAGGCCTGCTCCAGTCTATCGGCCGCTTCGCAAAGATCGGCGGCGAAATTCCATCCGGCGAAGAAACGCGGCTCGATGCGTGGTCCGCTGGTGCCAAAGACTTCCCTGCGCACCAGCGCTTCGAATATCGCATCGCGGGAATTCTCGACCGCCCAAACCCCGGCCAGGCCGCCGGGATTACCCTCGATGCCGCTGGTCAGCAGTCCCGGTCGCAGGCGCTCCGCTGGCGTGGATTCCAGCGACACGTGCCCGCCCCAGTTTTGCTCGTCGGTCGCGCCCGGCGTGGACGCATGAGTGTCCGTGCTCGCGATGACGCCGAGCTTTGCCGAATTCACCCCAATTTCGCGCTCGTCCGCGAGACCCGTCAGCAGGTTCGAACGCAGAAAATCGGTCTCGTGCACGCAGCCGCCGCCCAGCATTCCATCCTGACCGGTCTCATCGCCGCATTCCTCGGTTGTAACCTCGACGGCTTCGGTCGTCAGCTGCCCGTCGGCAAAACCAATACGGGTGGTGTTGCGGACCTGGCCGAATCGGCGCACCGCTTCGACATCACAAAGCTCATCCGGCTCTCCGTATATTGCCGACAGACCATTGATGCATTCCGAGTTGCCCTTGTGTTGAAAGACCTCGATGGCGGGTTCGTGCGCCAGGCGCGCCTCGGCATGCTGGTGCCTCTGATGATGTTCGCCACCGAGCGGCATGAACATGCGCCCGTTTGCCAGGTTGCTGTTGTGGGGAATCGTAATCCAGGCGCAACCGGAAGATGCCGGACACGTGTCTTCCAGTTTTTGCCACAGGAG
Organism: Woeseia sp.; assembly: GCA_046756445.1. GTDB lineage: Bacteria > Pseudomonadota > Gammaproteobacteria > Steroidobacterales > Woeseiaceae > JACZWL01. Next base: position 10,199 of record JBHHWI010000045.1, on the reverse strand, counting down.
CTGATCGTTGTTTGCCTCGATATAGCTGACCGGTATCTCAGGCACGACGTGGTTGCGGAAAATCACGTTGCGGTGGATATTCGAAAGCCCCGGTGTTCCCGTGTATTCGTAGCCGATCAGACTCGTGAATTCGCAGTTCCCGCTCCGGTCATAGGCGTTCTCGGCCGCTGCGATCATCTCCCGCCACGGTCCCCTGGCCCACTCGCGACAAAGCGAGCCTTCCTCGTCGCAAAGCTCGGCAAACCGCTTCGGCTGCTCCAGATTGACGATCGTGCCCAGCATCAACATGCCCTGGCGTTCCGACGAACGGTACTCCTGACAAAAAGTGCTGTCGTACCTCGGCGATCCGGGGGTGCGGCACAAGGCCCTTTCGCCAAGGAATTCGCCGTGATCCGTCACGGAAACGAAATCCAGGGGCCGATCGAGCTTGATCGTCCCGACCGGCTTTCCGGCGTCATCCAGCGGGAAGAAGGGAATCGGTTCGCCTTTTGCAAACCGGTTCGCATGATCCGGATAGGTCTCGAGGCTGTTCGCTGCGGCGTCGAAGGAATAAGCGGAGTGCACATGCAGGTCGCCGAACAGCGCCTGCCGCGTTTCGACGTAGTCGGCGCAGGGTTCGCGCTGCTCGGTGTAAGTGACCAGCCGACCCTGAGCCTGCTCAGGCGCTTCTTGTTTCGACGGGGCACAAGCAATTGCGACGACGAGCACCGCCGACAAACACCAGTCCCTGATTCTTTTTCCTGTTTTCATGAATTATCACCAGTTCAATGACAGGCTTCAGGCAGACCGACCCGACACACGAATCCGCCAGCCCCGCCAGATTACCCGGAACCGGCCCGAACTTGGAGCGCCCTGTGATCCGAATGTACAAAATATCGGCTCAACCGGCGATCGCCAAGGCCAGGCACACGATGCCGGCCGCCGGACCGGCTCGGGCATCACGCTCGCCGCCCTCATAGCGAGCACCGACGCACTCATCAGGCGAGGCGTGGCGTCTGTGCTTGGTTTATGATGCTTACCCATAAGCGGATACCGGTATTTCGCAGCCTGCTCGAGGCGACCATCCAGGACCACAATGCGCTTCTACGCTGATCTCCACGTCCACTCCAAGTATTCGCGGGCAACCAGCAAGAATTGCGATCTCGAGAACCTGGCCTTTTGGGGAAGGAAGAAGGGAATCTCGGTAATCGGGACGGGAGACTTTACGCATCCGGCCTGGTTCGGGGAGATCAAGGACAAGCTGGTGCCGGCGGAGCCGGGCCTGTTTCGGCTGAGGAACGAGACCGATCGCGAGCTTGTCGGGACGCTGCCCTCGAGCTGTCGCAGTGCTACGCGCTTCATGCTGTCGGTGGAGATCTCCACCATCTATAAGAAGGGCGAGAAGACCCGGAAGATCCATCATCTGATCTATGCACCGACCATCGAGCAGGCGGAGCGCATCAATGGCAAGCTAGCGTCGATCGGCAATATCCGCTCCGACGGCCGGCCGATACTGGGCCTGGACTCCCGCCATTTGCTGGAGATCGTGCTGGAGGCGGGCGAGGACTGCTACCTGGTGCCGGCGCATATCTGGACGCCGTGGTTCGCGGTGCTGGGGTCCAGGTCGGGCTTCGATTCCATCGGCGCCTGCTACCGGGATCTGGCGGAGCATATCTTCGCGGTGGAGACCGGGCTCTCCTCGGATCCCGAGATGAACTGGCGGGTATCCGATCTGGATCGGTATCGTCTGGTGTCGAACTCGGATGCGCATTCGCCACCGAAGCTGGGCCGCGAGGCCTGCGTGTTCGATACCGACCTGGATTACTTTGCCATGCGCCGCGCCCTGGAGACGGGCGAAGGCTACGGCGGCACCGTGGAGTTCTTTCCCGAGGAAGGCAAGTACCACATGGACGGCCACCGTAAGTGCGGAGTGCGGCTGTCTCCCGGGGAGAGCAGGGCGCACGATGGCCTGTGCCCGGTGTGCGGCAAGCCGCTGACCCTGGGCGTGCTGTACCGGGTCGAGCAGCTTGCCGATCGCGCGGACAAGAGCAAGCCCGAGGATACGGACGCGTTCGTGAGCCTGGTGCCGTTGCCCGAGGTGATCGCCGAGACGGAACAGGTTGGCGCGGCGAGCAAGACCGTCGCCAGGGAATACGAGAGCCTGCTCACCAGGCTGGGCTCGGAGCTCGGGATTCTCAACGATATCCCGCTGGAGGAGATCCGGAGTTCGGCCCCCTCGTCGTTGATTCCGGAGGCGATCGCCCGGATGCGCGAGGGTTGCGTGATACGCGAGCCGGGCTATGACGGGGAATACGGCAGAATCCGGCTGTTCCAAGAGCAGGAACTCAGGCGAGGGGGCGTCACCGGCAGCCTGTTTGCTGAAGAGGACAAGTCGGATGCGGCAAAGGAGTCTGTTGGCGAAGATTTTGGTGATACGGATGAGGCGACTGAGACGCTACCGGGCGTGGTTGCCGATACCCTGGTAGCGCATCCGGTAGTTGAGTCCGTATCGTCTTTCGAGAGATCGAACCTCGCCGGTGTCGACCTGGATCCGGATCAGCGGCGTGCGCTCGAGATCATTCGCGGACCGCTCTTGATAACGGCCGGGCCGGGATCGGGCAAGACGCGCGTGTTGACCCATCGTATCGCGCACTTGATCACCGAGTGCGGGGTTGCGCCCGGACAATGCCTCGCCATTACGTTCACCCGCCGCGCCGCCGAGGAGATGCGGGAGCGGCTGGAAACCCTGTTGCCGGGCCGGTCTGAAGGTGTCCCGGTGATGACCTTCCACTCGCTGGGATTGAGGATGCTCGAGGAAAACCGGGTCGGGGCCGGCTTGCCCCGCGGTTTCCGGGTGAGCAGCGATGCCGAAAGAAGGGCTCTCTTGATCAACCGGCTGAAGCTGTCGGTGCGCAAGGCCACAATGGCCATCCGGGAAGTGTCGCGTCTGAAACGACAACGCTTGTCTGCGCCTGCCGATATCGACCTCTTGGAGGCTTGTTCATTATTGGAACGGGAGCGCGAGATCCATGGCGTGCTGGATTACGATGATCTGATGATCTTGCCGCTCGAATTATTCGAGAAAGATCCCGGACTCACCGCAACCTATCGGCAGCGATACGCGTGGGTCTCCGTTGACGAGTATCAGGATATCGACGAACTCCAATACGCCTTGCTCAGGCAGCTCGTACCTGAGGACGGAAACCTCTGCGCGATCGGCGATCCCGATCAGGCGATCTATGCGTTCCGCGGTGCGGACGTCGAATTCTTCCTGCGCTTCGAACACGATTTTCCAGGTGCCGAGCGCATCCAGCTCGGGCGCAACTATCGTTCGGGGCGATCGATCGTGTCGGCGGCGACCCAGATGATCGAGCCGGCGACGCTGGTCGAAGACCGGCAGGTGAGGGCGCTGTTGGAGGACACCGGCAAGGTGGTGATCCATCGGGCGGCCACGGACAAGGCCGAAGCGGAATCCGTGGTGCACCACATCGAGCAGCTGATCGGCGGACTGTCGTTCTACTCGATCGATACCGGGCGCAGCGACGGGACGCCGGAGCAGGATTACACGTTCGCGGATTTCGCCGTCCTGTATCGCACGGAAGCCCAGGCGGACGTGCTCGAGGAGGCTTTTCTGCGCTCGGGAATCCCGTTTCAAAGACACGGGCATCGCTGCCTGAGTGATCTTCCCACGGTCCGGAACTTGCTGGATTCGATGACCGCAATGCGAGAAGTGTCCACGGTGACGGAGCGCCTGCGGGAAGCGCAGGCGCACATCCGGGTGTCGGATGACAAAGGCGCGGATGACGCGTTTGACGCGGTCATGGAAAGGCTTCGGATACTCGCGGAGCGCTGTGACAATCGCTGGCAGCAGTTCTTGTCGGAGATTCACCTCGCAAGCGACATCGATGTCTGGGATGAGCGGGCCGATCGCTGTTCGCTGCTCACCCTGCATGCGGCAAAGGGCCTGGAGTTTCGTGTGGTGTTCGTGATCGGCTGCGAAGACGGGGTGCTGCCGTTGAAATGGAAGGGCGAGATCAGCGAGGCGGAACTGGCGGAGGAACGGCGCCTGTTCTATGTCGGCATGACACGGGCCCGGGACCGGCTGTTCCTGATGCACGCAGCCAGGAGGCGCTGGCAGGGTCGGGTAAGAGAGTACCAGGCATCGCCGTTCCTCAGAGACATCGAGGACGATTTGCTGGAAATGACAAGACGCGCCGCAGCCAGGAAGCGGGCGGAAAAGAGTCCCCAGCTCGACCTGCTCTAGACTGGCTTGTCCCAAGACCGGGACTGCAATCGAATGCCGCGCAAATCGCAGAAGACCCGGAAGGAAGAAGGGAATGGGACGAGCCCGCGTCTGGACTTTCGCCCGTTGACCCCGCGTCTCATGGATGACCTCGGCACGGTTCTCCGCGGGGGCTGGGGCCGAAGTTGCTGGTGTATGTACCCCCGCCTGACGGACGCGCAAGTTCGCGAGCTGCCCGGTCCGGGCTCCGAGAGCGAGCGGCGGCGCAATGCGATGATGAAACTCGCCCGCTGCCGCCGCGCTCCCGGATTGCTTGCCTACGAGGGCGACGAGCCGGTCGGCTGGATCGCGGTCGCGCCGCGGAGCGAGCTTGCACGGGTCGACAGGTCGCGTGCGACGCCGCGTGTCGACGACCAGGATGTGTGGGTCATTTCATGCATTACGGTGCGCAAAGAGGACCGCGGCCGGGGAATCGCGCTCGGCCTGATCCGGGCGGCCGTGGCTTATGCGACCGAGCAGGGTGCTCCGGCCGTCGAAGCCTACCCCCGTGCGGGTACCGCGCGCACCAAGGACGACAACGCCTACATCGGCACCGAGCCGCTCTTTCGCACCGCGGGATTCCGCGTCATCCGCAAGCCATTGAAGAACCTCCCGCGCAACTGGATCCCGCGAGTCACGATGCGGTTCGGCGCGCAGTGATGCGGGATCGAGTCGGGCGGCGTGACATCAGCCACACGCCTCCAGTTCTTCCTTCAGCGCCTGCAACACGTAGCCCGAGGCTTCGTCGAAGTAGTCATAACCGCGCTGCCACTCCGCATAACACGAGCGTGATCGTGAAGGTCATGATTCCTGTCAACATGGTCGTATTGCCCCTCTGTCCCGTTTCAGGTTCAGTGTTCAAGTTGCCGGCGACGGCAAGGCCTCGCCTGTTTCCAGAAGCGACTTGAGACCGGCGATGATCCACGGCCAGCCCTGTCTGACACTGTCCGGGACGACGCTGTCATCGGGAAAGTCGTCATGCACGATCCGCAATTTCGTTTGTTCGCCCAGGTCTTCGACATAAAACGAAACGCGGGACGGCCTCTCGGTGCATGCATCGTCGTCGTACAGCACGTGCCAGCTGATCACGAGCTTGTTCGGTGGGTCCGCCTCCAGGACTTCGCCTTCTACCGCCACCGTGCCGCCGGGTTCGTTGAAGTACCGGACCGCGGCACCCGGTTTCCAGGTCGACTCCACGTGGGTACCGTAAAAGTACTGCGACGTGAACTCGGCCGAGGTGAGCGCATTCCAGACGCGTTCGGCCGATGCCCGTATATAGGTCTCATAGATCAGTTCAGTGTCGGTCATCGTTGTTCTCCTCGAGGGCTTTCTTCAGCGCCGAAACTGCAGACAGGTGTTCTTCCGAGTATTTCGCGATCCAGCGTTCAGCGATCTCCTGAATCGGGACCGCGTTCAGGTAGTGCTTCTTTTCTCTGCCTTCGAACTCTGTGACGACCAGTCCAGCGGCTTCCAACACGGCCAGATGCTTGGACAAACCCTGTCGTGAGAACGACACGCGGCCACAGAGCTCCTGAAGCGTCTGACCGTTTTTGTCGTACAGGCTGTCCAGTACGAGGCGTCTGCTGGCATCGGCCAGCGCTTTGAACACCGGGTCCATGACCCTGACTATATGCAACTAAATGGTTGCATGTCAAACAGGCTTTGACTACAATGCCCGAAACCGGAATATGCGCGGGGGAGGGGGTGCGAACCACTTCTGCGAACCCGTGTCATATCGTTAGAATACGATCACGAACTCTCTTTGGGGATTATCGGTGGGCCTGACTCGGCTAGCGCTTTCGAATCCGGTCGCAGTGGTGGCGGCGATCCTGCTGCTGCTGCTGGTAGGGGCGATCGGCCTGGTGAACCTGCCCATCCAGATGATTCCTGACGTCCAGCGGTCCTTCATTCAGATTACCACCGGCTGGCGTTCCGCGGCGCCGGAGGAGGTCGAATCCGAGATCATCGAGCCGCAGGAGGACATGCTGCGCGGCATCCCGGGACTCGAGAAGATCGAGTCATCGGCATCCAGGGGGCGCGCCAGCGTCAACCTGATGTTTGCCGTCGGCACGGACATTCAGCGGGCGCTGATCGAGGTCATCAACCGCCTCAACCAGGTGCCGCGGTACCCGAATGACGTCACCGAGCCACGGATCTTCGCGGGCCAGGACAGTTTCGGAGAACAGATTGCCTGGTTTGCGCTGACACGCGTACCCGGTAACACGCGTCCGATGGCCAGCTACAACGACTTCGTCAGGGAGGTCGTGCAGGCGCGCATCGAGCGCGTGCCGGGCATCTCGAACTCTAACTCGTACGGGGGCCGCAACAACGAGGTACGCATCACCTTCGACCCGTATGAAGCCTCCGCGCTCGGCGTCGATATACCCACGCTCGCCGGTCTGACAGGCAACAACAACGATACTTCCGGCGGCTTCAGCGAGATTGGACGCCGGCAGTACACATTGCGCTACGCCGGCAAGTATGACGTATCCGAGTTCGGCGACATGGTGCTCGACTGGCGCGGCGGCAACCCGGTGCGACTGCGGGACATCGCGACGGTTGATATCACGATGCGCGACAGCGCCGGCATCATGGTGGAGAACGGCCTCGACTCGATCGCGTTCGACGCCCAGGTGGAGCGGGGCGTCAATGTCCTGGAAGTGATGGACGGATTGAAAGCAGCAATCGAGGAGTTGCAGCAGGGACCGCTCGCCAGGGAGGGGCTCAGGGTGGAGCAGGTCTACGACGAGTCCACCTATATCGAGACCTCCATCGCGATGCTCCGGACCAATCTGCTGCTCGGCATCGGGCTCGCCGTGAGCATGCTGTGGTGGTTCATGCGCAAGTTCCGGGCGACCTTCATGGTGGCGCTGGCTATCCCTGTGTCGCTGTTCACGGGCTTCATGGTCATGCAACTGACGGGCCGTACGCTGAATATGATCTCGCTGGCCGGGCTCGCGTTTGCCACCGGCATGGTCCTCGACGCCGCAATCGTCGTGCTCGAGAACATCGTCCGCATCCGCGAGAAAGGTCAGGAGTCCGACAAGGCGGCGATCACCGGCAGCCAGCAGGTCTGGGGGGCGTTGCTCGCGTCTACCGCAACAACGGTGGTCATCTTTCTGCCTATCGCCTTCCTGAAAGACGTATCCGGCCAGTTGTTTGCGGACCTGGCGATAGTCATATCGGTGGCTGTCGTTGCATCGCTCATCACTGCGGTAACGATCATCCCGACTGCAGCGGCGAGATGGCTCAAGGACGTCAGGCTCGACGATCCGCACAAGGCATGGTGGGAGGGGGCTACCGCAAAGATCATGCAGTTGACCGACGGCGTCTGGGTCCGCCGGGCATGGGTCTCCGGACTATTCACCGCAGCGACGCTTTTGACCTGGGCACTTTTACCGCCGGCCGACTACCTGCCCGAGGGAAAACAAGGCTGGGTTTTTGCATTTATCATTCCACCGCCAGGTCAAAGCGTCTCGGCTGCAAGAACTGAATTCGTCGACGTGGTCGCGGACCGTCTGGATCCCTATCTCCATGAGGATGCCGACCTTCGGATCAACAACTACTTCCTGGGCATCTTCGGTTCATTCGGATTTACCGGCGCAAAGATGACCGACACGGACGACGCCGATGCATTCGTCAACAAGCTCAATACCGAGATCCTGACCGGTTTTCCCGACACCATGGCGTTCGCCGATGAATGGGGCATCTTCGATCGGCTCAGCGGCGGCAGCAACATCGAACTGAACATACAAAGCCGTGACATGGATGCAATGCTGGCGGCAGCGCGTCAGGGCATGGGTCTGGTCGCCCAGCATTTGCCGGGCGCGCAGGCACGTCCCGTTCCCGGGGTCGACTTCTCCGAACCGGAACTGCGATTTAGCCCGGACGAAAGGCGGATCACCGAGGCCGGCTGGACGCGCCAGCAGATGTCGGTGGTCATGCGCGCGCTAGGTGATGGCGTTTTCGTCGGCGATTACTTCGATGGCGATCGTCGCCTCGATATCGTATTGCGCGCGCCGGAGTGGACCAGTCCCGAACAACTGGCGTCGACGCCGCTGGCCACGCCGCTGGGCGGCATCCAGCCGGTGAGTCAGTTGGTGCGTATGGAGCGCACGGCAGGACCAAGCCAGGTGCGGCGCGTGGACAGGCGCAGGGCCGTGACACTCGCGATCACCCCACCGGACGACAAGTCGCTCGAAGAGTCGATCGAGCTCCTGCAGCAAAACGTGGAGCCGGCGCTTCTCGCTATGCTGCCCGAAGACGGCGAGATCAGTTACTACGGCAGTGCCGACGATCTGAAAATTGCGCTGGGCAGCATGTCGCGCAGTTTTGCGCTGGCGATCGTGGTCCTCTATCTGTTGATGAGCGGCTTGTTCCGTTCCTTCGTCGACAGCCTGCTCGTAATCACGGCGCTGCCGCTTGCCACCATCGGCGGCGTTACATTGCTGCGCCTGATGAACCTGCCCATGGACCTGCTGACAATGATTGGTTTCATCACACTGTTGGGTCTGGTCGTCAATAATGCCATCCTGCTGGTGCATCAGACACGATCGGCCGAGAGAGAGGGTCTCGACCGCCGCGCCGCCGTCGAGCAGGCGATACGCCGCCGCTTGCGGCCCATTCTGATGAGCACCCTGACCAGCCTGTTCGGGATGCTGCCGCTGTTATTGATCCCCGGTCCGGGCACGGAGGTTTATCAGGGCCTGGCCGCGGTCATCGTCGGGGGCATGTCGGTGAGCACGATCTTTACACTCATTCTCCTGCCCAGCCTGCTGCGTCTGGGCGAACGGGTACCGGCGACGGCGCTGGCGGCCAGCGGCGCACCGGCGACCGGCTGAGGCGACATGACTGCGATCATTCGAATGTTGTTGTTGGCAACGGCCGGATGTGCCGTGACACTGGCCGCGTTCGGGCAGGGCATGCCGCCGGCGGCCGTGATCGTCGAGGAGGTTCAGCTACGGCTGCTTGCCCCGACGGTCGAAGTACCCGGCACCGTCGTCAGTCGCTACGACGCGCGCCTGGCATCCGAACTCGAGGCAAAGCTGAAATGGATCGCCGAGGTCGGCACCGAGGTGAAGGAGGGCGATACGGTCGCTCGCCTGGAAAACATCACCTTCAGACTGCGCGAGATGGAGGCGCAGAGCCGGGTGGACCGGGAGCAGGCGCGGGTCGCCTTCCTGCGCTCGGAAAAGGCGCGCCTGGAGCAGCTTGCCGAAAACAATCTGTCTGCCAAGAGCCAGCTCGATCAGACCACCTCGGACCTGGCCGTCGCACAAAGCGACGAGTCAATCGCGCAGGCGCAGCTGGGTCAGGCCAAGGTCGCGATGCATATCACGCAGATCCGGGCACCATTCGACGGCATTGTCACGGAGCGACTGCGCAATATCGGTGAGCGCCTGAACGTCGCCGACGAAGTCATCCGCCTGGTCGATCCGAATTCCCTGGAGGTCATTGCCAGAGCCCCGCTGAATACCGTGAACTTCATCGGAGACGACGACCGGCTCGAATTGCACAACGAGTTCCGCCGTGGCCAGGCCACCGTGCGCACGATCGTGCCATTCGGCGACCCGCAGTCTCATATGTTCGAGGTCCGCCTGAACGCCGACCCGGCGCTGTGGACGGTCGGCGAGAGCGTGCGCCTGTCGATGCCGACCGCCGCCGAGAAAGAAGTGCTGGCAGTCCCGAGGGACGCGCTGATCCTGCGCCGCGAGGGCGCTTCAGTGTACAAGGTCCTGAACGACAACACGGTCGAACGGGTGAACGTCATCACCGGACTGGGTGCCGGCCGCCACATCGAAGTGATCGGCGATCTGAATCCGGGCGACCGGGTGGTCATCCGGGGCGCGGAACGTCTCAGCGACGGCATGACGGTCGCCGTCAGTGCGGCACCCCCGGCAGAGGGCGGGAGTGCCGCAAATCAGTGAGTGGCCCGGCG
>JBHHWI010000044.1:0-23265 GCA_046756445.1 Woeseia sp. | reverse complement strand
GCCGCCGCCAGTACGTATCTGATCGCATAGCCGACGCCGATCAGCGCCTCACCGACGATGAGGCCGGCGGCGACCGGAATACCGACGTCCTCGCTCCATGACTTGCCCTTGTAGCGGTCCGCCAGTTCGCGCGACAGCGTGCCCAGCGAATAGGTCAGGACAATATTGAAAGGCAGGTAGAATCCCAGGCCCACGGTTATGCCGAGACCGCCGACCACCGCCGACAGCAAACCGCCCAATACGGCGCCGGCGACATACTTTTGAGTCGGTACGTCACCGCCCATGATACCTTCGACCATGCTGGCGAGCGCCTGCCCCTGTGGCGCCGGTAGCCGTTCACTGCCCAGCGTGTACGCCTCCTGCAGCACGAAAATGAGCACGATGACGACGATGGGCCCGAGCCATGCGCCGATGAACTGACCGAGCTGCTGCATGCGCGGTGTCGCCCCGACCAGGTAGCCGGTCTTCAGATCGAGCATCAGATCGGTCGCCTGCGACATCGCGACACAGGTTGCAGCCCCGACCATGATCGCCGCGACGATCGAATCGCCCCGCTCCATACCATGCGTCAGGATGATGAGCAGCGTGATGCCGATCAGTGTCATGCCCGACAACGGCGACCAGTTCGTGCGTCCGATTGACTCGGACAGGATGATGCCGGCCATCCAGATCCAGAGCGTGCCGAGCAGCGCCATACCGATTCCGCGAATCACCCCTACCGCGTCCACCGACGATACGGCGATGATTGCCAGCAGGAACGCAGCGCCGAAGATGGCGATGTACAGGAGCTTGATCGGCATCTCATCGGCAGACGCGCCGGACTTCATCCTGGATGCGTTCTGCATCGATTTCACGGCGCTGATGATCAGCGGCAATGCGAGGGCGACACCCATCATCGCTCCACCGATCAACATGCCGATACCCAGCGGCCGGTAGAGCATCAGACGAAGCCGCCCCGGATCGCTGATCAGCGCGCCGACTGCGTCCACCGGGAAGCCGCCGGTCGCCGCGAGCATCGGCGAGAGAAACCAGTACGCGACAAAGCCGCCGATGATGAATGCAACCCCGCCGCGACCCGCGATGAAGCCGGTGCCGATCGTCAGCAAGGAGATGTACCAGATCCCGTTCATGTACTCGGGCATCCCGACGATCTCGCCCAGGTTCCAGTTGCTGACGTCGGTTTGCTGCGAAACGATATGAACCGACGCGCTCACCGCCGCCGCGCCGAGCAGGATGATTGCCTTGCGAACGCCCGCGCCGGGAGACTTCAGGATGGTCGCGACCGCAACGCCGCCCGGATAGGTCAGGCGCTCGAAATCGATCATGTGTTTGCGGAGCGGAACGATGAATGCAATACCGAGAAACGCGCCGGCGATGCAGCCGAAAGTCAGAATCACCGGATCAAAATGGTCGCCGTAGCCCAGTATGAAAATGGCGGGCACCGAAAACATCATGCCCGAGGACGCGCCGTTCACGCCGCTGGCGATCGTCTGCACGATATTGTTCTCGATGATGCTCCTGCGGCGCAGTATTCCCCTGAGGATGCCGAAGCCGAGGATGGCGGCGAGCTCGGACCCCTCTATCGAGAAACCCAGAATAAGGGCCGCGTAGCCGATCGAGATCGCGATGATGACGCCGAGGAACCAGCCGACGATGACCGCCGTCCATGTCAGTTCAGGATACGTCCTGGTGGCTACTGCACTGCTCGACATTTATTCTTGGACTTTGCCGCGCCGTAAGGCTGCGAAGCCTATCACAAAGGTTTGAGTCGCGCCGGGATCGTGATGTCAATCACAGTGTACAATCCCGGCCAAATCTTATGTCGCAACACTCGCAGCATGCCGAAGTCGCATGCTATCGTCGATTCGAATGATTCAAGCCGGAAAGTTTCCCGTCATCGTACTCGTGTCCTGCGGCGCCCTCGCCACCGGGCAGGCCGCGGCACACGGCGAGCCCGAGACGGCGTTATTCGTAGCGCCGTATGGGATTGATCGCGGCGACTGTCAGGACCCGGCAACACCTTGCCGAAGCATTTCCTATGCATTGAACCTCATCGGCAAAGGCGGGCAAGTTCGCGTGGCCGAGGGCACATACGAAATCGAGTCGCCGGAAGATATGTTCTTTCTGGTCAGCGGCGCGGTCGACATTTCCGGCGGGCATCGATTCAGGCAACAGTTTCGAGAACGCGACTTCAGGATATCCGTGCTCACGGGCGTACCGGCACGATACCGGGAATTTCTGGCCGAGCGTGGATTCCATGTCATCGCCGACCGGAAAAGCATCGACGAATCGACCAGCGCCGAGGTCGAAAGACTCGTTGCACTGCATGAAGGTCTGAAATCGAGCGCGCCGGCAACACCCTGCGCCGGCGGTTCGGCAGCCGGCATGCCGTGCAATTCGGTCGACCTGTTGTCGCATCTCGCGCTTGCCGACATCAGCTCGGCGCCGTCCTCTGCGGCGGACGTCTGGGGTTTCATCGATCTCAACTCGAATCGCGAGTACGCGATCATCGGCGTGCGCAGCGGCACCGCGGTAGTCGATGTGACCGATCCGTCGGCGCCGGTCGAAGTCGGTTTCATCGGCGGCCAACACACCGCCTGGCGCGACATCAAGGTATATCAGACCTATGACGCGGCGAACGCACGCTGGAACGCTTACGCCTATGTCACGGCCGACAGCGCCAGCGAAGGCCTCGTGATCATCGACCTGACCGGCCTGCCTCAGCGGATCGGCAGGATCGGCTACGGCAGCGACTTCGGCAGCGCACACAACGTGTACCTGACCAATACCGACTACGGCACCGGACTCGCGCTGACGAATTCCGTCCCGACGCTCGTTATTGCCGGGCCGAACCGCGGAATCGGCCAGTACCGCGCCTATTCGCTGGCCGACCCGGCCGCCCCGTCACTCATCCGGGGAACGACGGCTACGCAATACATGCACGACGCCTCGTCGATCGTCATCACCGACGCGCGCAAGGACAGCCAGTGTGCCAACGCCGGGCCGCATTGCGAAGTGTTGCTCGACTTCAACGAAAACACGATCGACATATGGGACATAACCGACCCGGGCAACCCGAGCATGCTCAGCCGCACCAACTACGCCAACCGCGGCTATGTACACTCCGGCTGGTGGTCCGAGGACAAGCAATTCATGTTTGTCCAGGATGAGCTCGACGAGCGAAACCTGGGCCTGCCAACCACGTTGAGAGTTTTCTCTCTTGCCGACCTGATGTCACCGGCGCTGGCGGCTACCTGGACGGGATCGACTCCCGCGATAGACCACAACGGTTTCGTCCGCGGCAACCGCTACTACATGTCGAACTACACGCGTGGTCTGACCGTGCTGGACATTACTGCCCCCACGGCACCGGCAGAGGCCGGGTTTCTCGACACGTTCCCGGGGTCCGATAACAATTCCTTCAATGGTGCCTGGGGCGCCTTCCCGTTTTTCTCCAGCGGCACGATCGCGATCAGCGACATAAACACCGGACTCTATCTCGCCAGGGACCGAACGCTCGATGTCCCGCAGGGCAGCTTGTCATTTTCACGGACGTCTTATGCCGCGGTCGAGGGTCAGCAGGCACAAATCGGCGTGCAACGCACCGGCGGCAGCGCGGGAAGCGTCAGCGTCGCCTACCAGATCCTTGCCGCCAGCGCCGATGCGGCCGATTACGTCGTCGGTACCGGGCGACTGAACTGGACCGGCGGCGATGCGGCCGCCAGGTCGATCCTGTTGACGCCAGCCAACGACGGGGTGGCCGAGGGACTCGAACGGCTGATCGTCAGGCTGATCAGCCCCGGCGGCGGCGCCACACTCGGTACCGGCAGCACTGCCAGCTTTTACCTGAGCGATCCGGGCGCGGCCGCCGAGATCCGCTTCGCCCGGCCTTCGGTTGACACGGCCGAAGGCGGCTTCGGCATGGCCGTGCTGGTAGTGCAGCGCTCGGGAAGCGCGCTCGGCGCTGTCACCGTGGACTACGCAGTCACGGCGGGCGACGCGGCGGCCGGCACCGATTTTCAGGGAAGCACCGCGGGTACCGTGTCCTGGGCGGACGGCGATGCCGACCCGAAGTCGCTGGTCTTCGACATCATCGATGACGGTGTCAGCGAAGGCCCAGAGTCTTTCCAGGTAACGCTCAGCAATCCGTCAGGCGCGGCAATTGCCGGCGCCGCAACCGCCGTTGTCACGATTGCGGCCAGCACGGTTGTCAACAACCCGCCCATTGCCCGACGAGGCGGCGGCGCACTGGGACTCGCGTGGCTCGGAGTGCTGAGCCTGCTCGCCGCACTGTACGGATTCAATCGAAGGGGTGGCGTCTGACGATCGTCTGCTCGCGGTCGGGGCCGGTGGAGACGATGTCCAGCGGCACGCCGGCCAGTTCCTCGATTCGCGCCAGATAGGCTTGCGCGTTGTCCGGCAGGTCGCCGTGAGTGGTCGCCCCCACCGTCGATTCTTTCCAGCCGGGCATGTCTTCGTAGACCGGCTGACAGTCGGCGAAGCGGTCGACCAGCACCGGTAGTCCCGCGATCGGTTCGCCGTCAATCTCGTAGCCCACGCAGATTCGGATCGTCTCGAGACCGTCGAGCACATCGAGTTTTGTGACACAAAGTCCCGACACACTGCTGTTGATGATCGACCGCCTGAGCGCCACCGCATCGAACCAGCCGCAACGCCGCGGGCGACCGGTGGTCGCCCCGAATTCCGCGCCGGCGGTCGCCAGATGCTCGCCGAGATCGTCGAACAACTCGGTCGGGAAAGGGCCGGCGCCCACGCGCGTCGTATAGGCTTTGACGATGCCCAGAATATAGTCGAGATTGCGTGGGCCGATGCCGCTGCCCGTGCTCGCCGCAGCCGCGACGGTATTCGACGACGTGACAAACGGATAGGTGCCGTGATCGATGTCGAGGAACGTGCCCTGGGCGCCTTCGAACAGAATGCCTCTGTCGGCCTCGGCCAGGTCGTGGAGGATCTGGGTAACATCGGCCGTAATCGGCGCGATCGTCTCGGCCGCCTGCATAGCCGAGTCCAGCGTGCGCGCGAAATCGATCGGTTCGGCACGAAAATAGTGTTGCAGCAGGAAGTTGTGGTAATCGAGAACCTCGCCCAGTTTGGCCGCGAATTTCTCGCGCACGAACAGGTCCGAGACCTTGAGCGCGCGGCGGGAGACCTTGTCCTCGTAGGCCGGCCCGATGCCTCGGCCGGTCGTCCCGATCGCGGCCGAACCGCGGGCTCTCTCGCGGGCGGCGTCGAGCGCGACATGTGAGGGCAGGATGAGGGGACAGCCCGGGCTCACCGTGAGACGTTCGAACACGGGCACGCCGTTTCCGATAAGTCTGTCCGCTTCATCGATCAGGGCATCGAGAGACAGCACGACGCCGTTGCCGATAAGGCATTGGACGTCGTCCCTGAGGATGCCCGACGGTATCAGGTGCAGCATGGTCTTTTTGCCGCCGATGACGAGTGTGTGTCCCGCGTTGTGGCCGCCCTGAAAGCGCACCACGGCTGCCGATCTGTCGGTCAGCAGATCGACGATCTTTCCCTTGCCTTCGTCGCCCCACTGCGTGCCGATAACAACGACGTTTTTGCCCATGGCGCCCAAACGTCCCCGATCAACGGACGATAAACAACAGCACCAGACCTGCAACCATCACGGTCAGGCCCGTGACGCGCAGATGATTGTCGTTGAGCTTGGCGATCTGGACCACGGCCTGGCGAAACCGGTCAGGGCCGATAAAAGGAATCATGCCCTCGATCACCATGTAAAGCGCAAATGCGGTGAAGACATCCTGCCACATGACTTGTACTCACAAAGCTCCGAGCCACCGCGATTGCTCGACGCTGGCCTGTGCAATCTCGAGAATTATCAGCCGCTACTGGTTACCACCCGACTGATTGAGGTAACGGAAGAATTCGTTGTTGGGATCGAGCACCAGTATGTCGCCGGACTTGCCCATCGATTTTCGGTAGGCGTCGATACTTCGGTAAAAGGCGTAGAACTCCGGGTCCTTGCTGTATGCATTTGCATAGATCTCGGCGGCGCGGGCATCGCCTTTGCCCCTGACCTTCTGTGCCTCCCGGTAGGCGTCGGCGAGGATAATCGTCCTCTCCTTGTCGGCCGCCGAGCGGCGCTGCTCCTCGATTTCCTTGCCCTGCGCCCGTCGCTCCGCGGCGACTCGCTTGCGCTCCTCACGCATCTGCTGATAAACGGAATTCCTGACGTCCTCCGGGAACTCCACCTGCTTGACGCGGACGTCGATGAGCTCGACCCCGAGACCTTGAGCGGTAGTCGTCGCCGTCGCCAGCATGTCGCGCATCAACGCCACGCGTTCGACAGAAATCGCTTCTTGCACCGAGCGCTTGCCGAATTCGGTCACGATTGCATTCTTGATGATTTCCGACAAGCGATCGTTTGCAACACGCTGTATGCCGCCGGTCGAGGTATAGAATTGAACGGGATCGACAATTCTCCACTTGACGAAGAAGTCAACCTGTAGCGCGAGACGTTCGGCCGTGAATATGCGCTCCGGCCGATCGCTGATCGTCAGGATCCGCTTGGGAAACTTCCTGACGTTCTGAAAGATCGGGATCTTGAAATGCAGTCCAGGTGCGTAATCGGACTTGACCACTTCACCGACCTGCAATTTGATCGCGAGCTCGCGCTCGTTGACGGTGAATGCCGACAGACCGATCGCAACGAGCACCAGACCGGTAATGACAACGAATGCAAACCTGCTGTTCATTGCCGCGTTCTCCTGTCTCGGGTGGTGTTCGGACTGGAACTCGAATCACCGATCGTCGACCCGGCCTGCGAGTCAGACGAACGATTTGTCGGCGTCTGCGTCGGGCGCTGTGTCTGTCCCCCAATCAATTTGTCGATCGGCAAGTAAAGAAGATTGCCGCTTCCCTGCGAGTCGATAAACACCTTGTTGGAGTTGCCGTACACTTCCTCGATCGCCTCGAGATAGAGTCTTTCTCTGGTCACGCGTGGCGCTCTCTGATATTCCGCCAAAAGCGCCTCGAACCTCGCCGCCTCGCCTTCGGCGTCCGCGGTGACGCGGTCGCGGTACGCTTCGGCGTCCAGTATTCGGCGTGCGGCGGCGCCGCGCGCCCTCGGGATAATGTCCTTGGCGTAGGTGTCGGCCTGAAGAATGAACCGGTCGCTGTCGTTGCGGGCTTTTTGCGTGTCGTCGACGGCCTCCTGAACCGCCTGTGGATAGTCCAGCTTTTCCAGACTGATCGAGGTAACCGTTATCCCCGCCCCATAGTTATCCATGGTTGCCTGCAATACGTCCTTCGTTCGGGGCGCGATCTGGTCGCGTCGTTCGGTTACCAGCTCCACGAGCGTGCTCGTCCCGATGACTTCGCGCAGCGCGCTTTCGGTGACGTCCTGGAGCGTCTGTTCCGGCTCGACCACCTCGAAGCTGTACTTCACCGGATCGGCTCGCCGGAACTGCACGACCATTTGTATGAACACGTATTGCTCGTCGGCCGTCAGGATTTCGGTGCGGAACGGATAATTATCGACGGCATTCGTGTTGACGATATCGACCGTCTCGATCGGGTACGGAAAATGCCAGTGCAGTCCAGGCAGCGTCGTGTCCGTGTAGGCGCCGAAACGCTGCACGATGCCACGCTCCGCCTCATCGACGCGATAGAGGCCCGTCAGGGCCCAGGCGACGAGAAGCAGCACGACGAGAATGGTCCCGCCGGACGATCCGGCCGACGGGCCGCCGCCACCGACGATGCTGCTCAGGCGTCTTTGCCAATTCTGCACGATCTTGTCCAGGTCGTTGGGCTCCTCACCCTTTTTCTTCCAGGGATCCTTGCCGTTTCCAGGTTCGTTCCAGGCCATGTCTTCCTACGTCACGTGTCAGGCAGCACCGCTTGATTCCGCTACTGCCGATTGTTCCAGAATATCGGCGGGCAAGTTCTCGCGTTTCACCAGCCTCGCGAATTCCCGCTCATCCAGGTCAAGCTCCAGCACCCATCCACCGTCCTCGAGCGCCGTCTCCTCATGCACCGCACCCAGCTCGAAAAACACCGCACGAAGCCGGCCCTGGCCGGGTTTCAGGCGAATGGTAACGTTGACCATTCTGCGGCGCAGACGGTCCCCGATTACTTCCAATAACTGGGGAATTCCTTCACCGGTCATTGCAGACAGCCAGACCGCGTTTCCCTCGCCCTTGCGATCGCTCGTCAGGCGGGGCTTGCGGTCCAGCTTGTCGATTTTATTGTACACCCTTATCTGCGGTACCCGATCCGCGTCCAGCTCTTTCAATACTGCGTTGACCTGCCTGACCCGTTGCCAGCGATCCGCATCGCTCGCGTCGATCAGGTGCAGAATCAGATCAGCCTCCCTGGTTTCCTGGAGTGTCGACCGGAAAGCGGCGATCAACTCGTGCGGAAGGTCACGAACGAACCCGACCGTGTCGGCCACGATCGCGTACCGGTCGCCCGGCAACTCCAGTCTTCTCATCGTCGGATCCAGAGTTGCGAACAACTTGTCCTCGACATACACAGTCGCATGGGTCAGCGAATTGAACAAGGTGGACTTGCCGGCGTTGGTGTAGCCGACCAATGCAACTGTCGGTATCTCGGCACGCATGCGATTCTGCCGGTTCATCGCCCTGCGGGTATCGACCTGATCCAGACGCGCCTTCAACTGACGGATCCGCCTGCCGATGAGGCGCCGGTCCGTTTCGAGCTGTGTTTCGCCCGGTCCGCGAAGACCGATACCACCTTTCTGCCGTTCGAGGTGGGTCCAGCCACGGACCAGTCGTGTCGACAGGTGCCTGAGCTGGGCCAGTTCGACCTGCAGCTTGCCTTCGAAGGTGCGCGCCCGCTGGGCGAAGATATCGAGAATCAGGCCGTTGCGATCGAGGACCCGGCAGTCGAGGTCTTTTTCGAGATTGCGTTCCTGGCTCGGGCTCAGCGGCGCGCTGGATATAACCAGCTCCGCCTGATGCTCCCTGACACTGTCGCCGAGCTCCCGGAGTTTGCCCTTGCCGATGAAATAGCGGGAGTCCGGACGCTTTCGCGCGCTCACCAGCTGATCGACGATGATCGCACCGGCCGATGTCGCCAGTTCAACAAATTCTTCGCGTTCTATGGTATCCGGGGCCCCGCCTGCCGCCGCATGAACCAGAATTGCACGTTCGCCGCTTCGTGGTCGCTCAAACAAACACGACCTCCGGGTAACGCGTATCGAAATGCCTAGTCGTCAGATTCTCCGGATTCGTCGTCCGGCAGGGGCAGGCGAACGTTGCGCGCAGGCACGACAGTCGATATCGCGTGTTTGTAGACCATTTGGTTGACACTGTTCTTCAAGAGCACGACGAATTGATCAAATGAATCAACCTGCCCCTGCAACTTGATCCCGTTTACCAGATAAATTGACACGGGAACCTTTTCCTTGCGCAAAATGTTCAGAAAGGGATCCTGCAACGATTGGCCCTTAGCCATTTCGGGTTCTCCTTATTATTGTATGCCCAACCTTAAACATGGCATGCCGGTGGCGCCGGTTGCCCAATTGCCACGCTCAGCCCAAAGCTGGGAAAATTCTATCACACGCTTTGGCAACAGATGGATCTCAGTTCAAATGCCTGTCGAGAAGCGACAATATGGCGTCGAAACTGGCGTGTTCAAGCGGGTCGAACGGGTGCTCGCGCCAGTCGGCGCGAAGCCAGGTCAGTTGTCGCTTGGCCAGTTGCCGGGTCGCCGCCAGCGCCCGGGACGCCGCGCTGGACAGGTCGCAATTCCCGTCCAGGTGGGACCAGATCTGCCGGTAGCCGACTGCCCGCATCGACGGACTCCGGCTGCTGAGACCGGGTCGCTGTCGCAGCCTGTCAACCTCCTCGACGAACCCGTCCTCGATCATCCGTTGCAGCCGGCTGGCTATGCGCTCATGAAGTACCGCACGCGAGCCCGGTACCAGCGAGACCTTGAGGTAGCTGTCTTCGGGACGGCGCCCCGCACTCTGCCACTCGCTGATCGGCACCCCGCTGATCGCGAAGACCTCGAGCGCGCGCTGAATCCTCTGGCTGTCGTTGGGGTCGATCCGTGCCGCCGCCACCGGATCGATAATGCTCAGTTTTTCATGCATCGCGGGCCAGCCGACCGCAGCCGCCTGCTCGTCCAGTTCGGTTCTCATGACCGGGTCCGCCTCGGGTAATTTCGCGATGCCCTCGGTCAGCGACCGGAAATACATCATGGTGCCGCCGACCAGCAGGGGGACACGGCCGGACTCGCGAATCTCGCGTATCTCGGTCAGGGCATCGCGGACGAACTCACCGGCCGAATAGCTGTCCTCGGGTTCGCGAATGTCGATCAGTCTGTGGGGCGCGATTTCGAGCGTCTTTGCATCGGGCTTGGCGGTGCCGATGTCCATGCCACGGTAGACCAGCGCGGAGTCGACGCTGATGATCTCCAGCGGCAGTCTCTCACGCAGGCGGATCGCAAGCCCGGTCTTTCCAGAGGCGGTCGGACCTGCCAGGCAGATTGCAGGGTGAATCGCCATTGCACCGGAGAATCTAGCGGCCGCGCAGGAACAGCCGGTCGAGCTCGGCCATGCTGACGCTGGTCCAGGTCGGCCTGCCGTGATTGCACTGGTCCGCCCGGTCGGTCGTTTCCATCTCGCGCAACAATGCGTTCATCTCGTCGATCGTGAGGGGCCGGCTGGCGCGCACTGAATGATGGCAGGCCATGGTCGCAAGGAGTTCGTGACAGGCGTCCTCGACCTGGCTGGTCCGGCCCGCTGCCTGCAGGTCTGACAGCACATCCCGGACCAGGCCTTCGATGTCGGCCTGATTCAGCAGCGCCGGGACCTCGCGAACGACGACGCTGGTCGGCCCACCCCGGGTGACGACCAGACCGAGCTTCGAGAAAAGCCCGGCGTCGACCAGCCCTGCCTCGCTCTCCGAGACGGCTACCGTGACCGGCACGAGCAGTGGTTGACGGACCAGATCGCCGGCGTCGAAGGCCTTTTTCAGTTTTTCGTAGACGATCCGTTCGTGTGCCGCATGCATGTCGACGATGACCAGCCCGTCGGCGTTTTCGGCCAGCACGTAGACGCCGGCAAGCTGCGCGATCGCGTACCCCAGCGGCGGCACTTCGTCGGCAGCAGCGACCGGCTCCCGGGCCATTGTCCGGTACGCGCCAATCGCCTCGGCCACGGCGGCCGATGACGGTGCACCGCCGCCTCGGAGCGGCATCCATGCCTGCCCGGGCTTCGCGGCAGCCGTCGGCGCCACCGCCGGGGCGCCGGCCCCGTGGCCCCCGGGACGCGTTTCACTGAGCGCGTATTCGATGGCCTGCGACACCAGGCCGTGCACGCGCCGGCCGTCCCGGAAGCGGACCTCGTGCTTGGCGGGGTGCGCGTTCGCGTCAACCAGTGCCGGATCCATGCTGACGCTCAGCACGTAGGCCGGAAACCGGCCATGAAAGAGAACGTCCCGGTAGGCGTGCCGGGCCGCGTGACTGAGGGTCTTGTCCGTTATGCTTCGGCCGTTGACGAACCAGAACTGGAGATCCGGCTGGCTGCGACTGAAACCCGGCAGGCCCAGCCAGCCCGCCAGCGCCATATCTTCGGCTTCCCTTTGTACGTGTATTGTCTGGGACGCAAACTCCGGACCGCAGACCTCGCTGAGCCTGAATAGCTGCCGGTCCGGATCGCTGGCCGGCTCGAGCCGCAGCACCGTGCGCCGGTTGTGGGTCAGCGTAAAGGCAACGTCCGGCCTGGCCAGGGCCAGCCGGCGAATCCACCGGTCGATGTGGTTGAATTCGGTCCTTTCGGTGCGCAGGAATTTTCGTCTCGCCGGCGTGTTGTAGAAGAGATCATGCACCTCGACCGTACTGCCTGCGGGATGCGCCGCTGGGCGCGGCGAACCGACCGCACCGGCGTCCGCCTCCACCTGCCATGCAGAGTCGTCCCCGGCAGTCCGGGAGCACAGCGAAAGCCGTGCAACCGAGGCGATGCTGGGCAGTGCCTCGCCGCGAAATCCCAGTGAGACAACGGCTTCGAGGTCATTCAGGCTCGTGATTTTGCTGGTCGCGTGCCGGCCCAGCGCCAGTTTCAGCTCGTCTTTCGGGATGCCCGAGCCGTTATCACGAACGCGAATCAGCTTCCGTCCGCCGGTCAGCACGTCGACTGCGATACTGCTTGCGCCCGCGTCGAGACTGTTCTCCACCAGTTCCTTCACCACCGAAGCCGGTCGCTCGACGACTTCGCCGGCAGCAATTTGATTGACCAGGTGGCCCGGCAACTCGCGAATAGGCATGCAAGGATATTAGCGTAAACAAAAAGGGGTCAGAGCCCTTTTTCGATTAAAGGGCTCTGACCCCTTTTTGTCTACGTGCCGGCGAAGATCGGAATCCTGAGCGTCTGTCCGACGCGAATACGGTCGCCGGATAATTTGTTCGCGACCCTGATGGCCGACATGCTGACGTCGTAACGCTCGGCGATTTCGCTCAGCGTGTCACCCCGGGAGATCACATGACGGACCTGCCGCGTTGGCGTGCGCTCGAGATCCATCGCGATCCGCGTCTCCGGCGGCGGATTCTGATAGAAATAACTTCGGATTCCCGCCAGGATCGCGGATGCGAGCTTTCTCTGGTGCGCGCTGCTCCCGAGCTTCTTTTCCTCGACCGGATTCGATATGAAATTGGTCTCGACGAGAATCGACGGGACGTCCGGCGACTTGAGCACCAGCAGCCCGGCCTGCTGAACCTTCCGGCGGTGCACGGACCCGACCCGGCCGAGTTCCCGGATGACCTTCGAGGCGACATCGAGGCTCGCACTGAGCGCCGCATTCTGGGAAAGATCGAGCAATACGGAAGCCAAGACGGGATCCTTGTCCGCAAGCGACACGCCGCCGACCAGGTCGGCGGCATTTTCGCGTTGAGCCAGTCGCTTGGCGGCCTCGTCACTCGCCCCTTTCAGCGACAGCACGTAAATCGTTGCGCCCCTGGCGCGCCGGTCATCGATCGCGTCCGCGTGAATGGATATGAAAAGATCCGCCTTGGCTCGCCGGGCGATCTCGATGCGATCGCGCAAGCGAACAAAGTAATCCCCTTTTCGGACCAGAACCGACTTCATGCCGGGCTCGGCGTCGATTCGGCTGGCGAGAGACCGCCCGATCGCCAGTGCGACATCCTTTTCCCTGATTCTGGCACGCCCGACTGCGCCCGGATCGTGCCCGCCGTGGCCGGGATCGACCGCGATGACGATGTCCCTGCCGCGGGCATAGGCCTCTGACGCCCGTTTCACCGCCTGAAGGTTGCCCTGCCGCTGCAGGTCGATGACCAGCCGGTCACCGTACTGGCCGTTCGGTCCGGCGGTAAAACTCCGTGACCGGACCGCCTCGCGGAGGTCCAGTACCACCCGAAGCTGGCCGCTGGCGCGCACCCCGGTCCTGATGCCCTTGAGTGAGCCGACGCCGGCGGGCATGCGGCGCAGAGACTTGGCCAGCCTGGCGTCGCTCAGGTCGACCACCAGGCGATCGGGTCCGCGCAGTGTGAAGATGTTGTGCCGGGCCGGTCGGCTGAGATCGAGAACAACGCGTGTCTTGCCGCTTTCCGCCCAGACCCGGATGTTTTGCACCGTGCTGTCAGCCTGCCCGACGGTCGGCGTCAGCAGCAGCAAGCCAGTCACAATGAGGCGCAGCCTGGACATCACTCGGCGTTATGTCTGGATCCAGAGGGATTATGTCGGGTCAGTATACGAATCTGAGCCAAAAATCCAATGTATTGTGTTCAAAATTATGAAGATAAAGCGGTTATTTAAAGTAGAACCGCTTTAATGGCTGCCCGGCCACGCTCGCTGATGCCGAAAACCCGCGCAGTCCTGCCATCGCCCGAGTAGCAGAGATCGATGAGCAGGTCGCCCTGCTCGGTCAGGCCCTCCGCCCGCTCCGGCCACTCGATCAGGACCAGGCCCTCGCAGAGATCCGAGAAGCCCAGGAATTCGAGCTCGCTCGCCCCGGTGATGCGGTACAGGTCGACGTGATAGGCCGACACCGCACCGATCTGATAGGGCTCTACCAGCGTGTAGGTCGGGCTCGGCACATTGCCTTCGTGTCCCAGCGCCCGGAGCACGGCCCGGGCCAGGGTGGATTTGCCCGCGCCGAGTTCTCCGCGCAGGAGAATCATCCAGCCGCCCGGGTCTTTCGGCAGCGATGCGGCCAACCGCCCGCCGAGTTTGCGGGTCGCCGCCTCGTCGGGAAGGTCCAGGATTACGTCTGCGGGTTTACCCAGGACCTGAGTTCCTCGAGCACGTCCGATGCGATCAGACCGCGTTGACCCGCCTTTGCCGCGGCATCGCCCGCGCGCGCATGAACCTCGACGCCGTACGCGGCCGCCTGCTCGTAATCCATCCCCTGTGCGAGCAGCGACGCGATAACGCCGGTGAGCACATCGCCCATGCCGGGTGACGCCATGCCCGGGTTGCCCGAGGTGCATATCCACGCCGGGCCGGTCACCGAAGAGACCAGCGATCCGGCCCCTTTCAGGACGATCGTCCCGCCGTACTTGTCCCTCAGGCTTTCGGTCGATCCGAGCCGGTCCCCCTGGACCGCGCCCGCACCGGACCCGAGCAGCCGGCCGGCCTCGCCGGGATGCGGCGTCAGTATCCACTGGTCTCGGGATACCGGGGCTTCGGCAAGCCGGTTCAGCGCATCGGCATCGACCACCAGGGGCATGTCGAGCTTGACGACCGCATCGAAAAGCCTGCCGCCCCAATTACCCGTGCCCAGGCCCGGCCCGACGGCAATCGTATCGACCGCCTGCAGCAGCGGTCCGAGATCGGACGCGCTGTCGACGGCGTGGCACATCAGCTCCGGCCGGCCCGCCGATATCGCCGCGTGGTGGGACGGATGCGTGGCGATACTGACCCGGCCGGCGCCGCAGCGCAGCGCCGCCTCTCCGGCCAGGCGTATGGCGCCCGGCATGCCGGGGCCACCGCCCACCAGCAGCAGGTGCCCGAAGTCCCCCTTGTGTGCGCCGCGTCTTCTCGGCGGCAAAACGTTCGCCAATTGCGCGTAATCGATCCTGCGCAACTGGACTGCGGCGCCGTCGTAACACTTGTGCGGGATCAGCAGGTCCGAGAATCGCAGTTCACCGACGCAGTCCGGACCATCGTTCAGAAACAGCCCGGTCTTCAGGCCGACAAAGGTCACCGTGAGGGCCGCGTCGACGGCGGTTCCGCGGATCGAGCCGGAATCGCCGTCCAGGCCACTCGGAATATCGATCGCCAGCACCGGCGAGGCATGCTCGTTGATGGCTTCGATGACCTCTGCGAACAGCCCCCCGACGTCGCGCTCCAGCCCGCTGCCGAGCAACGCGTCGACGATCAGATCGGCATGCGGGTCCGGCGCTCCTTCCCAGCTCCCGACGATGCCGCCGTCGGCGACGAAGTCAGCGTAGGCAGTCGCCGCGTCGCCACGCAGCTTGTCCGTCGGCGTCAGCGCGATGACCGACACGGCAATCCCCTGCTGTGCGGCAAGTCGCGCGAGCACGTAGCCGTCACCGCCGTTGTTGCCCGCACCACAGATCACCTGCCATCGCCTGGTGTCCGGAAACCGGCTGAACGCCTCGTCCAGCGCCTCCATGGCCGCCGAGGTCATCATCGTGTAACCCGGAATGCCCAGGTCCTCGATCGCGGCGCGGTCGACCTCCCGGACACCTTCGACCGAATAAATGCTTTGCGGCAAGTTACACATTATGACGCCCTGATTATACTGGCTGGCATGGGGAACATGCGCCTGAACGAAATCAGTAGGAACCGGGCGGCCGATCTGCACAAGCTGGCGGCCCATATAAAAGAATGGGGCGAGGAACTGGGGTTTCAGCAGATCGGCATCAGCGATATCGATCTGGAGCAGGCCGGGCAGCGCCTGACCGAGTGGCTGAGCCGAAAATTCCATGGCGAGATGCACTATATGGATGTGCACGGCACCAAACGCAGCCGCCCCTCCGAACTGGTGCCGGGCACCGTGCGGGTCATCTCGGCGCGCATGGACTACCTGCCCCGGGAGGACACGCCCCCTGAAAGCCTGCTCGATCATCCGTCCAGGGCCTATGTATCGCGCTACGCGCTGGGACGCGACTATCACAAGGTGCTGCGCGGCAGGCTGAAGGCGCTGGCAGGGAAGATCGAGGCGGTCGTAGGCCGGCACGGCCATCGGGTGTTCGTCGACAGCGCCCCGGTACTCGAAAAACCGCTGGCCGAAAAAGCCGGACTCGGCTGGATAGGCAAGCACACCAACCTGATCAACAGAAATGCCGGCTCGTGGTTCTTCCTCGGTGAGGTATATACCGACCTCCCCCTGCCCACGGACGAAGCCGAACAATCACACTGCGGCACCTGCCGCGCCTGCCTCGATGTCTGTCCGACCGGCGCGATCGTCGCACCCTACGTGCTCGACGCGCGGCGCTGCATTTCCTATCTCACCATCGAGCTCGAGGGCCCGATACCGATCGAGTACCGCAAACTGATCGGCAACCGGATCTACGGCTGCGATGATTGCCAGATCTGCTGTCCCTGGAACAAGTTCGCGACGCCGACG
This sequence comes from Woeseia sp., assembly GCA_046756445.1. GTDB lineage: Bacteria > Pseudomonadota > Gammaproteobacteria > Steroidobacterales > Woeseiaceae > JACZWL01. Next base: position 6,703 of record JBHHWI010000044.1, on the reverse strand, counting down.
GCCGAACCGGACTTCGCCCCGCGCGATGCCCCGGGCACGGGCGGGCTGACGGCACTCTTTGCCTGGGACGAGGCGGCCTGGCTGGAGAAGACCGAAGGCAGCGCCATCAGGAGAATCGGCTACCGGCGCTGGCGCCGCAACATTGCCGTCGCGCTCGGCAACGCAGAATCCACACCTGAGGTCATCGACGCTCTGGACGCGAACATGAATACCGGCGACGCGCTTGTCGATGAACACGTACACTGGGCCCGTCAGCAGCACAGGAATGTCCATGGTGTTTGAGGCGATAGAAAATGAATACCTGGTGCCGTTTGACGGCAATTTCAGGATTTCCGCGGCGGCGACGCATCCCGCAGCCGGCCAGCACTGGAAGAGCAAGAGCCGGCTCAAGACGGCGATCGAGCGGCTCGACGATCTGCAGCGAGTGCTGCATGCCAGCGACAGTCATGCCGTGCTGCTCGTCTTTCAGGGCATGGACTCCGCCGGCAAGGACAGCACCATCCGCGCCGTCATGCGCGGCATCAACCCGGCGGGGTGCCAGGAATCCAGCTTCAAGAAGCCGGCCGGCGTGGAGCTGGATCACGATTTCCTGTGGCGCACCACGCGGAGTCTGCCGGCGCGGGGCCGCATCGGTATTTTCAATCGCAGCCAGTATGAAGAAGTGCTGGTCGTCCGTGTGCATCCGGAGCTCCTGACAGCGCAGCGACTGCCGGGTGCGATCAACCTCGAGACCATCTGGGACGAGCGGCTCGAGTCGATACGCGATCAGGAGAAGCACCTTGCCCGCAACGGCACCGTCATCGTCAAGTTCTGGCTCAATGTCTCGCGCAGCGAGCAGAAAAAGAGATTCCTGAGGCGCCTCGACAACCCGCACAAGAACTGGAAATTCAAACCGGCCGATATCGCCGAGCGGGCGTACTGGGATGATTACATGCACGCGTACGAGTCGGCCCTGAACGCCACGTCCCGCCCGTGGGCGCCCTGGTACGCCGTGCCCGCCGACAACAAGCCCCACATGCGTGCCTGTGTGGCCGAGATCATCGTCGAGGCGCTGTCGTCGATCGGCCTGGAATATCCGCAGGCGAGCGAGGAAGACAAGGCGGGATTCGAACGCGCCAGGGCGAAGCTCTCAAAGCACGACTGACGCAGCGAATCCGGGGATTTTCTGGAGCAGATGGACAACTATTCGGAGCAGGCGCGTCCGGCACGAATAGCTGCGACGCCGGTCGTTGTCATTGACCCGGAAATCGCGTAAATAACGGTCGATTCCGGCCGTATCTGACGACGCAAAAGGGATATTCGTGTCAGTCAAATTGCACCTCATCAATTCGGACTACAAGCGATCGTTGCTGGAAGGGCTCGAGCTTTTTCAGGGCGTTCGCCCCGACGATGTGCAGCAGTTGCTGCAAAAGTGTCAGCGCCAGGATATCGAGCCCGGCGAGATGCTGTTGTGCCCGGGCTCGAAGAACGAATACGTATACGTCGTGTTGTCCGGCAGTCTCAACGTGCACGTCGGCTCGCCGGAGGCGCCCGTACTCGCCACCATGGAGGTCGGCGCCTGCGCGGGCGAGATGTCGATCATCGAGGACCGCGACCCGTCCGCCTATGTCATCGCCGCCGAACCCACCCATCTGCTGGTGATTCACCAGACGATTCTCTGGGACATGGTGCACGCCTCGCACGCCTTCTCGAAGAACCTTCTGGTGGTCCTGTCCGAGCGCGTCCGCAGCCACAACCAGTTTATCGCCGACAGCGTCGGCGACTGGCGCAAGTCGGAACTCAACGCCACGACCGACGCCCTGACCGGACTGGGCAACCGGCATTGCATGGAGGAGACCTATCCCCGCGAGATCAAGCGTTGCACCAGCAACGACGATCCCGTGTCACTGATCATGATCGATGTCGACAGATTCAAGACCTTCAACGACCGGTTCGGGCACGTCGCCGGCGACCGGGCCCTGTCGGCGGTCGCGCATGCCCTGAAGAAGCAGTTCCGGACCAGGGACCTGCTGGTCAGATACGGCGGTGACGAATTCGCGGTGTTGTTGCCGGAGGTCAATGAAAAGGAAGCGCTGGCGATCGCGGAGCGCGTACGCAGCGCGGTGTCGGGCTCGACCAGCGACGGCAGCGATTCACTGATCCGGGTGCCGGTCGAGGTCTCGATCGGCATCGCCGAGCTCGGCGCCCAGGGAACCTACGAGTCCCTGCTGAAAACGGCCGATGCCGCACTGTATCGCGCCAAGAACGCCGGCAGGAACACCGTATCGAACTAGCCTGAATACGGCACCGGTATTCAGGCTAGACTGACACGATCACGTTGTCGATCAGCCGCGCCTTGCCCAGTCGCGCCGCCGCCAGCACGACGATCTCATCGCTGTCGGCATCCGGCGGTTCCAGGTCGGCGGCGCGGCGAACGCCGACGTATTCGGGCTCGAAACCGGCCGCGCTCAATCGGTCCGTCGCCTCGTGTTCGAGGGCTTCGTAGTCCCGCCGGCCGGCCTGAAGCTCGCTGCCGACGTCCTGCAAGACAGCGTACAGCGCGGGCGCGATCTGTCTCTCGGTCTCGCTCAGATAGTCGTTTCGCGAGCTCAGCGCCAGGCCGTCGGCCTCGCGCCGGGTCGGCCCGGCCACGATTTGCATCGGCAGTTTGAGATCGTCGACCAGGCGCCGGATGACCAGGAGCTGCTGGTAGTCTTTTTGCCCGAACACCGCGACATCGGGCTGCACGTGCACGAACAGGCGACTCACGACGGACGTGACCCCGTCAAAATGTCCGGGCCTGGCGGCGCCACAGAACTCCTCAGTCAACACCGGCACGCTTACCGAGGTGGCCCGGTCGATCCCGAACGGATAAATCGTCTCCACGTCGGGCACGAACAGGAGGTCGGCCCTGGCTTTCCTGAGGTGCCGCTTGTCGCGCTCGAGGGTCCGCGGATAGGCCTCGAAGTCCTCGCCCTCGCCGAACTGCGTCGGATTGACGAACACGGACACCACCACGCGCTCGGCGTGCTCGCGGGCCAGCGACACCAGGCTCAGGTGGCCGTCGTGCAGATTGCCCATGGTCGGCACCAGCGCTATGTGCTCACCGCCGTGGCGCCAGTCGTCGAGCTGCTCGCGCAGCGCTTCACCGGTGCTGACCAGCAACATCGACTCGTCTCAGGAAAAACAATGTTCGGGCGCCGGGTATTCCCGGTCCCTGACGGCGGCCACGTAGGCCGTGATCGCCTCCAGCGGTGACTCGCGCCCGGCCATGAAATTGTGCACGAAGCGCGGCGTGCGACCCTGCGTGACGTCCAGGATGTCGTAGAGCACCAGTATCTGGCCGTCCACGTCCGGGCCCGCGCCGATCCCGATCACGGGTACTGCCATTTTTTCCGTGATCGTGCGGCCGACTTCGTTCGGCACGCATTCCAGCAGCAGCAGGTCCGCGCCCGCGTCCTGAAGTTTTCTGGCGCTCTCCGTCATCTGCCTGGCCTGGCCGCGTTCCCTGCCCTGCACCTTGAACCCGCCGATCTTGTGGACCGACTGCGGTTTCAGGCCCAGGTGCGCGCACACCGGGATGTCGTGTTTGGCGAGATGCTCGACGATCCCGGCCTGACCTTCGCCGCCCTCCAGCTTGATCATCATGGCGCCGCCGTCCTGCATCATCTGCACGGCGTTGTCCAGGGCCTGGGCAGGCTCGACATAGCTCATGAACGGCATGTCGGCCACCAGGAAGGGGCGCCTGAGGCCCCGCGCGACGTTGCGGGTGTGATAGACGATGTCGGCGACCGTGACCGGGACGGTGGTATCGTGCCCCTGGATCACCATGCCCAGTGAATCGCCCACCAGGACCAGGTCGACCCCGCTCTTGTCGAGCAGCAGCGCGAAGCTGGCATCGTAGGCGGTCAGGCAGGCGATCGGCTGACCGTCGGCTTTCATCTTCGCAAGGGTCGCCACATTGACCGGCGGCTCGGCCATGCCTCGCTGTTCGAGCTGCGTGTACATGGAATCCTGTTCCTGCTCAGGCGAGCGCCGCGGCGGTCGGATTGAAAAAATGCCGGCCGCTATTGGTCCGCTCGACCAGCCGTAAGAGCCGCTCGTAATCGGCGTCGTTGTGCACCGGATCGAACTCCGACGCGTTGACGATCAGAAGCGGCGCCTCGTCGTATGCGTGAAAATGACGCGCATAGGCTTCGGCCAGGCGCTCCAGATAGGCACGATCGATCAGGCGTTCGTAGGCGATGCCGCGGCGCGCAATTCGTCGCAGGAGCGTATCGACCGAGGATTGCAGATAGATGACCAGATCGGGTACCGGTGCCTCGATGTCCAGTTTTTCATAGATCTGCTCGTAGAGGGCAAGTTCCTCGCGGTCCAGGTTCATCTCGGCGAACAGCCGGTCCTTGTCGATCAGAAAATCCGCCACCCGCACCGGGGAGAACAGGTCCGACTGGCGCAGCTCCTCCAGTTGCCGCGCTCGCTGAAACAGAAAAAAGAGCTGCGCCGGCAGCGCCGCGGTCTGCCGGTTGCGATAAAAGCGCTCCAGAAACGGATTTTCCGTGAGGTGCTCGAGCACCAGCTCGCCGGAAAAACTGTCCGCCAGGCGCCTCGCCAGGCTGGTCTTGCCGACCCCGATGGGGCCCTCCACGACGATAAACCGCGGTGCGCCGGATTGTCTTTTCAATGCTTCGACCGTCACGTCCTTGGGAGCTGGTTACGTCTGCCTCTCGATCCGGGGCTTACACCGATCCACGCGGCCTGCCAGGGAGGCCACGCTGCCCAGTCCCGGTATGTTCAGATGCGGTGCGATATCTGCCAGGGGCAACAATACAAAATTTCGCTCGGCAACGCCCGGATGCGGCACTTTCAGATCCTCTTCATCGATCACCGCAGTCGAGTAGATCAACAGATCCAGGTCGATGATCCGCGGCCGCCACTGGTCGCCGCCCCGCACCCTGCCCCGTTCGAGTTCGATCCGGCGCAGGTGTTCCAGCAATCCCCGCACATCGAGCCGGGTCAGCAGCGCCGCGACCGCATTGATGTAATCGGGCTGCTCGGAGCCGTCCATGGGCGCGGATCGATACAGCGGCGATAACCGGATCAGCCGGGTGGCTTCGATGTCGCCCAGTGCCGCCGCAGCCGATTCGACGTTGACCCGGGGAGACTCCAGATTACTGCCGAGCCCGACATAAGCCGGCCGCCAGCGCGGCGCCTGCCCGCTCACACTTGCCTGGCCTGGGCCGGCCTGCGCCGGCGCGGCCTTTTGCGCCGCTTTCTCTTCGGGTGCGGCGCCCCGATCTGAAAGCTCTCGGCCCGCTGCTCGGCATTCTGCCGTTGCACATCCGTCCAGAACCGGCCGACCTCGTCGCCGAGCTCACCGGTCCTCACGCGCAGCATCATGAAATCGTAGGCCGCACGAAAACGCCGGTGACCGAGCAGCTTCAGCGCCCGCTTGCCCTTCATGACCGAGAACCTCGGTTGCAGCGCCAGCATCTCGCGCATGGGCGCGGTAAAGCGCCGCGGGATCGAGATCCGTGACTGCTGGAGACCCGATATCCGGTGCGCGGCCACCGCCAGCGACTGCGCCTCCGACATCTTCTCCTTCGAGCGCAGTTTGCCGGCAAGCCTTCTCACCGGCGCCCACAGGAACACCCCGATCAGAAACATCGGCGTCACCGACTTGTCGGCTGCCACGCGCTTGTCGGTATTGACCAGCGCGCCACGCACGAACTTCAAAAACGCCGCATCGCGCTCGAGCGCCTCATCCGTTTCACGAAACAACTCGCCGAACAGACCGTACTCGCGCAGCAACGCAAAGGTCTTTTCCGCATGCCCCGCCTGAAAGAGCTTCAAGAACTCGTCGAAGAGCCTCGCCGCCGGCACGTTCGCCAGCAGCCCGGTCAGCTCGCGTACCGCCTCCGCCGTGCCGTCTTCGATCCTGAATCCCAGCTTGGCCGCGAACCGAACGGCCCTGAGCATGCGCACCGGGTCTTCCCGGATGCGCTTGCCGGGATCGCCGATCAGCACCAGCCTGCGGTCCCTTATGTCCCGAACGCCGCCAACATAGTCCCAGATGCTGAAATCGGCGATGTTGTAATAAAGCGCATTGCAGGTGAAGTCCCGCCGCCAGACGTCTTCATCGATGCTCCCGTAGACGTTGTCCCGCAGGATGCGACCATGATGATCCCGGGCCGTATCGGCGTGCGGCTCGTCACCATCGGCAGCCGCCCGGAAGGTCGCCACCTCGATCACCTCCCGCCCGAAACGCACATGCGCCAGCCGAAAGCGCCGCCCGATCAGCCGGCAGTTGCCGAACAGGGCCCGGACCTCCTCGGGGTGGGCGTCGGTGCCGATATCGAAGTCCTTGGGATGCAGCCCCAACAACGCATCACGCACGCTGCCACCCACCAGGAACGCCTGAAACCCCGCCTTGTGCAGCCTATACAGCACCTTGAGCGCGCTCTTGGAGATTTCCGAGCGCGATACGTTATGGGCCGGACGGGGAATGATTTTGGGCTTGGGCGGCTTTGGCGGCTTGGATGGCTTGGGCGGCCTGTTTCTCCCGCGACTTTTCAAAAGAGTTTCCGCTTGAGGAATGCAGATGCCGCCGTATAATAGCAGCCCCCCGCCAGGGGTGAGACCAAAAACAAGCCACGCTCCCTTCGTCTGGCGGTTCAGGACGCCGCCCTCTCACGGCATTCAACAAGGGTTCGAACCGAGGATG
>JBHHWI010000043.1:0-23401 GCA_046756445.1 Woeseia sp. | reverse complement strand
CTAGCCTCACTGTTGCACCAGCATGCCGCGCGTCGATTTCTATGTTCTCGCGGGCCAGGCGCCATCGCGGCATCACTTCGCCTGCCGGCTGGCCGAGAAGGCCTACAGGCTCGACCATACCGTCCATATCCACACCGCCGACCGGCAGCAGGCCGAACTGCTGGACGATCTGCTCTGGACGTTCCGGGACGGCAGCTTCGTGCCGCACGAATTGACCGGCGTGACGGGAAGCCTCTCGGCCGCGCCGGTAACGATCGGTTTCGATCAAGCGGGAACCGGCGGCCGGGACCTGCTGATCAATCTGACCGATGAAGTTCCCGATTTCGCCGGCACTTTCCCCAGAGTCGCAGAGCTTGTAACCTCCGACGATCAGAGCAGGCGAATGAGCCGCAAACGATTCCTGCATTACCGCGAACTCGGGGCAGAGCTTCAAACACACAACATCCAGCAAGGATCGAGGCATTAACACCAAAGCCGACCATGACGACGATCTGCCGGTCCTGACCGAGGCCGTGAAACTCGGCGACGACGCGCCCACCAGGCCGTCGGCGGAGGAACTCGTCAGGCTCGAATCCAGATTGTGCGCGCAATGCCTGACGCTCGCCGACCAGATGCTTCACGATGTCTGTCATGACGTCGAGGACATCATCGTCGAGCGCGTCATGAGCAAACTGCGCAGTGAGATGCCCGCCCTGGTCAGCCGAATATTGCATGACCACTTCGACGGCAGGGACTAACCTTCATGGATAAGTCCTACGATCCGCACGGCATAGAGCAGCGGCAATACCGGCGTTGGGAGGATAACGGCTATTTCGCGCCGGGCGGCGACGGCGAGTCCTACTGCATCGTGATTCCGCCGCCGAACGTCACCGGCTCGCTGCACATGGGTCACGCCTTTCAGGACACGATCATGGACGCCCTGATCCGTTATCACAGGATGCTGGGGCGCAACACCTTGTGGCAACCCGGCATGGACCACGCGGGCATAGCCACACAGATGGTGGTCGAACGCCACCTGAATGCGCAAGGGCTGTCGCGCAAGGGCCTGGGCCGCGACAAATTCGTCGAACGAGTCTGGCAATGGAAGAACGAATCCGGTGGATGGATCTGTCAGCAACTTCGCCGCATGGGAGCATCGGTCGACTGGAGCCGCGAGCGCTTCACCATGGACGAGGACCTGTCGGCCGCCGTCACCGAAGTGTTCGTGCGGCTCTACGACGAAGGGCTGATCTACCGCGGCAAGCGCCTGGTCAACTGGGACCCGGTGCTGCACACCGCCCTGTCCGACCTCGAAGTCCTGCCGAAAGAAGAGCACGGCAAGCTCTGGCACTTTCGCTACCCGTTGATATCGGGCGACGGTTATCTGGTGGTTGCGACCACCAGGCCCGAAACCATGCTCGGCGACAGCGCCGTCGCGGTGCATCCCGATGACGACCGGTACAGGGACCTGGTCGGCCGGGAAGTCATGTTGCCGCTGGTCGCAAGAAAGATACCGATCATCGCCGACGACTACGTGGACCCCGGGTTCGGCACCGGCTGCGTCAAGATCACGCCGGCGCACGACTTCAACGACTACGAAATCGGCAAACGCCACGACCTGCCGCTGGTCAACATCTTCGACGACGACGCCGCCATCAACGACTCGGCTCCCGAGCCGTACCGCGGGCTCGACCGTTTCGTCGCCCGCGACCAGATCGTCGCGGACCTCGAGGCGCTCGGGCTCATCGATAAGATCGAGGACTACGCGACCAAGATACCGCGGGGCGATCGCAGCACCGCGGTGGTCGAGCCCTACCTCACCGATCAGTGGTACGTGGATATCAGGCCGCTCGCCGAGAAGGCGATCGAGGCGGTCGAATCCGGCCGGATCCGTTTCGTGCCGGAGAACTGGTCCAAGACCTATTACGAGTGGATGTACAACATCCAGGACTGGTGCATCAGCCGCCAGCTCTGGTGGGGCCACCGCATCCCGGCCTGGTACGGCGGCGACGACGACATCTACGTCGGGCGTGACGAGGCCGAGGTCCGCAATAAGTACGACCTGCCCGGCGATCTGAAACTGCGCCGGGACGACGATGTCCTGGATACCTGGTTCTCCTCCGCCCTGTGGCCGTTCAGCACTCAGGGCTGGCCCGAAAAAACCGAGGCGCTCAAGACGTTTTATCCGGGCAACGTGCTGGTGACCGGCTTCGACATCATATTCTTCTGGGTCGCCCGCATGATCATGATGGGCCTCAAGTTCATGGACGACGTACCGTTCCACGAGGTCTACATCCACGGCCTGATACGCGATCAGGACGGACAGAAGATGTCCAAGTCCAAGGGCAACATTCTCGATCCCCTCGACCTCATCGACGGCGTCGACCTCGAAACGCTGCTGCAGAAGCGCACGTCCGGACTGATGCAGGATCACCTGAAACCGAGAATAGAGGCCACCACGCGGCAACAGTTTCCGGACGGGATACCCGCATTCGGCGCCGATGCGCTGCGTTTCACGTTTGCCTCACTGGCGACGACCGGCCGGGATATCCGGTTCGACCTCGGGCGCATCGAGGGCTACAAGAATTTTTGTAACAAACTCTGGAACGCGTCCCGATACGTATTGATGAACACCGGAGAGCCGGACGACGGCGACACGGAATTCAGCGCCGCGGACCGCTGGATACGCGCCCGGCTGAATCGAACCATCGAATCAGTGCACCGGCACTTTGCCGTGTATCGTCTCGACCTGGCGGCGCAGGCGATGTACGAATTCACCTGGCGCGAGTTTTGTGACTGGTACCTGGAATTGTCGAAGCCCGTGCTGCAGTCGCAACAGTCGTCTGCCGCCGCAATACGCGGCACGCGCAAGACACTGGTCGAGGTGCTGGAGACCCTGCTGCGTTTGCTGCATCCGCTGATCCCGTTCGTCACCGAGGAAATCTGGCTGGCGCTGGCGCCGCGCGCATCGGTCGGGGGCGAGACGATCATGCTGCGCCCCTTTCCTCGAGCCTCGAAGCAATGGCAGGATGACGACGCGGAGTCGGAGATGGACTGGGTCATGCAATTCATCCTCGGAATCCGGCAGATCCGCGGCCAAATGGACATATCGCCCGGCAAGCCGTTACCCGTATTGTTGGAAAACTCGAGTGCCGAGGATCGCGAGCAGGCCGCGCGTCACAAGGACCTGCTCGAGCGCGTCGGAAAAGTGGCGTCGGTCCGACCGCTGGCCGGGGACGAGAAGGCGCCACCGTCGTCCACCGCGCTGCTGGGCGACATGACGGTCCATGTCCCGCTCAAAGGCATCATCGATGTCGAGGCCGAACTTGCCAGACTGACGAGAAAGCAGGCGGGCCTCAGGATCGATTTCGACAAGGCGGAAGGTAAGCTCGCCAATATGGATTTTGTGAGCAATGCACCGCAAGCCGTTGTCACAAGAGAGAGGGAACGCAGGCACGATCTTGAGAATCAGATTGCAAGAGTTCAGGAACAGCTTGAAAAACTCGAGAATCTGGTCTGAATAAAGCGCGTCATACTGGTGCCGTGTTCAGGCCAGTCTGAAAGAACACATTCTGAGGACTGGATCACAATGTGGACGAGGGTCTCGGGCCAAACTGGGCGTTGGTCACGGAGAAGCCGATGCAAGGTGAAAGTACGCTGGAATTTGTGCCGCTGGGCGCGGACGGTCACCGGGGGGCGATCGACAAGGCACGCCAGTCGCTCGGCACCATCATCCTGGGCAAGGATGAAGAGATATCCCTGGGCCTCGCCTGTCTGCTGGCCCGCGGTCATCTGCTGATCGAGGACCTCCCGGGGCTCGGCAAGACGATGCTGGCGCAGGCGCTGGCGAAAGTGCTCGGCTTGACCTACCAGCGAATCCAGTTCACCAGCGACCTGCTGCCCGCCGACATCGTGGGTGTGTCGATCTTCCAGCAGAACGACGGCCAGTTTGCCTTTCAACCGGGCCCGATTTTCGCCCAGCTCGTCCTTGCCGACGAGGTCAACCGCGCAACGCCGAAGGCGCAGAGCGCGCTGCTCGAGGCAATGGAGGAACACCAGGTATCCGTCGACGGGCAGACGCATGCGCTGCCCGCGCCGTTTTTCGTCGTCGCGACCCAGAACCCGTCGGACCAGATCGGGACCTTTCCGCTTCCCGAATCCCAGCTCGACCGGTTCCTGATGCGCATCGAACTCGGCTATCCGAATGAAGAGAATGAGCGCGCCCTGATCACCGGCAGGGACCGGCGGCAGATGCTCGGAGAAATCGAGGCGGCTTTGAGCCCCGAGCTCGTGGCCCGGCTGCAGGACACCGCTGAACAGGTACACATTAGCGGACCACTGGTCGACTACGTCCAGGCGCTCGTCCGGTATACGCGCGAATCGCCGGAAATCGAAACGGGGCTCTCGCCCCGCGGCTCGCTGGCGCTGGTCGCAGCAGCGAAAGCACATGCTTTCATACTGCACCATTCCGGCGTCTTTCCCGATGACGTTCAGGCGGTCTTTGCCGCCGTCGCCGGACACAGGCTGAAACCTGCCAGCGGATCAAGCTTTCGGAGTCCCGGCGAGCTGAGCCGACATGTCCTCGATTCCGTGGCGATTCCCTAGACCGCGGAGCGTACCGACACTCCGTCAGGCGATCGGCAAGCGTGTCCGACGCTGGGCGCGCAAGCGTCAGGGCTCAGATCCGCACAGGACAGAGCTGCAATCCAATCGGATCTACATCCTGCCGACCGGCGTCGGGCTGGTCTTTGCGCTGATGACCTTCGCGATGTTGCTGGGGTCGATGAACTACAACAACAATCTCTCGTTCGTGCTGACGTTCCTGCTGGCCGGACTCGGGCTGGTGTCGATGCACCAGTGCCAGCGCAACCTGGTCGGACTGGATCTGAGCTTTGCCGGCGTGGACCCGGTATTCGCGGGACAGTCGGCCGAGTTCAGAATCGCGATCACCAATCACTCCAGGAACAGCCGCTGCCATATCCGGCTGACTGCCGAATCCGCATCGAGCGAAATACAGGATCTCGGGCCCGGCGACAGTAAAGTGTTCACACTGGCGATTCCGACCGAAAGACGCGGTCATATCGCACTCGATCGCTTCCGCATAAGAACCCTGTTTCCGTTCGAGCTGTTTCGGTCCTGGGCCTGGCTGCATATGGATCTTCAGGGCCTGGTCTATCCGCGGCCCGCAGACTCCGCGCCCCAGCCGCCGCCGACGCAGGTCGCGCACGGCCACCGGCAACACGATGCACGGGGAGAGGAAGATTTCGCGGGCTTGAGAAGATTTCATGACGGTGATTCGCCGAGGCATGTCGCCTGGAAAGCGTATGCGCGCAGCGGCGAACTGCTGTCGAAACAGTTTGCGGGAGCGGACACCAGCAGCCAGTGGTTCGATTTCGATCGGCTCGATTCGGACGATCTGGAACATCGACTGTCGGTGATGACCCGGTGGATTGTCGACGCCGACAGGACGCAGCGCGACTACGGCGTGCGAATCCCGGGCGCCGAGTTCGCGCCCGCGCACGGCGAGACGCATCGACACCTCTGCCTGTCGGCGCTCGCGCTGTTCAATGAAGGTGGCGTCAGTGGCTAAGCCATCGGGCACGGACGGATCGTTGCTGGCCAGCCTGCCGTGGACACTGGGCGCCGTGGCATTCTCGCTCGCGCCTCACGTGCAATACCTGCCGGTGTGGATAACGCTGGCGTATCTGTCCTGCGCCGTGTGGCGCTGGGACATCGAGCGTCGCCGTCGCGCGCTGCCGCGCCCGTGGCTTCGTATCGTTCTCGCACTCATGGGCTTCCTCGGCGTGCTCGGTTCCTACGAATCGGTGAGTGGCGTGGGCCCGGGCTCGGCGCTGCTCGCGATCATGGCGGCCTTGAAACTGCTCGAGACCCGCAAACGGCGCGATCAGTTCGTACTGTTGTTCATTTCCATCTTCCTCGTCATGGCGTCTTTGCTTCGCGAACAGTATGTGTGGTCGCTGCCCTATCTGCTTCTGGCGCTCGCGTTGACGATGACGGCCTGGCTGCGCATGTCGCTGGCTTCGGCCGACACCAGCGTCACGTCGAGTTTCAAAACCGGCGGACGCCTGATTGCCTACGCTTCTCCGCTGATGCTCGCCATGTGGATACTGTTTCCGAGGATCTCGACGCCGTTCTGGGCCATTCCGGTTGACACCAGCAGCGCCGCATCGGGCATCGGCGAACGCATGAGTCCCGGCGACATCAGCTCGCTGTCGCTGTCGGACGCGGTCGCATTCAGAGTCAGGTTCGAAGGCAGCGTGCCGGCGCCGAGGGACCGGTACTGGCGCGGTCTGGTGTTGTATCGCTTCAACGGCCGGACCTGGACCGGCTGGGAGCCGATCATGGACCGGAGCGCACGGGACGAATTGTTCATCGGCGGTGAGCCGGTCCACTACCGGGTAACGATGGAGCCGACGCGCCGGCAATGGGTATTTGCGCTCGACATCCCGTACGAGTGGTCGAACCCCGAAATTTTCATGGGGCCTCAGCATCAGCTCGCAAAGGAACAACCCATTGACCAGCGCATGGCCTTTGATGCAACCTCTTACACGCGATACCGCATCAATCCGCAACTGTCCTCGTATTTCAAAACCTGGTATACGAAACCGCCGCCGGGCAATCCGCGGACCGTCGCACTTGCACAAAGCATGCGGCGTCAGGCAGCAGACGATGAGACCTTCGTCGAAGCGGTATTGAGCAAGTTTCATGATGAGGAGTATTTCTACACGCTCGAGCCGCCCGCGCTCGGCAGCAATCCGGTCGATCGGTTCATGTTCGATACCCGCCGCGGTTTCTGCGAACACTATGCCTCGGCGTTCGCGGTGATGATGCGGGCCGTCGGCATCCCGTCACGTATCGTGCTGGGCTATCAGGGCGGCGAATTGAACCCGGTGGGCCAGTACCTGATCGTCAGGCAGGCGGACGCGCATGCGTGGACCGAGGTGTGGCTGCCCGATCGCGGCTGGTACCGGGTCGATCCGACCGGTGCGGTGGCGCCCGAACGCATCGAGTCGGGCATATCGGGGGCGATGATGTCTGGTGTGGGAGCGAGTTGGGGGCTTTCGGCGCCGATTGCGTTCCTGCACGGCATCGGCCTGACCTGGGATGCACTGAACGCCAGGTGGAACGACTGGATCCTGGGCTACGGACCGGACAAGCAGGAGTCCTTCCTCGAGTGGCTGGGCATGGACCAGCCGGACTGGCGCAAGATGATGCTGACGCTGACCTTTGTGGTGGCCGTCATCGTCGCCGCAATCAGCCTCGTCCTCGTGCTGCGTTATCGACCGCCGACCAAAGACCGCGCGGCAATCCTCTACCGGAGATTCACGCAAAAGGCCGGACTGCTGCCGAATCTCGGCGAGTCGCCACAGGCCTTCATGAACCGTTTGTGGCGGGAAAATGAAGAAATCGGCATCGAAGCCGAGCGCGTGACCGATCTCTATCTCAGGGCGCGATACGGCCCGCCCCGGCCACGGGCGATCGATCAGTTAAGAGCCGCCGTCAGCGAATTCAGGAATTGAACCGGGGACGGACTGCGCGGAGTCCGTCCCCGGTTCACGTTTTGACGCGCGTCAGGACCAGCCCGCCGGCAATGAATACCGGTAACAGCGCTGCCAGAATGAATTTCGGTTGGTCGCTGAGCATCGCCACGACAAGCACCAGCAGCGGGCCCAGAATGCGCGCGAAGTTCGTGAGCATATTGTAAAAGCCGAAGAACTCGCCGGATCTGTCCGGGGGAATCAGCGACGCATAGAGTGCACGGCTCATGCCCTGCACGCCGCCCTGCACCAGTCCGATGGCGATCGCCATCGCGTAAAACTGCCGGACGTCGTCGAGGAACGCGGCCCAGCAGGCGACGCCGACGTAGACCGCCAGCCCGAGGTACAGCGCCCTTTTCTCGCCGACGTGATGGCCGAGCGCGCCGTAGGCCAGGGTTGCCGGAAAACCGACGAAGTTGGTAATCAACAGTGCGGTGACCAGGTCGGTCGAACTGAAGCCGAGACGCTGGCCGAAATTGACCGCCATGACGATGACGGTGAATACCCCGTCGATATACAGCCAGTAAGCGATCAGGAAGGTAAGGACATTGCGGTATTTCCTGATCTCCCGGAATGTCTCGGCCAGGGCCTCGTAGGCGGCCCGCATGGACCCGCCTGCGACCGCGGCAGCTCCCCGGGTCTCGCGCACGATCAACATCAGCGGCATCAGAAAGACGATCCACCAGATGCCTACGGACAGGAAGGCAAACTTGAAGACCTGCACGGTATCGCCGAATCCGAAAGCTTCGGGTTTTCGCAGCATCCACACATGCAGCGCGAGCAGCAATGCGCCGCCGATATAGCCCAGGGAAAAACCCAGCGATGAAACGAGGCCGTAATATCTTGGGTCGCTGACGTCGACGATCAGCGAGTCGTAGAACACGTTGGCGCAGTAAAACCCGATCGACGCCACCATGAAAAGCGGCAGCGCCCAGAGCCAGCCGCCCTCGCCGATCAGGCTCAGGCCCGCCGTGGTCACGGCGCCGAGCACGGCGAGAACGAACAGGAACCGTTTCCTGAAACCGCCGCTGTCCGCAATCGCCCCGAGCACGGGCGCCAGCACGGCGACGACGGCCGCGGCGCACGCGGTCACCAACGCGAGACGCGCTGTGACCGCCGGTCCCTGGTCGCCCGCACTCCAGTAAATGCCAAGAAACACCGGAAACAGGCCCGCCAGGACACTCAGCGCAAACGCCGAATTGCCCCAGTCGTAAAGCGCCCAGGCGAAGACCTGCCGATTGAAAATGCTCGCTCGGATCATCGTGGGGGTACCGGTCAGTGATCCCGGGTTTCGAGGAAGCGGATCCCGGGCCAGCGCTCCTTTGTCAGGCTGAGGTTTACCCTGGTCGGCGCAATGTAGACGAGACTCCGCCCGTGATCCAGCGCGAGGTTGTCGTGAGCCTTCTTCTGAAAATCATCGAAGATCCCGGCGTCGTCCGCCTCGACCCACCTGGCGGTCGCAACATTGACGGGCTCGAACAGGCACTCGACTCTGTATTCGTCTCTGAGACGAAACGCGACCACATCGAACTGCAACGGACCGACGGCCCCGAGAATCAAATCGTTGTTGCGCAGCGGCTTGAACAACTGAGTCGCGCCTTCCTCGCACAACTGCGCCAGGCCCTTCTGCAGCGCCTTGAGCCTCAACGGGTCTTTCAATACCGCGCGCTTGAAGATTTCCGGGGCGAAATTCGGGATGCCGGGAAATCGAACTGGCTCGCCCTCCGAGAAACTGTCGCCGATGTTGATGGTCCCGTGATTGTGCAGGCCGATGATGTCGCCCGAATAAGCCGTTTCCGCTCGTTGCCGATCCGCCGCCATGAAGGTAATTGCGTCCGTGATCTTCATATCCTTGCCCGAGCGGACGTGTTTGAGGCGCATGCCTTTTTCGAACCTGCCGGAGCAGATTCTCATGAATGCAATGCGGTCACGATGACCCGGATCCATGTTCGCCTGTATCTTGAACACGAATCCGCTCAACTTGCTCTCATTCGACTGAACCCTGCGTTCCTCGCTGTCGCGGGACCCCGGGGCGGGGGCGTTTTCAACGAATTCATCCAGCAGCTCCTTGACGCCGAAGTTCGAAATGGCGGACCCGAAGAACACCGGTGTTTGTTTTGCGGCCAGATACTCGTCGATATCGGGTTTTGGACAGCCGCCTTTGACGAGCTCGATTTCTTCGCGAAATCCCGGTGCATCCCCGCCGAGAATGGCGCGGGCCTGCGCGGACTCCAAACCCTCTATCACGCCGATCTCGGAGGCGCGGCCCCGGTCTTTCGCCGTATACACGTAGATCCTGTCCTGCTGCAGGTGATAGACGCCCTTCAGCGATCGCCCCATTCCGATCGGCCAGGTTACGGGCGAGCATCGGATGTCGAGCACCGATTCGATCTCGTCGAGCAATTCGATCGGTTCACGTCCGTCGCGGTCGAGCTTGTTGATGAACGTCATGATCGGCGTTTCGCGCAGACGACAAACATTCATCAGTTTGATCGTCCGTTGCTCCACGCCCTTGGCGCAGTCGATCACCATCAGCGCAGAATCGACCGCCGTCAACGTTCGATACGTGTCTTCGGAGAAATCCTCGTGGCCGGGCGTATCGAGCAGATTGACGATGCGATCACGAAACGGAAACTGCATGACGGAGGACGTCACGGAGATTCCGCGCTGTTGCTCCAGCGCCATCCAGTCCGAGGTGGCATGCCGTCGCGCTTTACGGCCCTTGACCGTGCCGGCCAGCTGAATCGCGCCGCCGAACAACAGCAGCTTCTCAGTCAGCGTCGTCTTGCCGGCGTCGGGGTGCGAGATGATCGCAAAGGTCCGCCGCCGGCTGACCTCGTGTTCGATGTCAGTCAATCGTCGGATTTCAGGGTCTTGGCAAGCACGGCGGCATCCTCCCGGCCTTTGGTCGCCTGATAATAGGCGGGCCGGTTGGCGATCTGCCGAAAGCCTTTCTTGCGGTACAGGGCCAGCGCGCTGGAATTGGAAGGCCGTACTTCCAGAAACACTTCCTTGACCTTCGCATGCCTCGCCCGCTCCAGAATTTCGTTCAGCAATCGGTCGCCGTAGCCCAACTCCCGATACATCGGGTCGACGCAAAGGTTCAGGATGTGCGCCTCCCCGGCGGCGACGGACAGGATGCCGTATCCGGCGATCTCCTCGCCGCGCAGGAGTACGACACAGTTATATCCGGCCAGCAGACAGTCGCGGAAGACACCGTGGCTCCAGGGAAAGTCGTAACTGCGGCGCTCGATATCGGAAACGAGCGGCAGATCGTCATGGATCATGGTTCGGATGCGAACCGGAAATTCTGGAACCGGCCTGATCAT
This sequence comes from Woeseia sp., assembly GCA_046756445.1. GTDB lineage: Bacteria > Pseudomonadota > Gammaproteobacteria > Steroidobacterales > Woeseiaceae > JACZWL01. The sequence goes on along the minus strand of JBHHWI010000043.1, from coordinate 12,534 downwards.
GGCGGTGATTCTTGCACTATTTGCCTCGCAAGGCACAGGTCCTCCCAGACCTTTCGTTTCTGGGAAGGGGTTCGCAACAGGTAAGCCGGATGATACGTCACGACGACCGGCAACTGCCCGTCGTTCAGACGGTGCGGCCGTCCGCGCATGCGACCCACCGGGGCATTGCTGTGCAGCAGCTGCTGGGCCGCGACCCGTCCGATGGCCAGGATCAGCCGGGGCCTGATCAACTGGATCTGACGGTCGAGATAGCCGCGGCACGCCTGAGCCTCCCCGGCCACCGGGTCCCGGTTGTTCGGCGGCCGGCATTTCAGGATATTGGCGATAAACACGGTGCGTCGGTCCAGTCCGACCGCACGCAGCATTTCATCCAGCAATTTTCCGGCCCTGCCGACAAAGGGTTCGCCCCGACGATCCTCTTCGGCCCCCGGCGCCTCGCCGATAATCATCCAGTCCGCATTGCGGTTTCCGACGCCGAAAACGGTCTGCGTGCGGTGCCGGTGCAGCGGGCAACGCGTGCAGCCGGCGACCGTGGCCCGCAGCTCGGTCCACTCCGGACCCGGCGTATCCGCGGCCAGGCAGTCATCGACAAGCTCCGGCGGCGCCGCCGGAGCCTGGCCGCGCGGAATCCACACGTCGATGCCGAGCGCCGCCAGGTATTCCAGTCTTTGCCGTTCAGCCGGCATTGCCTGTCCCCGTGCCGGAGGAGGCACGCCGCCTGCGCCAGAGCCGGTACAGCGGACCGGAGGCCGCGTAGCTGCCGAACATGGCCAGCAGCACGGTCGGCGGATCCAGAGAAATCAATATGAAAATCAATACGATACCTAACAGGTAAGTGAACGGTATGCGGCGGCCGAGATTGACTTCCTTGAAGCTGTAGTAGCGGAAGCGGGATACCATGAGCGCTCCGGCCGCGGCGGTAATCAGAAACGCCGCCGCCAGGCCACCGACTCCGGCCAGTTGCTGCGCGCTGCCGAACCACACGAATGCCGCAACCAGTGCGGCCGCCGAGGGACTCGGCAGGCCGACAAAGAACCGTTTGCTCATGCCGGCTGCCTGCGTGTTGAATCTCGCCAGCCGAAGCGCCGCGGCCACCGCGAACAGGAATGCGACCAGCCAGCCTGCCCTGCCCCAGGCGACATTCCATTCCGTCAACCGTTCGACACCCCACTGATACACGACCACCGCGGGAGCCAGGCCGAACGAGACCATGTCCGACAGGCTGTCGTATTCCTTGCCGAACGGCGTCGACGTATTGGTCAAGCGGGCGACCCGGCCATCGAGGCCATCGAGAATCAACGCGATGAAAATCGCCGCGCCCGCTTTTTGAAAATTGCCGTCGACCGCCGCCACGATCGAATAAAACCCGGCAAACAGGGCCGCGGTCGTAAACAGATTCGGCAGCAGGTAAATACCCCGCCGCCTGAGTTTTTTCCTCACCGTCGCCATTTGTCGACCATCGATCTCAGGGATGTGGGAGTTTTGCGAGTACATCGGCGCCTGCCATCACCCGCTGGCCCGTTTTTACCAGTACCCGACTGGAAATCGGCAACTGCACTTCCGCATGCCGGGTCAGCCTGAGGTATGCGCAGCGCTGTCCTTGCCCGACCCGCTCGCCGTAGCGCAGGAATGCCAGCGGCGCCAGACCGAAGCGATAGCCGCGAAACTGCAGCACGACGTCATCGCCTTCGTCGGTGCGTACCCAGAGACCGTATGTCTCGTTGGTGACCGTCCGTTTCCTCGGATCGCCATGAATGTCCATGATCTTGCCTTCCACGGGGCAGCGCGCGGTGTAGGTTCCCAGGCTGTTGACCAGAATAACGATTCTGTGCGACTCGCCATTCAGCACGCCTTTGTCCGTTACGCCGACGTCTGCTATCACGCCGTCCGCCGGGCTGACCACGCCCAGCGGCACGGCCGGGACCTGCCGCGCCGGATCCCGAAAAACGAGATACAGAAAGACGAACACTGCGGCCGGCAGCACCGCGAGCTGCGCGCCCCAGAAGTGCCAGACTGCTGCGGTAAGAACTGCCGTCGCCACCAGAAGGGGAATGCCCTCGCTCGCAACAAACGGGTTACGCCGACCTTCCAACGCGTCTCCCCTGTCATCTCTGTGTATTCGGGCTAGAATGTGCGCGCCCTAGCCGATTGATCAGAATATACATGCGTTTCACGGAATTTGGACTGACAACTCTCAAGGAGATTCCGGCGGACGCCGAGATTGTCAGTCATCAGCTCATGCTTCGCGCGGGTCTCATTCGTCGGCTGGCGTCGGGCCTGTTTACCTGGATGCCGCTCGGATTCCGGGTTATGAAAAAAGTCGAGCGTATCGTCCGTCAGGAAATGGACAGGGCCGGTGCGCTCGAAATGGTCATGCCGGCCGTCCAGCCCGCCGAATTATGGCGGGAATCGGGACGCTGGGACGAATACGGCCCGCTACTGCTGCGCATGCAGGACCGGCATGACCGTGATTTCTGTTTCGGGCCCACCCACGAGGAGGTCATTACCGACATCGCCCGTCGCGAGCTGCGCAGTTACAAACAACTGCCGGTCAACTTTTACCAGATTCAAACCAAGTTCCGTGACGAGATCCGGCCCAGGTTCGGCGTCATGCGCGCCCGGGAATTCATCATGAAGGACGCCTACTCTTTCGACATCGACCAGGCATCGTCGGAAGCGTCCTACCAGAAGATGCACGCGGCCTATTCGGCGATATTCGAAGGCCTGGGACTGAAATTCAGGATCGTCGATGCCGACAGCGGCGAAATCGGCGGCAGCCGTTCCCAGGAATTCCACGTGCTCGCCGATTCCGGCGAAGACGCCATCGCCTATTGTGACGAGGACGGATATGCGTCCAATGTCGAGATGGCGGCCGCGATCGCGCCTGAACAAAGTGCGCCGCCGGCCAGACAGGATCTGCAAAAAATCGAGACCCCGAAAGCCGGGACCATCGAAGAGCTGGCGGCATTCCTGAAGGTAACGCCCGAGCAGACGCTCAAGGTCCTCATCGTCCAGGGCGATGACGGCCCGGTTGCGCTGGCGCTCCGCGGCGACCATGAGCTGAATGCCGTCAAGGCGCAGGGAATCCCCGGCGTGGCGTCGCCGCTCCAGATGGCAGATGCCGACACGGTTCGAAAAGCCACCGGCTGCGCAGTCGGGTTTGCCGGACCCATCGGTCTCGACATTCCGATTTATTTCGACCACGCGACACGACAGATGTCCGACTTCGTCTGTGGCGCAAACGAGACTGACATGCATTACACGGGCGTCAATTTCGGCCGCGATATCGACCCGCCGGAGACTGTAGACCTACGCAACGTGGTCGAGGGCGACCCCACTCCGGGCGGCAAAGGCACGTTGAGCATCGCGCGCGGCATCGAAGTCGGTCATATTTTTCAGCTGGGCACCAAGTACAGCGAGGCGATGGGCGCGACCGTACAGGACAGGAGCGGCGCCGACACGCCAATCGTCATGGGTTGCTACGGCATCGGTGTGACACGAATCGTCGCCGCCGCGATCGAGCAGAATCACGACGAAAAGGGCATCATCTGGCCCGAACAGCTGGCACCTTTCGACGTCGTCCTGATTCCAATCGACATGCAACGCTCCGAGCCGCTTCGTGAAGCCGCCGAAAAACTGTATCTCGAACTTCAGGACCTGGGTCTGGAAGTCCTGTTCGACGACAGGGACGTCAGGCCCGGCGTGAAATTTACCGACGCCGAACTGATCGGCATCCCGCATCGCCTGGTCATCAGCGAGCGGGGTCTGGAGCCCAACGAGCTGGAGCATCGACACAGGCGGGACAGTGAATCGCGAATGCTGAAACGTGATTCCGCTCTCAAATTGCTGCAGAAATCGCCGATAAGCTAGCGAGATGCGCCTGGCCCGGATACTTTCGATTCTCCTTGTCGCCGCGACGAGCGTTGCCTTCGCTCAGCAGGAGCGCGATCCGCAACTTCGTGAATTGTTGCGCGCCGCCGCGAACCAAGCGGACAGTTTTCCGGATCGCTTCGAAGCCCAGGTGTGGTTGAGCGTGATGGCCGACCGGCTGTCCCGGCAGATCGACGATCCGAACGAACGAATTGCAATCCTCAAGCGGGTACATTACGAGGCGACACGAGCCGAGCTGGCGCCCGAACTCGTGCTTGCCGTCATCGATGTCGAAAGCAACTTCGACCGCTATGCCATTTCGGTCGCCGGGGCTCGCGGACTCATGCAAATAATGCCTTTCTGGCTCGATGAGATCGGCAGGCCGAATGACAATCTGCTGCACGTCGATACCAACCTCCGCTTCGGCTGTACGATTCTCAAGTATTATCTCGACATGGAGCAGGGCGACCTGAAACGCGCACTGGCCCGGTACAACGGCAGCCTCGGCGAGCGAAAGTACGTCAACCGGGTTCTCGACAAGCTCAGGTTGAAGTGGTTCCGGGTCTAGCCCATAGAAAAACCTTCCAGCTCGCGATACGCCAAGGCTTCCGCATCGACACGGGCAACCGCCGCCATCTGCGGCCCGCGCTGCAACCACGTTTCGAGTTTGTCGAGCGCATCCGGTCGCCCACATGCAAGCACTTCGACCGAGCCGTCTGTCATGTTTCTGGCATAGCCGGTGAGCGCAAGCGACCTCGCCATGTCTCTGGTGCTGCCGCGAAACCAGACACCCTGAACCCGGCCGGTAATTCGAAACCGGCGGCAGGCTGGCGAGTCCGGGTCACTCATATGAACGGAATGCGCTACTCTTTGTCGACGGAAGCTTCGGAGACTTCGAGCGCCTTGCGCGCCTCTTCCTTGGCGAGCGTTGCGTCACGACGGGCCGGACCGTAGGCTCGCTCCGACAGGTTCCTTTCTGCGCTGTCGAGAAACGATTCGGCGGCACGCAGCTCTTCGGTCGCATGGCTCTCGGCGCCGGCCTCCCTGGCGGCCGCGATAGCCTGGCGGGCATCGCTCATTTCCTGAACCGGGGGCCCGGTTCCACATGCAGAAAGCGACACGATAAGCGCAAGCAGCATGCTGCGCCCGAACTTGCCGGCCGTCGCACCGGCCGCAATCGTCGGATTTGTTGTGCGCACCCCGGGAAAGCTAACAAGCTCCAAGGCTTGCAGTCAAGCGGGCGCAAGGGGCCTGACGACCCCGTCGCCGCCTGATAGAGTAGCCCGGCTTCGAACGCGACAAGCCCACCGGGAGGTCCCATGAACATCACGATCTACCACAATCCGCGTTGCTCCAAGTCCCGGAAAACACTGGAAATAATTCGGGAAAACGGAGTCGAGCCGAGAGTGATCGAGTATCTGAAGGATCCGCCGGACGCGGCGACGACCAGCCGTCTGGCCGCGCTGCTGGGCGTACCGGTGTCCGGGCTGCTGCGCAGGTCGGAAACGGAATTCAGCGAAGCCGGCGACCTGCCTTCGCTGGACGATAATGCCGCGCTTGCCGGGTGGATAGAGAAACACCCGATCGTGCTGCAGCGCCCGATCGTGGTCGACGCCGATCGCGAGCAGGCCGTGATCGGCCGCCCGCCGGAAAGAGTCCTGGAGCTATTATAAGGAATGACCGGCGCACCCACGCAGGAGATTCTCGTTGTCTATTACTCGCGTTACGGCGCTACGGAGGCGCTCGCGCGTGAAGTCTGCCATGGCGTCGATTCCGTGGAAAACGCGGCCGCACGTCTGCGAACCGTGCCGGCCGTGTCCGCGGTCAGCGAAGCCCTCGAGGATGAGGTGCCCGGCGACGGCCCGCCGTATGCGACCAACCAGGATCTCCGTGAATGCGCGGGGCTGGTGCTCGGCAGTCCGACGAGATTCGGCAACATGGCCGCAGCACTGAAGTGTTTCATCGACGGAACGTCGGCTGAATGGTTGAGTGGTGCGCTGGCTGATAAACCCGCCGGCGTATTTACATCGACCTCGACGCTGCACGGCGGACAGGAGACCACGCTCCTGACCATGGCTGTGCCTCTTCTGCACCACGGCATGCTCATCGTCGGCCTGCCATACACGCAGAAACTTCTGTCCGAGACGACGACCGGCGGCACGCCCTACGGTGCGAGCCACGTCAGCTGGAACAAATCCCCGGACAGCCTGAGCGAAGAGGAGCGTCAACTCGCCCGCGCGCTGGGTGCGCGTGTCGCCGCAATCACTTGTCGTCTTGCGCAAGGACGGTCTTGACGAAGGGAATCGTCAGACGTCGCTGAGCCTTGAGCGCTTCCAGATCGAGCCTGTCCAGGAGCGCATAAAGGCTCGCCATGTCCCGCTGACGGCGCGTCAACAGAAAGTTGGCGGTGCCGATGGGCAGATCGAGTCCGCGCAGGCCGGCGCGAAGCTGCAGCGCGCGGACCCGATCGGCGTCGGCGAGCGGCCGGATATGGAACGGCGGCAGCCTTGAAAAACGGCTTTCCAGATCCTTGAGGCGGAAGCCACACTCGCGCTGTGTCGCGCTGGCCGCGACGATCAGTGTGCCGCCCGAATCGAGCGCCTGGTTGCAAAGCTCGAACAGGGAGCGTTCCCACCCCGGTAAGCCGGCGACTGCGTCGATGTCGTCGAGGCATATGAATTGTCGGCGCTCCAGGCCGGCCAGCACATCCGGTCCGGCGTCCCCGAGCATCCCGAGCGGCAGATAGACGGACCGATCGCCGCTGCGCTCGCAGGCCGCCTGCAGAAGGTGGGATTTCCCGGCGGCAGACGGGCCCCAGATCCAGCACCCGGGGCTCACGCCGCCATTGCAGAGCTCGATCAGGTAGGAGACCAGCTCCTCGTTGCCTGCCGACCAGAAACTTTCGAAAACGGCATGGTCGGCGAGTTGCACGGGCAACGCCAGCTGGCTCAAGGTTCGGGCACCTCCGTGCGTTCCCCGGCAACCTCCTGTGGATGCTCCGCCAGGTATCGCTTGTAGGCGAATCTCACCAGAACGGACAGGACGGCTGCCGCGGGTAGTGCCAGCAGAATGCCGAAGAAGCCGAACAGCTGCCCGCCGGCGGCAATCGAGAAAATCACGATGACCGGGTGCAGGCCGATCCGGTCGCCGACCAGCCTGGGCGTCAGGATGGACCCTTCGATCATCTGTGCAATGGTGAATGTGGCGATGACACCGAGCAGCATCCACAGCGGGTTCGGTTCCATCGCGACGGTCAGCGCGGCGAGACCGATGCCGAAAACGAATCCCAGGTAGGGGACGAAGCTGACGAGTCCGGCAACGACGCCAATCGCGATCGCAAACTTGAGTCCGACCAGCGTCAGCCCGGCAGAGTAGATGATACTGAGGGCGAGCATGACCAGCACCTGCCCGCGAAGAAACGCCCCCAGCGCCTCGTCGGTGTCACGCGCAAGCTGCAAGACCGTTTCACGGTGTTTGCCGGGAACCAGCGCGCCGAGACGCCTCATGATCGTGTCCCAGTCTCTGAGCAGATAGAACGTCAGTATCGGGATCAGGAACAGACTCAGCAACGCCGCCACGAGTGCAGCGCCTGACTGGGTCAGGCCCATGAATACCTTGGCGCCCCAGGTCCCGGCCATATCGCTGTACCGGGCCAGGAACGCGGCAAGCCCGACGTCGCTATCCGGTTCCAGCCCCAGGAAATCCCCGGCCCGCGGCAACCAGACCTGCTCCGCCTGAGCGATGATGCCGGGCAGCGCCTGCATGAGCGCCGACACCTGATCCCGAATCAGCGGCACGACCAGCAAAACGAGCAGCCCGAGGAACACGAATGTCAGCAGAAATACGCTGACGACGGCGACGGTTCGCGGAAACCTCAGCCGTTGCAGGCGGTCCGCGAGCGGGTCACCGATGTAGGCCAGCAGCGCCGCGGCGACGAACGGAGTGAGAACCGGCGCGAGCAGATACAGAAGCCACCCCGTCAGCACGAGCGCGATGAACCAGTTGATCCTGTTGTCACTTGCCATTCTTATTCCCCGCCGAGCGCCCTGGCAGACCAGTCCCTGACATAGACGATGCCGCTTACGACAACGGTCACGAGAACCGCGGCGCCGAGTACGGTGATGCTTATCCTGTCCGGCCAGGCAAAACCCGCACGACTCATGACGAAAAGGACGAACATTAGCTCGAACGCGGTATTGAGTTTACTGATGCGGGTCGGTTCGCCCTCGACCGGCCGGACGAGAAAATTATAAGCCATGGCACCGCCAACGATCACAACGTCACGCAACACGACGACGACGGCAAGCCAGATCGGAATATGGCCAGTCGCCGCAAGTGTGATGAATGTGCCGGCGATGAGCAGTTTGTCGGCAATCGGATCGAGCAAGGCACCGGCGCGCGATTGCCAGTTGAATCGTTTTGCGAGAAATCCGTCCAGGCCGTCCGAAAACCCGGCAACGACAAAGAACCCCAGGGCGATGTCGAAGCGCCCGTTCAGGATCAACGCCAGTATCGGCGGAACGAAGCCGATACGCAGCAGAGAAATCGCGTTTGGCAACCAGCGGTAACCCATCTGGCCGGTCAGAAGGTCCGGCCGGGCGCGCGATACATGAACTCGAGGGAATCCGATGGCAGGAATGGCGGGAGTTGTGCGTCGGGGTCCTCCACGGGTATCAGGGTATCACCCACTTCCAGTGCCCTGGCGAGCCTCGCCAGGCCGCCGCGCAGGCGGACCTCGTATCGAATCCTGTCGCCGGCCACGGTATGCACGTCGAAGTCTTCGATCGGGCTCAAGCTTTCGAGGTAGCGCTGCACGCTGCCGTAAGCCGAGACCGAATCGATGCCGGAGACAGTCAGCGTGACGGTCTCGACAGGTGCGTTTCCCGAAAATGCGAACTCGGCGGCCAGCGAGTCTGCCAGCCGGTTGATGGAGTCCTCGGGTTCCCCGCTCCATTCCTGCCGATTATTGCCGAGATAATAGGTCCAGCGATTCCGGTGCAGCGTATCCGGACGGACCCTTCCGACCAGAATCGAGTTTGTCTGGTAACGCACGGAAGCCTTGAGGAGTGGCTCGTCGAAACCGCCCCATATGTCGGTAAAGCTGATGTTCCGGAGGTCTTCGGTATCCAGTAGCGGGAAGGCGACCGGTACGCCGCGCCTCGCTGCCGTCTCCTGAACACGCTCGCGCAACAAGCGATTGCGATCGATGGATCGCGATGCACCGGCAGCCGGCTCGGGATCGTCTGCTGCGACGATCTCACGCTTGCCGCGCCCCCAGTCGACGGCAAGCCATACGATCGTCAGCGGACGTTCCGGACCCCAGACCGTCTCCCCCGCTGCACGAAGCACGTTTCCGATGGCAGCCCCGTCGAATGAAATCAGAAGGGTCCCGTCCGGGCGCTGGCTATACTGCAGGACATATCTGCTGGGAACGGGAAACAATTCGTCCAGAAGCGGCGCCTGGGCCGGTAGCTCCGAACCGGTAACCCGGACCACGATCTCCCACAGACCTCTCTTGTAGGCAGCGGCTCGTGGATCGCCCTCCTCCGGGTCGAGTGGCACCTGCACGGTGTACAGAGCCGGTGTCGCCGCCGTCCCGCTGTCCGGCAGGGCAAGGACGAGAATCGCCATCAACAGCAGCAAGGCGCGCCGGACAAAATCCGTTTCAGTAGGCGTTCGATCAATCATCGGTGATTCCAGAAACCGGGTACACTATTATATCGCCCTCGCAGTGAATACCACCGATTGTTGGCCAGCCCCGGATGAGCACAACGCCCCTGACTTACAAGGACGCCGGCGTCGATATCGACGCTGGCAATTCCCTCGTCCGACGCATCAAGCCGCTGGTCGCCAGGACGAGCCGTGAAGAGGTCCTCGCCGGTCTCGGTGGTTTCGGCGGGCTGTTCGCGATCCCGCCGGACCGTTATCGGGAACCCGTGCTGGTGTCGGGGACCGACGGCGTCGGCACCAAACTGAGGCTCGCGCGGCAGCTTGGGCGTCACGACACGATCGGCATCGACCTCGTCGCGATGTGTGCCAACGATGTACTCGTCCATGGCGCCGAGCCACTGTTTTTTCTCGATTACTTCGCCTGCGGCCGGCTGGACATCGACGTGGCCGCGGATGTCGTGGCCGGCATCGCTGCCGGATGTACCCAGGCCGGCGCGGCATTGATCGGCGGCGAGACCGCGGAGATGCCCGGCATGTATCCGGACGGCGAGTACGATTTGGCCGGGTTCTGCGTCGGTGCGGTCGACAGGAAGGACCTCATCGACGGCCGGGCCGTCGCGCCGGGCGACGCCATCATCGGCATAGCGTCCAGCGGGCCGCATTCGAACGGCTACTCCCTCATTCGGCGCGTTCTCGAAATCGACGACCAGACCCGGTTCGGCGGCGTGCCGGTCGCGGAGTGCTTGCTGGAGCCGACCAAGATGTATGTCAGGCCGGTGCGCGCGCTCATGCATGAAATCACGGTGAAGGGCATTGCGCACATCACCGGCGGCGGATTATGCGACAACCTGCCGAGAGCGTTTGCGCCCGACCTGCATGCGCGAATCGATTCCGACAGCTGGCAGCAGGGCCCGGTCTTCGACTGGCTGGCGCTGACCGGGCGGATAACGGCCGACGAGATGCGGCGCACGTTCAATTGCGGGGTCGGCATGACCCTGGTGGTCGATCCGGTAAACGTGGAGCGTGCAATCAGCAGCCTGGAAGCATCCGGAGAAACCGCGTGGCTCATGGGGGAGGTGCTGCGCGGCCACGGAGAGGTGGAATTCCGTTGATACGCCTGGCGATCCTGATATCGGGCGGCGGCACGAACCTGCAGGCGTTCATCGATTCGGTGGCCCGGGGATCGCTCGCCGCCGAGATTGCAGTCGTGCTGAGCAACCGCCCGGATGCGTACGGGCTCACGCGGGCACGGCAAGCCGGCATTCCCACCGAGTGTGTGCAGGACAGGGATTATCCGGACCGGGCCAGCTTCGATCAGGCGCTCGGAGATACGTGTCAGCGCTATGAGCCCGATCTCCTGATCCTGGCGGGTTTCATGCGCATCCTGACGCCGCAGTTCGTCAATCGCTTCGAGGGCAGGATCCTGAATATACACCCGGCGCTGTTGCCGAGTTATCCCGGATTGAATACCCACCAGCGTGTCATCGAGGCCGGAGAACAGTGGCACGGCAGCACGGTCCACTTCGTTACCGAAGAGCTCGACGCGGGCCCGCGGATTCTGCAGGCGCGGGTGCCGGTTCTTGCCGATGACACGCCGAGCCGCCTTTCAGCGCGCGTTCAGGCTGTCGAGCACAAAATCTATCCACAAGCTGCAGATTTGTTTGCATCCGGCCGGCTCGAGTTCAGGAGCGGAGCATCCTGGCTCGACGGCGTGAAACTCGAGCAACCGATTCAATGCGACGTTTGATATTTTCACTTCTCGTTACACTGGTATCCGCGCAAGCGCTGGCGCTTACGCCATTCACGGCAGTTTACGACGCCAAGATCAGCGGATTGAAAGCCAGCAACCAGATCACTCTGTCCGCGGCCGACGACACCGGCCGGTTGGAGTATCGCTCCGTGTCGAAGGCGCGCGGCTTCGCCCGACTGCTCAAGAGCGATCCGATCGTGGAATACACCAGGTTCGAGGAGGTCGACGGCGAATTCCGGCCGATCGAATACCATTACCTGTTCAATTCCAAAGGCAGCAAGAGAAATGCCTGGATTATTTTCAATCGGGAGGACTCGGTCGCGCAAAGTCTCTACAAGACTGTAACCGTCGAGCTCGATATTCAAACCGATCATGTCGATCGATTGCTCGAACAGCTCGTGTTTCGAGCGGATCTGGTGGCTGGCACAAACGCCGAAAAGTATCCGTACATCGACCGCAACGCTCCGCGCGAAGCCGTCTACGAGAAACTCGGCACCGAGACGGTCAGGACCAAGGCAGGCAGCTTCGACACGGTAAAATACCGCCGCCAGCGCGTCGGTTCGAGACGCAGCGCAATTATCTGGTTCGCTCCAGAGCTCGAATTCCTGCCGGTTCGCATACAGCATTTCAAGGACGACAAATCCACCGGCTTCGCGGTGCTGAAGCGTTACGCCTTGGGAAGCGTGACCCCCCGCTGACCCTGGTACTTGCCGCCACGGTCCCTGTAGGACGTCTCACACTCCTCGTCCGACTCGAGGAACAACATCTGGGCGACCCCTTCATTCGCATATATCTTGGCCGGCAGCGGCGTGGTGTTCGAAAATTCCAGCGTTACATGGCCTTCCCATTCCGGCTCGAGGGGCGTGACGTTGACGATGATGCCACAGCGCGCGTAGGTCGATTTCCCCAGACAGATCGTCAACACGTTCCTTGGAATTCTGAAATACTCTACCGTGCGCGCCAGTGCGAACGAGTTCGGAGGAATGATGCAGACGTCGCTTTTCTTGTCGACGAAACTTGTCTCGTCGAAAGACTTCGGATCGACGAACGCCGACTCGATATTCGTGAAAATCTTGAACTCGTCGGAACAGCGAACGTCGTATCCGTAACTCGAAGTGCCATAGGAAACGATGCGGTTTCCGTGATTTTCCCTCACCTGGCCGGGCTCGAACGGCTCGATCATGCCGTGCTCCTCGGCCATACGCCGGATCCAGCGATCGGACTTGATGCTCACTCGGGCTAGC